>JAAUQZ010000394.1 GCA_012033355.1 Leptolyngbyaceae cyanobacterium RM1_406_9 | reverse complement strand
TTTGAGATTAGTGGTGGTGTTGCAAGGCGCTCAGGAGATAAGGGTGGGGGCGGTAGTGAGAGGCGACCCTTGCGGTACCTGCGAAGCAGCACGGTTTTGTGGCAAAGGTTAAGTGGTTGGGGGCGATCGGTGAGGCGGTATTGCGAGACTATCGGGGCGTTGCTCAGCTAACAACCCCGGTGCAGCGGATTGACCAAAGCCGCTTTGTGTTGGATGTAAAGACCCCGGCAACCGCTGACCGGGAACGTTATGCCGATAGGCGTTAGTGAAGATGCAAGTGAGAAAGCATTCGGTGATGTTCAATATAAAGATTTGAACTAGCCAACAAACAGATGTACCTATTGAGCTCGATTTTTTGATACCCTACGGGAAATATTTTTGAAGTTAAAGGGGGTTAGATTTTGAGTCTAGATATCCTGAACGCAACTACCTGGGAATCTGACCCTTCAAACTCTCTTCTTGAGAGTGTTTAGATTTTTGTGTAAGCTTTTAGATCGTCAATAGTTGAAGCGTCCTGGGAATAGGATAGCAAAATGTGACAAGGCAGCCTTCCAATTTTTAATCGGTCGGTTCCATCGTTTGGCAATATTATTCATCGCCAAATACATCAACTTAAAAACTGACTCTTCATCAGGGAACACAGCTTTAGTTTTAATCACCTTACGCAACGAACGATTGAGCGATTCAATCGCATTGGTCGTGTAAATGACTTTGCGAATCTCCATCGGATAATCAAAGATGGGAATGATGTTATCCCAATGTCGAATCCAAACCTGGCTAATAGCTGGGTAGAGGTCATCCCACTTGGCAGCGAATGCATCGAGTGCTGCTTCCGCCTCTTCAAGCGTGGTGGCTTGATAAATTGGCTTGAGGTCAGCCGCGACTGCTTTAGAGTCTTTCCAGGGGACGTAGCGCAGGCAATTGCGAATCAGATGCACGATGCATAGTTGCACCTGGGTGTGGGGATAAAGTGCCTCGATTGCTTGGGGAAAGCCCACCAACCCATCGCAGCAGGCAATCAGAATATCCTTGAGTCCTCGGTTTTTCAAATCCGTCAGCACTTTAAGCCAGAACTTGGCTCCTTCGGCTTCTGCCTCGCCAATCCATAGTCCAAGCAGTTCCTTGTTGCCCTCGCGGTTGACCCCCAAAACTACATACACCGCTCGTTTACTCACTCGCCCTGAAACCTTGATATTGACATAAAGTGCATCCAGGTAAACGATGGGATACACCTCATCTAAGGGACGAACCTGCCAGGCTTTCACTTCATCACTGACGCTATCGGTCACTTCGCTGATGAGAGCGGGGGAAACATTCACCCCATAGAGTTCTTCCAGTTGGGCACTGATATCTCGGGTACTCAAACCTCGTGCATACAGCACCAGAATCTTCTCATCCAGTCCTGCCAACCGGCGTTGGTGCTTGGGCACCAGCACTGGCTCAAACTCGCCCTGGCGGTCGCGTGGGATCGCCAGATCCATCTTGCCGTGGTCTGAGTGAACTGTCTTTTTCGAGTATCCATTGCGGCTGTTGCCACGAGGGGTACTCTCTGGAGCTGAATTGTTAAGCTCAGCATCCTCGGACTTGAGATGGTGATTCAACTCCCCGGCCAAGGCTCGTTCGATCAGTCGTTGACTCAGTTGCTTGAGCAAACCGGACTCTCCCAAAATATCTTCTGGGGTTTGACAATCTACCAACAGGTCATCGAGCAGTTCATCAACCCGACTGGTCTCCTTCTTCTTCCGTGCCATAATGCGGTCTCCTGAATTACTGGGATTTTAGACCGCTTACACAAAATTCTGATCAGTCTCTCTTCTTGTACAGCAATTTTTGTTTGAATAAGCCACATCAAAGAGTGTAAGCGTCTCGCTCACGTACACGAGCAAGATGTTCGCACTGTGGCTTACTCGATTGAGAGCCGCTGTAAGATTGCAGCAAATTCCAGCAGGTAAAGTGGGTTGGAGAGACTACCAATCGTTAGGTGTGGAGATCTTTAACTATCTCTTTGTGCCAGATCTTCTTGGATAGCCATTCACGCAAAGATACCTTAATGCTGATAACCTTCTAGAGTCTTCGTCGTCGAAGCGTCCCGATGCGATCTATCCCCATCGTTGGCAATGAAGTTTATTGATGGATACTGGAAGAATCTATTTGGCTATCTATGTGCATCTATTGCCGTTGACTTTAAAAACTTGACTGATCCACTTGGTGCTGCTGAAGTCGAACAACTCAAAGGGTATTTATCTAAAGACTCAAGACGCATGATCGGTATTTTATGCTGTCGCAAGTCTCCAAATGGATCGGCTAGGCGAGCACGGTACGAAGCGTGGAGCAAGGAGGGAAAATTGGTTCTATTCGTCACTGACAAGGATATAAGAGAAACGATTAGTCTTCGATACGATAGTGTCAATCCCTCAAACATTCTACTTAAGTACATTCAAGACTTCTTCTCTCGCCTTCCGTAGAGAGCGTTTCATTGTTTGCCATAACAGTCTTCATAAGGCTTTTGATTTTCTTAAAATTCAACCAGTCGTGCAGGGCGTACAGTTTTACTATTTATTATGTACGACGATACCTGTCGATTCCTCGCAGAACATTTCTCCGCCGACTTCGCCAGCTGGCTTTTAGGGGAACCTGTCGAGATGACAGAACTTAAACCTTCGGAACTCTCCCTTGACCCGATTCGCACCGATGCTCTGATTCTCCTGCAATCGGTTGCCTCGTTCTTACATTTAGAGTTCCAAACATTGCCCAAGGAAAAGTTCCATTCCGAATGCTGGACTATCTTGTTCGTGGATATCGCAAAGATCCCAACCAAACCGATGCGGCAAGTCGTGATCTATCTGAAGCAAACTTCATCAGAGCGCGTGTATCAAACCAGCTTCGAGATGGAAAACACACGCCACGAGTTTGAGGTAGTGCGAATCTGGGAGCAACCTGCATCCCTATTTCTGCAATATCCAGGACTGATCCCTTTTGCCGCTCTCAGTCAAAGTGCAGATGCAGAGGAAACCCTGCGGCAAGCAGCACAACGGATTGATCAGATCGCAGACTCAACAACGCAAGCAAATCTGATGGCAGCGTCCGGGATTTTAGCTGGGCTAAAATTAGAAGATGAGATCGTTTATCGCATTTTACGGAGAGACATTATGCAGCTGGACAGTGCGAAGTTCTTCTCCTAATGGAGTGCAGTGGATAAGAAAGGACATTCCAGTCCCAAAGCGGGCGGAATGTCAGAAACTGGCTGAATAACTACAAACAGCCAAGTCCATTATGAAACTCTATCAACGTATCGAGCAAATCTTGCTTCAGTTTCGTCCGGTCTTT
>JAAUQZ010000101.1 GCA_012033355.1 Leptolyngbyaceae cyanobacterium RM1_406_9 | reverse complement strand
CATCCCTCATCCCTCATCCCTCCCTTATCCCTCCCCCCTTGCCTTGGACTTCTCCACCCTCTGGTTACTGATCGCCCCTCCCGTCGTCGGTGGAATCATCGGATATTTCACTAACGATTTGGCGATCAAAATGCTGTTTCGTCCCTATCGCCCCCTCTACATCGGCAGACGAAAACTGCCGCTTACCCCAGGACTGATTCCAGCCAACCAGGAACGACTCGCCAAGCGGGTTGCAGATACCATCATGGGATCGCTGCTGACCCCAGAAGAGCTGCAAAAACTGGCGCGTCGGCTGCTGCAAACTGAGCGAATGCAAGCTGCAATTCTTTGGTTGTTAAAACTGGCTCTAACTCAGATCCAGGGAAGCAATGAACAAAAAACCAGCAAAATTTTGGCAAAGGTCATGAAAGATTTGCTGGGACAATCTCTGCCCCGACTGGTCAAGGTTTGGGCGCGACGTGAAGATTTTCTCGAAACTCAACTCAACCAAATTTTTGACCAGGTTCTACTAGAATTTCAGTTGACCGAAGCCCAGGCTGGTCAGCTTTCAGATTGGCTATTGCAGGTCGTTTTGCCGCCTGACGTAATTCGTCAGGCGCTGGTAGATTTCCTTACCGATCGCAACATTCAGGTCATTGACGAAGGCTTTCGCGAACGAAGCAGCGGCACCTACTGGGTCGTCGCCAACCTATTTGGGCTACGAAATACCCTGACTCGACTACGAACCTATTGTCTGGACGAGAAAGATGCCAGCAATGCGCGAATCAAGGAGTTGATCCAATCTCTGAGTGTGCAGCCGCGTCTGCGAGAGTGGATGCAAAACTTGTCCTTACAGAATTTGCCCGTCTCGACCGTGCGCCAGCTTCGCAAAACCACACGAGACAGCATTCGCAGCTATGTTCAAGAACGCGGCTCCGATCTGCTGCAAGGATTGAGCAACTCGATCGATTGGGATAATGTCTCGTTACTGCTGTTAAATCGTCTACGCACTTCACCTGCGGTCAACCGCTCTTTGGAACCCGTGAGTGAGGAATTGGCTTTAATTTTAGAGCGCTACCTGGAGCAAGATTTAGAAACAATTGTGGCGAAGGCGATTCCCATCCTGGATATTGATCAGGTGATTATCGAGCGAGTCAGAGCCACTTCCCCTAAAGACCTGGAGCTAGCTATCCAGGGCATTGTTAGGAATGAGCTACAGGCGATCGTCAATCTGGGCGGTGTTTTGGGATTTGTGATTGGACTGCTGCAAACGGTGATTTTGTTAGTAAGAGGAGTGTAGGGGAGGGAGGAGGGAGGAGGGGGTAGGTGAGAATAATGCGTGCTGATCACTGATTACCAATTACCAATTCCTCAAAAACCTGCTGCAACTGAGGCAAATACTTAGCTGCTAGTCCGCCGCCTGCAAAGCCAAACAGGTGCCCTTGCCAGGACATTCCTCGGCGGAGGGGTAAAACGCCCCAAATTAGGCTGCCGTAGAGTAAGCCAACGACGACAGCGATGAGAATGGCGATCGCACTCTGCTCAAAATAACCCCGCAGCAGCAAAAAGCCAAAGTAGCCAAACACTAGCCCACTTGCGCCGATGTGGTTGGTGCGGGGTGAGCCAAATAGCCAGACTCCTACGCCACTTATCAACCAAGCTATAGCCGTGACGATGAAGAAGTCGCTGGTTTGCCGCAGCATAATCAGCCATCCCAGGACAATCAGGGGGACGGTGTTAGTTGCGAGGTGACGCAGATTGCCGTGCAGTAAGGGGGCAAACACGATGCCCAAAATCCCCTCGCTGGTGCGGGGGCGAATGCCGTAGCGGTTCAGTGCGCCTCTGAGGAAGATTGAGTCAAAGAGTTCTAAAATCCACAAGAAACCAACAAAGCCAATCAAAATCGTGGCATGGAGTTCTAGCTGGCGTGTTAGCCCCGCTAAATCGTTACTGTTGAGCATTACGCCGCTTCAGCCTGATTAAGTTTTGAGTCAAGGATTATGGATTGAATAAAGCCTGATATTTTTGGGAAGTGCCGCGCTCCGTGCGCTACTCAAAATATTGCAGGTTAATTAATTCACGATCCTAAATAGACGATCTTGGGGAGTGACCATTTTGGGTGAACTGGCTATTGTGGATTCGGCTAGTCTGTGTGAAATCTACAAGCCAATCTTTCACCCGATGGGTGGCGCGACAGTCATCTTCGTTGTACCGGAGAATGGCATCCAGGAAGGCGCGATCGCCCGTTGAGAGCCATTGAGCATACCAGTAAATCGACTGCGCCCCGTTTGCATCGCGATCGCGCCAGTTAAACCCTAACCAGCGGGCGATCGGCTTTAGAGCATAGCTTTCAACGGGCAAAGTTGCAACCCGCGTCACTCGTTCGTGCAAATCGACAAACCGATGTAATAGCGGCAAAACCAGTTCATCTGGAGTGTTGTAATATTCTGCCAGACGCTTTACAGTCTGCACTTCATAGGGGCAAAAATGAAAAATTGGCGCTGTCGGATAGCGCCAAACTAAGTCAAGAAATTGTTGCCAGACAAAAGCTTCATCTTCGGGGCAGTCAGCCAGAAGGGGATGAAACGTCTCAGTCTGAGTAGGAACATCCCCAATTATCTCCGTGCGATCAACGACCAAAACTCCGTGTAGGTAAACTAAATTTTGTTCCGGCGATGCCTCAATATCAAAGTAAAGCTCTACAGAGGCACTCGGCAATTCTTCTAGCGAAAGCAGCAGTTCATTCGGTAAATCGGAACTGAATGGACTCGCTAAAGCCTGACTTAAAAGGGTCGCTTGCGCCTGTCGAACCAGCTTATGAGCAACCTGTGGGCCAAATCCAGGTAGGGTTTCCAAATGTTTGGGGGTGGCGGCGGCCAGCGTTTCAACCGTTGTCAGTTCCAGCGCTTGCAGATGAACATATCGACTGGGCGTTACCCCTGGCAAAAGCGATAGATGGTTGTCAGCTTTGGCTAGCTCATAGCAGTGGCTAAACCAATGGCAGAGATCGCAGCGGTTGTGGGCAATAAAAACTTCGGGTTCTCGTTGCTCTTGAAGCATCTGGATACACTCTTCCAGAATAGCCTCCATCCGGGGAATCAATTCCGGCAAGTTGACCGCATAGGCTCCCCGCTGCCGCAGGACGAGCCAACTCGTATCAGGTATAACGCCCTGAATCGCTGCAAGCAGATACGCATGAAAAGCAGCCGTAATCTGATAGTCTAGCTTAGGGCGTTTACCCAACTTAATTTCAGTGGGAACGTAGAGCCAATTCCCAAAAATAGATTCTCCAGGATGCTTGACCAGCAGGTTAGGGCGGCTGACTAGCTGAACTCCGTCAGCGCGGGTGAAGTGCAGCACACCGTTGGTAATGCGTTCTACACTTTGCTGCATCAGATCTAGCGTTGCTTCGGCACCTGCCTGCCAGTTACGGCGTGGATAGCGAGGCTGGTAAACAGGCTGATTCTGAATAACGGCAAGCTGATGCTCCTGGCTATCTTGACGCAGCTTTAGTAGATAGTCACTGGGGGCATCTCGCTGATCTGGGTTGCCATATAGATCGAGAAAAGCTCGCCGCCGACATCGCTGATAGTTGAAGAGAATTTCATCGGTCAGCCATATGCCTGCTGGAGTTGCCTCTGGCGGGGCAAGCGGAACGGTCTGGCTCAGCGGCGATCGCTGAAACGGAATCGCTACCGAAGAGGTGCAGGAATTATCCTCAGCCTCTATTGCGTTGAAGCTGTGGGAGTCAACAGACAAGTTTCCTCCGGCTGAACCAGACATTGACACAATTTAAGCCCTGTATCGAATGCACACCTGTCTTGCATCTGCAAGCGGTTTCACGCACCTGATTCTGTTATGACTTTAGCGTGATCGGTCTGATTTGGTCTAGCGATCGCTAAAATCGCTACACCCATACTTCTTTGACTTTATGAGTAGCGCATCGCCAATCACGACGGATTTACAGCAACACCGTCAGCAGTTTCCCAGTTTGAGCAATAAGCTGTACTTCAACTATGGTGGACAGGGTCCGATGCCACAAAGGGCGATCGCCGCAATCCATCAGTCCCAAGAATACATTCAAACCGCAGGCCCATTTTCGGGGGGAGTAAATGCCTGGGTGACACAGGAGGCAAACCAGACGCGAAGGGCGATCGCTGCTGAGCTAAACGCACCAGTAGAGGCGATCGCCCTCACCGAAGATGTGTCTGTAGGCTGCAACATTCCTCTTTGGGGAATGGACTGGCGGGCAGGCGACCACATCTTGCTCTCAGACTGTGAACACCCCGGCATCATCGCCGCTGCTCAAGAAATTGGTCGTCGCTTTGGCGTAGAGCTATCTACCTGTCCGCTGATGGCAACGCTCAATGCAGGTGATCCGATAGCGGTAATTTCAGAGCATTTGCGTCCGACCACGCGCCTGCTGATCATCAGCCACATTCTTTGGAATACGGGACAGGTTTTGCCCCTAGCCGAAATCGTTGCCGTCTGTCAGAATTACCTCACCCAAACTGGACCAGTGCGAGTGCTGGTCGATGCAGCCCAGTCCGTCGGCGTTTTACCGCTTAACCTAACGGACTTGGGCGCAGATTTCTACGCCTTCACGGGACACAAGTGGTGGTGTGGGCCAGCCGGAGTCGGCGGGCTGTATGTTCGCCCAGATTTGCTAGAAAGCCTCAATCCCACCTTCATCGGCTGGCGCGGCATCACCAAAAATGCCGCAGGCTATCCGACAGGTTGGCTGTCGGATGGCCGCAAATTTGAGATAGCCACTTCCGATTTTGCGCTTTATGCCGGACTGAGAGAGGCGATCGCCACTCATCAACAGTGGGGCACTACCACAGAACGCTATCATCGCATCTGCACCTTAAGTCAGTATCTTTGGCAGCGTCTAGGCGAATTCCCTCAAATTACTCGACTCAAAGCCACGCCTCCCGCAGCCGGATTGGTTTCATTTCAGGTCAGCGGCATCGCTCACAAACAGTTTGTCGATGCGCTAGAGCGGCAAACTTGATGCTCCGAACCATCCTCGACCCCGACTGCGTTCGCGCCTGTGTCCACTATTTCACCCTGGAGGCTGAAATCGATCGGTTGATTGAGGCGATCGCTAACCTTATGCAAGCCTTACCACTTTGTGTACAATAAAGGACTATTGCTCATTTCCTATTTCTCTTAAACTGCTATGGCTCGTAAATGTGAACTGACTGGTAAGCAGGCAAACAACGCCTACGCTGTTTCCCACTCCCATCGCCGCACCAAAAAGATCCAGGAAGCCAACTTACAGGAAAAGCGAATCTGGTGGTCTGAAGGAAATCGCTGGATCAAGCTGCGCCTCTCAACCAGAGCCATTAAAACCCTCGAGCATAAAGGTTTGTCTGCTATGGCAAAGGAAATTGGGCTTGACTTAAACAAGTGCTGATGTAGATTTTTGGGAAAGGCTGTACCGCTGAAACAGCAAGTAACCCTTCGCTTCTGTTTGATGGGTTAAGTAGATATCCGCGATGGCTTCGAGTTCATCAAAAAATTGAAAAGTTTCAAGCAAAGAGGGGATAGCTCAGCGCTGTCCCCTCTTTGCTTGAAATCTAACCCTACTGCACCTCCAGCGCCAAAAATTTGCTCCTCCCTGATCGTTTTGCTAGAACAGGTGGGTACTCTAAGCTTCATAGAGTTGTTATAGAATCTTTACAAAGGTATGCTTCGTCCAGTGTAAAGCTAGGAGCAATCAGGCTAGTCCGTTTGAATATCAGGGCATTACAAATTGGTTTGAGTAAGTGTATCTACTTCTGTGAATCGTTTATGAAATTTGAGTAAACTCTCCTGAATCTCAGCGTTTTAACCGTACCATTTCAATCTCTCTTCTTAAAATCTTTAGATAGCAGCGATTTTTCTCGTAACAGTTTCGGTTCTCAATCCTCACTTCTAGTTCCTAGAACTTTCAGGCATCCCATTTGACAGGAAAGCAGCTATGTCAACCCGTGCATTGATTAGGGCGATCCAGCATCTCCTCTCCCAGACCCATAAGCTGGCTCAACGTATCACCAAAAAAATCGTCACTGGCTTCCTGCGTAACCTGCTGCTAATTGGCAGACGACCCCGATTGTCTAGGGCAGGCTTTGTGTTGCCGACAACCGTGCTGCTGCTGCTGGTCGCTACGCTGACAGTCGGCTCGATCACCTATCGTACCTATACCCGCACCACACAAACAATTGGCGATCGCCAACAGCGCGTCATCTACAACGCCGCCACCCCTGCAATTGATAGAGCCAGAGCCAAGCTAGAGTTTCTCTTTGACCCCCAAAAAGACCCTCGCTTCCCCGGCGGTATCCCCGGTGAAGGTCGCTTGGCGGGGATGTTGCTCAACGACGGCAGCACTGTTCAACCCTTTGAACCAGTTCCAGGGCAAGACCCTTATACGTTACCGGATGAAGAACGTATTGATATCAACAACGATACGATCTTGGACAACGCCTGGAAATACCAGGTAGACACTGACGAAGATAACCAACCGGATGCAACAGTCGCCTATTCCATCCTGTTCCAAATCCCTGCAACTGGCACGACCCCGGCTCAAGACGAACTTCCCAGATTGACTGAATCGACAGATGCGGCAGTTCGACAAAGGGCAAATAAGCTCCAGGTGCGTCAGGGACCACTCAGTAGTGTTGACCAATTGAACAATGCCTGTCGCCGTCAAAATGTTAGTACTTTACCTGAGGCCGGATGGATTCCTGATGAAGGAGGCGGAACCTCAACACTTCGTAAAAACTTTCAGATTAATGCGTTTGTCCTCCCTGATTCCCCCACTGGCACTGTGACAACCCTGGAGTTTTACCAGGATCGTCAGGTTAGTCGAGGTAATAAGTGGGGAGCTTGGTTCCGCAATGATCTGGAAATTTTTCCTGGCGCGGAGTTTAACTGGAACGGAGCCATGCACACCGAGGGGAGTTTGATCGTTGGCAAACCCCAAAGCGCTCTGTATAGAAGCTATTTGATTAGCTCACCCTACTCCTGCCTTTACACTAAAGAAGCTTCAGAGGTTTCTGTTGCAGAGATTAGGGCTAATCCCGCTCAAGATATTCCAGCTTTCATCGGACAAACCATTAGCGGACAGACAGGTACCAATCGAAACGATGGTGAAAGCCGTTTCCACCTATTCAATGGGAATGGGGCACCACCTATATCTGCCGACAACAACAACGATACAAAGCTCAACCCCAACAGTGACTCGCTTCCTAACAATAGTCCAGGACCAGCAGACTTTGCCCTCGATCCGGTGGCCCTTCTAACTCGGGGAGTCTCTCAATCCCGCAACGCTAACTCAACTGCTGCCCAGGCTCCTGGCTGGAGAAACTCTCAATTTTTCCAGAAAGGGAGAATTCTCAACAAGCCTGAAATAACGCCCAACGTCGATGACTCCTTCCGAGCTGACAACCGCTATGGTCCGAAGCCTCGCTATGACAACAGAAAATTGCCCAACTCGGTCAATATTGGTCAAACCATTACAGGCGACCTGATGGGTACCCAGCTTCCGGACAGCAGGCTAATTAATGACGCACCCGCAGTCTCCACAGACACAACCTCTGTAGGTTTGGATGGCTACTGGGAAAGACGCGCCCGGGCTGAAGGAATGCGGCTGATTGTAGGTCAGCGGCTGGAGCTAGGAAATCCATACCCAGACACCTTTGGCGGCTACAGCATTTCCTTATCTAGCAACAGTTTGCCTCGCCGTGAACCGTTGCGCCCCTGGAGCGCCTGCACTCCCAACATTGACAGTAACGCCTCCTGCAACCAGGCAAGACAGCGACGAACCCTAATAGACAATCTTGCTGCGGTACAAGCAACTGCCGTTTACCACTATAGAAACCCTACCAGTGCTGGCGGACCTGATTTTCCGTTAGCTTGTTTAGCAACTACAGCCCATCCCGGAACTTCAGTAACACTAGACCGCAGCACCACTTTTGAAGACCTTGCCCTTGCTGCTAGATCAAACAACAATCTGCCTGCTGCCTACTCTCTTACGGTCAGTGATTTCTTCTCTGGACGGGGCACTAATGGTTGGGAATACGAGCCTCTTCCTACTGGAGTGACTGCAAATTCCTTCCCTAGCGCTGAGCAGTTGAAGGCACTGAGAAACCTAGCGTACTTTGCTGGAGATCCTAAAGGTGGCGCTCCTTCGTTTACCCCAGTTCAAGACACGGATGTACATCCTTACCCCAGTATGTCAATGTGGGGTGATTTTTCGATGCTGCGACGAATTTTGGATAGCGGTACTCCATACGCTAATCTAAGTCCCGCAGACAAGACAACGCTTCATACGGCTGCCTGTGCATTGGGTATGTTGGCTTACAACGTAAATTATGTGTCTGGCTACAATTATGCTCCCCCTAACCCTAACTTGAACGCGCTAGCGGTCAAACTTGAAGCGATATCAGATGGTAATCCCAACAACAGCGATGGTATCAATGTCGCTGCGGGACTTGCACCTGAGGCTTACCTTGATGGGCTAAGGAAATGGCGTGATGCTAACCCTACAGGGCAAGCAGTCTTAAATGAGCTAATTCCCCTGGCTCAACTTGTGATGGAAAAAGAACAGATTGAGCGGGATCGAGCCAAAGGGTTTGGACCTGGACAAAGCCAAAACTGTACATTGGGCTTTGCCAGTGTCAACAGCGTAGGAGTTCCCCTCAGAAGCCAGTTAAGCAAACTGTGTTCATCTCAGCCCAAATACCCCATCCTCTTCTCGCTTTTTCCCGGTGATTACAACGGACTCGGTGGGATAGAAGCTAGCGATAGGCATGGAGAAGTAAACGACCAAAGCCGGGACAAGGAAGACAGCAGTGATCCTTACATCGCGGCTGCCAATGGTGGTTTCAACTATGAAGTTGTAGATCTTGCTGCGATTCAGTTAAATCCCAAGCCACTTGCTAGCTGGGTGACACCAACAGAACCTGTAACCCCAAATCGCACAACTGCTAACAGTAATCGGGACACATTGATTAAGGTGTGTGTCACAACTGTCTGTTATAGAAATGCAAGTGCTGGTAGCTTGGTTAGAGTCGCATTCAAAGACTCTGGGATGTACAACGGTAGGGAAATGATGGGCGTTCGAGTTCTAGACATTAACCTAAACTTGTTACGCCAGCGTCCCTATAACAATGATTTCTGGCTACCGACCTCAGGAATCATCTATGCTTTCCGGGAAGATGCAATTGCCGAAAGCTCAACCGTTAGGCCTTCATCAGGTGGAAGCAATTGTGATACTAATGCAGGGTTTGAACCTGCAGGTAGCGGTTGTCATATGCAAGGCACTGGAACTGCTCGAGCCAAAGATGCTAAAGACCCGCCCCTCGGCACATATAGCATCAGCCCCAAACCCGTAGACTATTATCCTGATCCTGACCGCCGACCTAACGGTTTCCGTTTGCGTCAGGGCGCGTCGCTGTGGCGGGGAGCTAGTCTTAACCGTCCAGGAGATAATGGTCGGGGTATGTCCTTTATCAGTGATGATCCGGTTTACATTCAAGGCGACTTTAACCTCCATCGAAATGCCGCTGGAACGCCATTAGAGGAATTCCAAACCCCACTCCCGCCTAACTTTGGTCCGGCTGAGTTCTACGATCGCCGAAATATTAATACAAACTTTGCGGCTCTTACCACTGACCAGTGGCGGCCCGCTGAGATTTTGGCAGATGGAATTACAATTCTCTCTGATAACTTCTGTGATGGCAGCATTGAGGATGGCATTATCACTGCGGGACTAGCAACTCCCAATGGAACAGACCTGAGTACTCGTCTGGGTCGGGAGAGACCTGGAGAAACTGGCTCAGTTTATGGTTGCCAAATCGATGGTGGAGTAGGTCCTACAGCCAATGTCCTTACCTCTTATTTGAACCAGAACCGACCTAACAAGGACTATGCCAACCCTGCCCCGTATGGTGGCGGCAGTGGTGCCAGCTCAGGGATTCAGGGACGTTGGTTAAGAGTTGACCCGTACAACCCTGGTTCCCCAATTGTTATTAGCAGAAGTGGTAATCCAATCAACTTCCGAGGGCTTCCAAACGATGAATATGGCTTCAACTCTGGTGAAGGCTACTACCCCAGATCTCAGAACAAGCCATTGATTCTTGCTAAGGACAATACCAGAGTTAATGCAATCATCATCAGTGGCATCGTCCCGTCTCGTAAAGACCAATCCTACGGTGGGATGCACAACTTCCCCCGGATGCTGGAAGACTGGCGGGCTAAGAATCTATTCATTAGTGGCTCTTTCCTTCAGCTCAACTTCAGCAACTATGCTACGGCTCCCTTTGACCAGGATGCTTTTGAGGTTGGTACAGCCCCTAGCCCTACGAATGAGTTGATTCGATACTATGAGCCTCCCAAGCGAGTTTGGGGTTATGACGTAGGGCTGCAATATGCCCCAGCAGGTCCGCTAGCTCAGCGCTTTGTCACCTTTGACTCCATTCGCAGCGAGTTTTACAACGAGCCACCTGCAAATGACCCTTACATCTCTAATCTTTGCAAAGCCATTGATCCTGATAGGTGTCCTGCTTAGCATCCTGTTCTACCCATTCCTTTAGTGTTCCTATGAGGAGACGTATTGTGCCACAGTCTATCCCTCTGTTAAAACAGCCCTTAAGCAGTTTGGGTAGGATACTCCTGCAAGTGGCTAAGCGAGATACCTCACAGTTTCGAGGGCATTCACTTCAGCAGGATCAGACTACTGAACAGGGCGTTACCCTGCTGGAATGTTTGGTTGCGATCTCAGTCATTGCTATCTTAGGGGCGATGATTGGGCCACCCCTGGTGTTTACTGCCGCTACGCGACTGCAAAACCAGCGAGCAGAGCAGGCATTTCAAATTGCTCAAGCAGAGGTCGATCGCATTCGAGTGTTGGTTGCTAGGGGTGAACATACTCCGAATAAATTGCCTCCGGTAGTTGCCTCCCTTAATGCAGCTCCTGCCCCTACTACAGTTTCAACCACCATCAGATCGATTGATGCAGCCTGCAACACCTACACAGGTCAGCCAATTCCGGTCAATCAACTGTTGCGGATAGATACTACTGGCAAAGATCCCGATAATGTATGTCGTGCTGATTTCCTGATGCAGGTCTATCGGACTAACAACAACCCTTCAATAGCTGATACAAGCAACCGTCCCGTTGATTTCTCCGTTGGAGTCAGAGTTTATTCTGCCAGAGCTGAAGCAAGTCTGGGTGATCTAACAACCCGTCCAGCCAATTTGCGGTTTACCTCCGGAGAAGGTGACTATGCCCAGGACCCAAATGGAGGCGTATCCCAGAAGGGTCCTTTAGCGGTTTTTGACTCCAACTTAATCTGGACAGATCGTAGTGGCGCACTCTGTGACTACAACGGCAACCCTAACTGTTAAATCGTTTTCTCCTTAGGTTCTAAAGCATTCTCTGACGCAACTAACATCCCCACTGAGCTAAACCAATGGCTGCATCATTTTTGAAACAAAAACTTGGTCGTTTGCTTCAGCCCAGGCACAAACGCAAAAACAGCGGTTTCACTTTGATCGAGCTGTTGGTTGTCATCCTGATTTCAGGCGGCATTATATCTGGCTTGATGTACCTGGTGGTTGAGCTACTCACGATTGATCAGCGTGAAGCCTCTCGCACCGAAACCCAGCGAGAGATGCAGCTAGCAATGGACTACATTGCCTCAGAGTTACGAGAAGCGGTCTACGTTTATGACGGCAGGTGTTTTGCTGGAAACGATCCTGGGAATTCTAACAATCCTGAATCTTGCTACAGATTAATCGACCATCTACCCGCTAATCTTCAGAATGCGAACAATATCCCAGTGCTAGCCTTCTGGAAACAGCAGCCCGTTCCTGAGCCTGTAAAGGTTCGATGTTCTGCCAATGCTAATAATGCGATCGCCAATGGTGACCCCTGTACATCTGCTTCTTCCTATGCTTTGGTCGTCTACTATATTAGTCTGGAAGACCCTAATAACATCTGGGCTGGTAGAGCTCGAATCAAACGCTATGCCCTAACTGAATTCCAAAATGATGGCACTTCTAACAATGTGTTTGCAGGTGGTCCACGAACCTACGTCAAACCCGACGAAGCTAGCGTTAAGTTTGCCTCTTGGCCCTACGGCACTGACCCGGTAACAAGCCTTTTCCGAAATCTTCAGACAAATCGTCCGACTGACACTTCAGCTATTCTGGTTGATTTCCTGGATAGCAACTTGGCATCAACGGCAATGCTAGTGCTGTACCAAACTGCCCTAACGGATATAATATCTCTCCTGCCGACACCGCGTTTACGGCGATTAACGCTCCAAAAATCAGGAGTTTCTATGCCTGTGTAGACAACAATGTAAGCCCTGGCAGAAACCGGGATGTAATTCTTTACATTCGAGGTAATGCTCAGGGACGACCTGGTATCCGGGGAGAAAGAACATTTGTACCCACTCTAGAAACTAGGGTGTTAGTTCGAGGTGTGCTGGG
This sequence comes from Leptolyngbyaceae cyanobacterium RM1_406_9, assembly GCA_012033355.1. GTDB lineage: Bacteria > Cyanobacteriota > Cyanobacteriia > Elainellales > Elainellaceae > JAAUTN01. The sequence goes on along the minus strand of JAAUQZ010000101.1, from coordinate 4,631 downwards.
CAGAACCCCTTCAGGAAATTAACCTTCGTGACCATAGCTGTTTTAATATTCGAGCCTGGAGTCAAGCAATGATCAAGACAAAGCCCTTTAAACGGACAACTTCGCATAAGACCCACATCGGCGACATTGCGGGCTTTACCCTGATCGAAACCCTAATTGTGATTGTCATTATCAGTGTTCTGGCAGTGATTATTGCGCCAAGCTGGGTTACGTTTCTAAATCGACAGCGGGCAAATGCGGGTAGGGATCAAGTGCTTCAGGTGTTGCGGACTGCTCAAGCCAATTCAAAACGTTTACGCCAACCTGTAGGTATTTCGTTCAACATTCCTGCTAACCAGGAAACTGACTTGCCGACTATAACAATTAGGAGAGACACCCAAACTTTGGGGGAAGGATCTCTAAAGCCAGGTATGGCTTCTCTGAGCGTAGTAGACGGTAATGGCAACAACTTAACCGGAATTGCTTTTGCAGATGATGGTAGTCTGGCTGGTACTCCTACCTTCGATGCGACTGGAAATGTTACTGCTGTTGGTCAAAACCCACCTCCAACTCCAGTTAAGGTTGTAGTCTCTTCTCCTGCGGTCAACAATCCTACACGACGATGTGTAATTGTCGAAACCCTTCTAGGTGCGACTCGACCGGGAGCCGATGCAGAATGTAACTGAATCTTTGCTCAATTCAGTTTGAGTTAGCACAAGATGAAACCTGACGGAACAAGGGGCTTCAGCCTCTTGTTCCGTCTCAATTTTCCATTGAAGAAATAGTAGGAAGATGTGAGCGCTATTTTTCTTTTGCTGTCACTTTTAGGTCAACCCATTCTGAGAAAGGATCGCCATCAAAGGGTTGAACTCCGGTTTCAGGGTAATGGTCGTCTCTGGGACTAAAAATTCGCGAAACCCCTTCAGAAATGTAATGGATTGCATTAACCACTAAGTCAAAAGCTTTCATAGAATTGCCCTCAATGTGTGTCATTGATGTAAATCGATAGGCGACATCAATGTATGACTACAGAGTGACCACTCCCACAGATACCTGATTTTAACAGGTACAAGTTCTGTGTCTTAACTGCGACTGGAAGTATAGCTGGAGATTTTGTATGAATGGACTGGTGGGTGAACTGATAACCTGAGTGGCACTTACTTGCTTACATCGATCTCGATGCTTTTATCGTAAAAGATTTGCCTGAGAGAAAATCAAAACTGCTGTGGAATCTTGATAAAGGATTTAACGTTCTTTACATTTGCAGAAATGGCTTGCTTTTTTGTAGGTCAAGAAGCCTCAATAACGAGTTCAAGGCTCTTATTAAGGTAAAGTTATGGCGCTTGTTTGACCAGGCTACGAATCAGGTCTGCTAGGCGTTCGGCACTGTCTGCGATCGCCAACTTTCCCGCCGCTGCTGCCATTTGCTCAAGCTGATCGGCGATCGCAGCAAATTTAGTACCTTGTTTTGCAGTTTTTCGACCGACAGATCAGCCTGACGGCAAACCTGAGATGCCCCTGCCGCCGCAAAAATAGCAGCATTGTAAGACTGATGATCTTCCGCTGCGTAGGGATAGGGAATCAGGATTGAGGGGGTTTTGGTAATTGCCAGCTCCGTCAAGGTGCCTGCACCCGCTCGACTAATTGCCAGATCTGCCCGTTGCAGCAAACTCGCCATGTCATCGTAAAACGGCAGTTGCAGGTATTGAGCATGGCTTAAACTTTGGGCTTCGGGGTCATTTTCCCCAGTCAAATGCACAATCCAGGCTCCTGCTGCAAACCATTCTGGGGCACACTGGCGCACCAGTCGATTTACCGCAACAGCGCCCTGGCTGCCGCCAACCACCACAATTAGCGGTACGTTGTCTGGAATGGATAATTCAGTTATTGAGGTATCTAATGCGGCTCGAAACTTAGAGCGAACTGGCGTACCCACACAAACGGTTTGAGCGCGAGGCAGATAGGGCTGTGCCGCTTCAAACCCCAGCGCCACTCGACTGCACCAGGGACTCAGCCAACGAGTCACTTTCCCCGGTAGCGCGTTAGACTCGTGCAAAATTGTAGGTAAGCCCAGTGTGCGAGCCGCAACAATTGCAGGCGCGGCGATGTAGCCCCCGGTTGTCAATACTCCATGAAACTGTCCCTGTTTAAGAATCTGGCGTACCTGGAGAATTGAACCTGTTAATCTACTGAAAATTCGCAGTGTCCCTAACCCCAGCCGTTGCTGAAAGCCTTCAACGGCGATCGCATGAAGCGGATAGTGTTTGGGAACCAGTTGCGTCTCTAGCCGATCGGGTACGCCTAACCACTCAATCTCGTAGTCGGGCAACTGTTCTGCTGTGGCGATCGCCGGAAACAGATGCCCCCCCGTGCCACTTGCCGCAATTAGGAGTCGAATTGGCTTTGTCACGATTCTACTTTCCCCCAGCGATTCTCCAGCTAAATTTTCGCTCACTCGACCCATTTCACTCAAATTCAGGTTAAAACTTCTGAAGTGGCCATTTGCGAAGGCTGCTTTCTCAAATTAATTATCCAAACCTATCATCTATGCCTCACGCTTCCACCAAACGCTCTACTTTTGCTAAGTCTCAGCCGATGCAGTCTAGATTGTGCTGGATTCGAGCGACACGGTGGCTGGTGCCGCCCGTTGCTTTGGGCTTGGCGATCGCCTGGGGAGGAGACATCAGCGCCCGTGCTGAAAGCCCAGCAACCGCGCCACCAGAGCTGCAAGAAACTCTGACCCAAATTGACGCTGCCGCCAGTCAGGGCGACCTGGAAGCCGTGATGCAGTTTTACAGCCCAGAATTTGCTCACGCCGACGGGTTGACCTACGAAACGATGCAGCAGGCTCTCACTGCCTTCTGGGAACGCTACCCCGACCTTACCTATGAAACGACCTTAACCTCGTGGGAGTCTGAAGGTGATGCAATCGTAGCGGAAACCGTCACCAACATTACAGGTACGCAGCAAGCAGGAGGCAGAACATTCACGCTCGATGCAACCATTTCGTCGCGTCAGCGCTTTGTGGAGCAGCAGATGGTTAGCCAGGAAATTCTGACTGAGCGCAGTCAGGTTACTTCTGGGGAGAACCCACCCACCGTGACGGTGAATCTGCCGGAACAGGTGACGACCGGGCAAGAGTACCCGTTTGATGCAATTGTGACAGAACCGTTGGGCGATCGCGTTTTATTAGGAACTGCCCTGGAAGAGCCAGTCGGTCCAGACGGCTACCTCACCCCCGCAACGCTCGATCTGACCCTTTTGCCTGCCGGAGGACTCTTCAAAGTAGGGCAGGCTCCAGCGACCCCTGAAAGCCGCTGGATTTCAGCCATTATCATCCGCGAAGACGGAATTACCGAAGTCACCCAACGCCTGCGAGTGGTAGGGCAGTAGGCGTATGGCTTCTATTCAAAATCAAACTGTTCTGATTACGGGTGCCAGCAGTGGAATTGGAGCCGCTTGTGCTAGAGCCTTTGCAGCAGCAGGGGCAAGGCTGATTTTGGCAGCACGGCGGCTAGACCGCCTGGAGAACCTGGCGGCTGACCTGACGGCAAGGTGTGCAGCTCAGGTGCATCTGGCGCAAATGGACGTGGGCGATCGCACCCAGGTTGAATCGACCCTCAACGCCCTCCCTGACTCTTGGCGCACGGTTGACATTCTCATCAACAATGCAGGCTTGAGTCGAGGCTTGGACAAACTGCACGAAGGCAGCATTCAAGACTGGGAGGAAATGATCGACACCAACATGAAAGGCTTGCTCTACGTTACCCGTTCACTCGTGCCTGGAATGGTTGAGCGAGGACAGGGGCACGTGATCAACATTGGCTCTATCGCAGGACACCAGACTTATCCTAACGGCAATGTATACTGCGCCACAAAAGCAGCCGTTAGAGCGCTGTCCGAAGGGTTGAAGATGGATTTGCTAGGCACTCCCGTTCGGGTCAGTGCAGTCGATCCGGGTATGGTCGAAACCGAATTTAGTGAAGTGCGTTTTCGTGGCGACACAGAACGAGCTAGCAAAGTCTATCAGGGATTGACACCCCTTACGCCCGACGATGTAGCAGACACGATTCTGTTTTGTGCGACTCGTCCTGCCCACGTTAACATCAGCGAAGTCTTATTAGTGCCAACGGAGCAAGCCAGCGCCACCCTGATTTATCGTCAACAGCAGCGTTAAACGTACTTAAATTTCAAAATCTTAAGCCAACGCCACCTTGCAGCGAAGCCGCCGTGCCGCCACCGTCGCGATAGGCATCGAAGGCAATAATGGCATTGCCAAAAATTACCAGATCGCTGTAGGGCAAGCTATAGTCCACCCCCGGCTGAATCACAAAGCTAGTTTGGTTTCCAAGCGGAGAAGCGTTTCCTTCGCCACCATCTTGTAGCACCACGCCAGCCCCAATGTAGGCATCGGTTTGCCAGTTCAGCGGAATATCGTAGGAAACTGTTGGCACCAGCGCTGGAGTATCTCCAAAAACTAGTGCCTGTGCCCGGAGTGAAATGGGCAGTTCGAGTAGGCGATAGCGCACGGCAATGACAGCGGCGTTGCTGCTGCCTGAGTCGTCGCCTGAGCTTAGCCCAAAGGACGGCCCAACTCCAACATAGCTTCCGTAAGCGGCTTGGGCTGAAGCGGCTGATGAGGTGATTGGAAT
>JAAUQZ010000100.1 GCA_012033355.1 Leptolyngbyaceae cyanobacterium RM1_406_9 | reverse complement strand
GATAAACAAACATAGACAAAATCCAACTCAAAATATATTCTAAATTTTGCTTTAATTTGCCTTAATCTGTTTCAATAGACTTCAGCTTGAAGCTGATACGAATTTAATTCGGGTTAATTCGGGTTTACGTATGGCAATCCTAAATGGGTTGTGAGAGGCGCACCTCTCCGGGGTGCGCCTCTCACAACCCGCTCGTCTTACAACTGATTTAGGAGTGCCATAGATTAGATCAATGGATTAAATCAATCCGATGGATCAATTAGTAAATCAATCCGAAAAAGCAAGGTTTTATTCTGATCAAAGCTTGCCTCCTGAAATCACCAACAACTGCTAAACCCACCATGCCAATCATGGTAGACCCAATGGACGATATCGCCAGACAAGCTCGTCAGGGCAGCGTCGCCGCGATCATTCAAGTTCTCAATGAAAAGCTGGCAGACTCTGGCGTAAGAACCAGAGCGATTTTGTCTGAAGGGATTCTACAACTCTTGTGCGAAGCCCCTCGTCTCGATCAGCTAGAAAAACCCATTCTCGTTAACCAAATCCGTCAGATTTTAGAATCACTCCAGCCACGCGGCATCCGGCGCGTCAGGATCAACAGCCGCATTGTGCGTGAACAGCAACTCCTCTGGCTAGAGGAAATCAACCGCGACCCTGAAAACCAGGTGCTTTGGTCAGAAGAAATTCGCCTATCTAAACTCAATCCATTGCAGCGACTCTCTCAAGATTGGAAAACTCAAAAAACAGAGTCGAGCAAAGCTCTGCCAAAGTCGGCAAACTTTTTAACTCAGCGTGAGAAACGCCAGTTTTTTCGCGGCATTTTTGGGGGAGCCGCTCTTTGCCTGCTGCTGTTAGTAGGGGTTGGACTGCTCTACACTCGCTTTGGGGCTGAACTGTTGAATCAGTTTCAACGGGGTGCCGTCCCAGAACCTGAAGCCACTGAAGAAGCTACGAGTGCTGCCAGTGCTTCACTGGCTCCAGAAAATCCCTCAACGTCATCTCCATCGGCAACCTCAACCTCTAGTCCGACGGCAGTTGCTCGGCAAGAAGATCCGTTTGCAGAAGCGGTCAGGCTTGCAGAACAAGCCGCTACAGAGGGTCAGGCGGCGGAATCTTCTGCTGATTGGCTAGAGTTAGCAACCCGCTGGCAGCGAGCTTCAGACTTGATGGCTCAAGTCACTCCTGAAGATGGGCGCTATCAAACGGCGCAAAACCGAATGCAGGTCTATCGCCAAAACAGTGAGGCGGCGCTTCAGCAGGCTCAGAGCAGGCGCACCCAGCCAGAGCAGTCTACTCAAACGGGCAACTAAGCCCACTAGACTCGCAAAATCCGGCTATCATAGCGTGGTGATGGTATTCAAGCAGTATTTTTGTGGCGCTTTAGGTCTGCGCTGCTGAAATTGCTGTCCTGAAACTGTCGCGACGTTCGTTGTAGCGACTGGAAATATGGGCAGACAACGGTTACTTTTGGCGGTGATTCTGGCGCTGGCATTTGCTGCCGCAGTTGTGATTGTGGTTGTACCAGTGCGGTTAGGGCTAGATTTGCAGGGCGGGTCACAACTGACGCTTCAGGTGAAAACGACTGAGGCAGTGCCAGAAATTACGCCAGAAAAGCTGGAGGCAGTCCAGCAGGTGGTTGAGAATCGGATTAATGGACTGGGCGTTGCCGAGGCGGTGGTGCAAACCGCAGGGGAAGATCAGCTTTTGGTGCAGCTTCCGGGGGTGAGCGACCCTGAGCAGGCAGAGCGAGTCTTGGGTGGTACGGCTCAGCTAGATTTTCGCGCCCAGCGTCCTGGAACAGAACAGCAGCTTGGAATCACCTTCCAAGCACAGCAGCTTCTATTAGCCGAGAAAGAGCGTATTCAGGACAGCGGGGATGAAGAGGCGATCGCCCAAAATCAAGCAGCTTTGGATCAAAGTAATGAGCGATCGCTGAATTTTTTGATAGAACTGGGCTAACAGGCGATATGCTGCAAAACGCCTTTGCAGCCCCAATCGGCGCAAACTCGTGGGAAGTCGGACTCGAATTTAACCAGGAAGGCGGCGAAAAGTTTGCCGAACTAACCAGGAGTGTCGCTGGCACTGGACGCACTCTAGGTATTTTTCTCGACAATGAACTGCTGAGCGCCCCAAGCGTTGCTGTCGAATATGCCGAAACCGGGATCACAGGCGGAAGAGCTAGCATTACTGGCAGGTTTGACGCTCAGGCTGCCAGTGAGCTAGCCGTTCAGCTCCGAGGCGGTGCTTTACCCGTCCCCGTTGAGGTTTCTGAAATTCGTACTGTTGGCGCAACTTTAGGACGAGACAGCATTCAGCGCAGTATTTATGCAGGGCTAGGCGGTTTGCTTTTGGTGCTAATCTTTATGGTGGTGTACTACCGTTTACCCGGTTTAATTGCAGATATTGCCCTGATCATTTACTCGATTCTGACCTTTGCCATCTTTAGCTTGCTCAACGTAACGCTAACGCTACCTGGAATTGCTGGCTTCATTCTCAGCATTGGCATGGCGGTCGATGCTAATGTCCTCATTTTTGAGCGCACCCGCGAAGAGTTGCGGGCAGGGAAAACGCTCTACCGCTCCGTTGAGGCAGGGTTCTATCGCGCTTTCTCCAGCATTCTCGATAGCAATGTCACGACCTTGATTGCTTGCGGTGCCCTATTTTGGTTAGGGGCGGGTTTGGTCAAAGGATTTGCACTAACACTGGCGATCGGGGTGTTAGTAAGTATGTTTACGGCGCTGACCTGTAGCCGCACTCTATTACTGGTTGCGTTAGGGTTTCCAGGGTTACGAAAGCCAAGATGGTTTGCCCCAACCTGCCCCAGTCCACTTCATCTCAGGCAGGAGCAACGTCATGAAACTAGAGGTCATTCGACAGCGATCGCTCTGGTGGACCATTTCCTCAGTGGTTATCCTCAGCGGCATTGTCGCAATGGTGATTTCCTGGAATCAGTTTAACTCCCCGCTGCGTCCCAGCCTCGACTTTGTTGGAGGCACTCGCCTACAGCTAGAGCTAGACTGCACCCAACCCGATAACTGCAACAACCCAATTGATGTGGGAGAAGTGCGTCAGATTTTAGCGGAGCAAAACCTGGGTGGCAGCAGCATTCAAGTTTTGGATCAATATGCCATTTCTATTCGTACTACGGTGCTAGATGTCGATCAGCGAACTCAACTGTTGACCGCATTAAACGAGCAGATCGGCACCTTCGACCCGCAAGCGACTCAAATCGACACCGTTGGGCCTACCATCGGTCGTCAGCTTCTATCGTCAGGGCTGTTAGCGTTAATTGTTTCTTTCGTTGGCATCACAATTTATTTAAGTTTACGATTCCAGTTAGACTACGCTGTTTTTGCCATCATTGCCCTATTCCATGATGTGTTAATCACTGTGGGAGTCTTTTCCATTCTGGGATTAACCATCGGCACAGAGGTAGACAGTCTATTTATCGTTGCCCTGCTCACCATTGTGGGCTTTTCGGTGAATGATACCGTCGTGATCTACGACCGAATTCGTGAAACCATTCAACAAGATCCAGGGCGCAACATTGACGATGTGGTGGATGATGCGGTAAACCAAACTTTAACGCGATCGATCAACACTTCGGTTACGGTGCTGCTAACCCTTTCCGCGATTTTCTTGTTTGGCGGAGAAACCTTAAAGTATTTTGCGCTGGCATTAATTATTGGGTTTACGATGGGTGCTTACTCCAGCATTTTTATTGCAAGTACCCTGCTTGCTCTGTGGCGATCGCGCTTTGGGCAGCCGATTCCTGCTATCTCCACAGATCCTTCTAGCTCAGACGATGGCTAATCATGGTCGAGTCCGACTCTTCTCAAGACAATTCCCTTCGCCCTGCCCCAGCTTTTCATCAGGAATTGGAGCGTCTGCATCGGCTCACAGTTTACGGCAGGTGGGGAACCGTCTGTTTGCTGTGGCTGCTGTTAGCTCCGCCAAGCCTGTGGGCTTTGCGTTCAGAATTCGCGCTGTGGATTGACTATTTCACCTGGACGGCTGTTCGCTATACAATCGCCTACAACCCCATTCCGGCCTTTTGCCTATCACTGTGCATCGGCATGACGGTAGCTGTTTTGCTATGGCAGAGCCGCAATATTCTTTGGGGCATTTCCGATCGCCAAACCAAGCGACTGGAAAGGCAGCTACTGCAAATTCGTCAGCAGGGACCAAGCCATCCACTCTGGCGCTGGGTGATAAACGATCGGTAGATCTCCTCAATCAGCACCCAACAGGCTAACTAGCAGGGCTTTTTGGGCATGAAGGCGATTTTCTGCCTGATCCCAAATTTGAGAGTGAGAACCTTCCATCACCTCATCAGTAATTTCCTCGCCCCGGTGGGCAGGTAGGCAGTGCAGCACGATTGCCTTAGGATCAGCAGCCTCTAAAAGACGTTGATTCACCTGATAGGGCTGAAAAACTGGAATACGGGTAGCCGCCAGATCTTCTTGTCCCATGCTGGCCCAAACATCGGTGTAGAGGACGTGTGCGCCATCTGCCGCCGCCTTCGGATCAGAAGTGAGTATGATTTGAGTGCGATCGCCCGCCAGCTTCTTTGCTAACTGTGCGATCGCCTGGTCGGGCTGATACTCCTTTGGAGTCGCCACCCTGACATTCATTCCCACTAAAGCGCAGCCCAGCATTAAGGAATGTGCTACATTATTTCCGTCGCCCAGGTAAGCTAGCGTCAACCCTTCTAAGTCACCAAACTGTTCCTGAATCGTCAACAGGTCTGCCAAAACTTGACAGGGATGCTCCAGGTCGGTCAGCGCATTGATGATCGGAATTTGGGAATAGTAGGCAAAAGTTTCTAACTCCTGCTGCTCATACGTCCGAATCGCCAGAATATCCAGATACCGATCTAACACTCGCGCTGTGTCAATGGTTGGTTCTCCTCGGCTGACCTGCGTAGTGCTGGTGTTGAGGTCGATTACCTGCCCCCCCAGTTGATACATTGCCACCGAGAAGCTAACGCGAGTTCGAGTTGAGGCTTTCCGAAAGAGCAACCCTAAAACCTTACAGCAGCGAGAGCGAACCTTTCCTGCCTTTAAAGCTGCTGCCAAGTCTAAAAGACTCAAAACTTCACCTGTGTTCAGGTCAGCCAGACTTAGCAAATCTCTTCCCTTCAGCGCCTCTACACTCATTCCTACGTCCCAAGTAAAACTGTCCTAAAAACCCTATCAGATATTTTTGTTATTTGTCCTTCATCCTTTGTCTCTTGTGAACAGCCAATGACCATTTAAACACTTTCCTGAATTGCAAGTACAAATTGCGGATCTAGTTGGTCAGATAGGTCAGGCACCTGGTCAATTTGTTCCTGAGTTTCAAGGAAATTTGCCAGTTCATTCATGGGCTTCAAAACGTAGAGATTACTATCAGGATTGTTGAGCATCTCAATGTTTGCATTTAAGTCGGCTAGCTTGACTCCTTTTAGCTGTTCGCTGAGGTCTTCTGGTGTCAACTCTAGCCGTTCAGCAGCGATCGCTAACCCCTCTTCGGGATGGGCGATGAGAAATTCTAATCCTTTGAGATTGCCTCGAATGAAGGCTTCGATCGCCGCTGAGTTGTCGGCGATCGCATCGGTATTAAAAATGAATAAATCGGCGATCGCCGTTGGTGTTGCCAGCTTTGAACTGTCATAAATAATTCGCCCATCCGACTGCGCCTGATTTGCGGTAAACAAAAACGGTGCATAAGTAACCGCAACTTCGACATTACCAGATTGATAAGCAGCAGCAGCAGCGTCTGGCGTAACGTTTATTAGCGTTACATCCTCTTCGGTCAATCCTACTTCAGACAACACTTCCAGCAAGAAGAAATGACTTACTCCGCCAATTTCAACTGCGATCGCTTTACCTTTGAAAGCAGCAACATTTGAAATGCTGCTTCGAGCCAGAATGCCATCACCTCCGTTGGAAGTATCGACTACATAAACAACTCGATAGTCTGACCCATTTGCCGCTAGCAAAACTGCCTCAGACGGTACCAGTGACAGTCCGTCAATTTGCCCTGCGGCAAAAGCAGCGCTGGCATCGGTTCCAGAACTAAATACCTTAACATCCAGGTTCAGACCCAATTCTTCAAAAAAACCTTTCTCCTGGGCAATATACAGAGGGCTATAGCCAATCCAGGTAACGATGCCCACCGAAGCAGAGGTGCCCGCTGAGGTTTGAGAAGACTCAGCAGCGTTAGTGCAGGCGTGAAGAGCAATTCCCCCTGCGGCTCCAGAAAGAAGCTTTAAAGCCTGTCGTCGTGTCCACCTTCCCATTGCCATAATGCTCTTACACTATATTCGCTAAAAGCATCATGACATTTGGGTAAGTAATTTATGTTGTTTAAGCTACATCTACTAGGACGCAACTAAAGCCGGATGTAAGGTGAGAATTTCAACTCCATCTTGAGTCACGGCGATCGTATGCTCAAACTGCGCCGAAAGCTTGCGATCTTTCGTCAAAGCAGTCCATTTGTCGGACATCACCTCAACCTCCCAGGTGCCCTCATTGATCATCGGCTCAATTGTGAACACCATCCCAGGTCTTAGCTTCTTGCCCTTACCGCGAGTGCCATAGTGCGGAATTTGAGGAGCGGTATGAAAAATGCGGCTCACACCATGCCCAACAAAGTCCCGAACGACTGAGAAACCAGCCGCTTCAGCGTATTCTTGAATAGCTGCCCCGATGTCACCAATGCGGGCGCCAGGTTTCACAGCAGCAATGCCTCGATTCAGGCATTCCTCAGTCACTTCAACTAGCTTTCTGGCCACGGGAGATGGCTCACCCACAAAAAAGGTGCGGGACGTGTCGCCATGATAGCCATCTAGAATTGGGGTGACATCAATGTTGATGATGTCGCCATCCCTTAAAATCTGCTTTGCATTAGGAATACCATGACAGACAACCTCATTAATGCTGGTGCAGATAGATTTTGGGAAACCGTGATAGCCCAAAGGAGCACTTTTAGCGCCGTGTGCCTGAGTCCATCGTTCCGCCTCGTCATTCAGGTCTAAGGTGCTGACTCCAGGCTTTACCATTGGGGCGAGGTGGTCAAGGAGTTCAGCCGCCAGTTGCCCAGCTCGACGCATCTTATCAATTTCTCGGCTCGACAACAAAACAATGGGTTCGTTATCCATGAATTTCTAGCTACTATGTTTCCCTTCCTCTACTTTAACCTGCCCTCATCAGGCTGCTTACAGGTTAAAGTCTTTGTCTGGTACAAGCAACGCCCATCCTATCAGCTTTTGGGCGATAGGGCTTAACACAGTCAGCAGGAAACTCCAGCTTGCTTAACCGCATCAAGACTTGGTGGGCTTGAATTTGGTGCGCCTGAACTTGGTGTATTAGACCAAAGCAAACTTGCTTGCAGCAGGTCAGGCTGAGGAAACAGGCTCGGTTGAGGAAATAGGTTCGGCTGGAGGGAAGCCGCTGGTCGGGCATCTCGCCGCCTCATCATTCGGACAAACGTACTCCAGTTCAGCGCTTTTTGCTTCATTCTTTCTTTTAGTGCTTTTGCTGCAAGCGTATAGCCACCGTTAGCCCCATCTACAAAGTGAACTTGAGATCCGTTTCGCTCAAACACCATACAGGTCATCAAGGCAGAATCGGAGGTGTGTAACCCATACACTAGTTTGCCTTGCTTATATTTTGTTTCCAGATAACCGATCAGTGCTTCTCGCTGGGCAGCAGTGCCTGAGATGACCATCCGCAACATATCGTCAAATTTCTTGTAGTCCGTTGCGCCAATTACGATGTCCTTGTAGGCTCCCCAGTCCATTTCCCCTGTCTGGGTTTTGAAATGCATGAGAAATAAGCCCAGAAGGTTTTCTAGCTGAATCTTCCACAAATACAGTTGCTTGTGAAATCGACTGGTGGATCTGGCGCGTAGTTTAGTTTCTTTTACAAGTTTTTTGGGGCTAAACGTTAAGTTAAGCGCTTTACTTTGTACCGGACGATAGTTCACCTCGTCGCCATAAATCTGGTGAATTTTGCTAATAATTTCGGCATAAAGATTTGCTAAATTTTCGCTGCCGAAGGCAGTTGCCATGACGAGCAAGCTGACAAATTCTCCATGCTGGCTGGGAATGTCTTGCCAGCGACACTCCAATCCAGATAAGTCTACGTCTGTAGAGGACTTATCAGGCGTAATTCTGTGGACTTCTGTGGCGTTTGGGTCTTTTAAGAGTTCTGTGGCGTAGGTTAGCCCGCCTCCAATGAAAATACTCTGGTTATAGTTTTCCGAGATCTTTAGTTTGGCAACTTTTACGTCGTAGCCAGCAGCGATCGCCGCTGACACAGGCACAACTCCAACTCGTAAATCCATCCCAAATTCTTGGACTGCCAACTGCTGCACAACGCTTAAAGCCTGTTTTGCTTTAACAAAAAGGGTCGGTGGAATTAAAACGGTTGCCCCGTCTCCACCAAATACAAAGGGAATATCGATCGGAGCGTTCTGGACATTGGCTCGATTGCCTACCGTGTTTAGCACCGCAACAATTGAGCAAGCGCCCAGCAAATTCACATCCTTGTATTGCCCTGACTCGATTGCCCTGGTTGATTCAACAATGTCTGTAATCACGATGTACCAGTCTTCTGGCACAGATACAAAGTTGCTAGAATTTGCGATATCAAGAAAGTCCGCTAAAGTTGGAAGCTCTGAGTAAAAGTTTTCTGTAGACATACTTTTGTCCTGATCTTGAATCTAAATGTGGTATTGCGATTCAAGCACCCATAAAGCCATTGAAGCAGTCGTTGCTCGACTGATGGCATATTCTAAATTTAGAAACAGAAAGTGAAGAACTAAGGAAAATGGCTTGACTGCCTCTTTTAATTTTGAACTGGATTTAAAGGAAATGACATAACTCAATACCAATTCAACTTGGGCTTGCACAGAATGAATGCTGCTGAGACGAGGGGCTTAATCGCCTCATTCTATATGTAGCAGTAGCCATAGTTTCATGAAGAACTGGGATAACGGGAACAAAGACGGGGTGAGGAGCTTAGCTCCTCACCCCGTCTTTGTTCTAGTCCTAAGGCACCTAGTGCTGTAGACGCTTATTTAGCAGCAGCAAATTGTTCAGCTACAAAATCCCAGTTGATTAAGCTATCTACGAAGGTTTTAGCGTAGTCTGGGCGACGATTTTGATAGTCAAGGTAGTAGGCGTGTTCCCAAACATCCATCGTCAGCAGCGGAACTTGCCCCAGAGCAACTGGATTTTCGGCATTAGGAGTTTTGGTCACCTTTAGGGTGCCTTTGTCTAGCACAAGCCAGGCCCAACCGCTGCCAAACTGAGTGCCACCAGCCGCAAGAAACTCCTCTTTGAATTTGTCGAAGCTGCCGAAGTCAGCATTGATTTTGTCAGCTAGCTCTCCGGTAGGAGTGCCGCCGCCATTAGGCTTCATGCAGTTCCAGTAGAAGGTATGGTTCCAGGCTTGGGCAGCGTTGTTGAAAATCCCGGTTTTGGCAGAGTCACCGTAGGTTGCTTTGATAACTTCTTCAATGGACTTGTCGGCAAGTTCTGTTCCTTCAACCATCTTGTTGAAATTGGTTACGTAAGAAGCATGGTGCTTGTCATGATGAAACTTTAGTGTCTCTGAGGAAACGTGAGGTGCCAGAGCTTCGTAGTCGTAAGGCAGGGGGGGAAGTTCGTAAGCCATAGTGTTCGTCCTCTCATCTTCACGAGTTTTTTCGGGATCTGAAGTTTGATGAGGCTGGTGAATAGTTGGGCGATCGCCCAGTAAACACAGTAGCCTTATCGATAGGATTTTATATCAAAAGTCCCGTCAATAGACAGATCTAAAGAATACAGAGCATTTTCAAAGCGTTAGACAAAGCCTATTCGGCAGAGAAAGACGCATTTGGAACTTTTGATAGATTTATCTTTCAAAAGTTTACAATAGAGTAAGGATGATGACTCTAATAGGAGAAAAACCTATGGCTTTTGAACTGCCACCTCTCCCATACAGCAACGATGCGCTAGAGCCTTACATTGACGCGCAAACTATGCAAATTCACCATGACAACCATCATGGAGCCTACGTCAGCAAGCTTAATGCAGCATTGGAAAAGCACTCTGATTTGCAAAGTAAGCCTGTTGATGAACTGATTCAAAATTTAAACTCGTTGCCTGATGCTGCGAAAACAGCGGTACGCAACAATGGCGGTGGGCATTTCAACCACACTATTTTTTGGACGCTAATGGCTCCCAATGCGGGAGGAGAACCAACTGGGGCGATCGCTCAAGCTATCAGCGACACGTTCGGTGATTTTGAGAACTTCAAACAGCGGTTTAACGATGCAGGCGCAGGTCAGTTTGGCAGCGGCTTTGTCTGGCTAGTTCGCACTACTGATGGCAAACTGGATATTGTCAGCACTCCCAATCAGGACAACCCCCTAACTGAAGGACATTTCCCCATCATGGGAAATGACGTGTGGGAACACGCTTACTACTTGAAATATCAAAACCGCCGAGCCGAATACCTGAAGCAATGGTGGAACGTAGTGAACTGGAATGAGGTTAACAGCCGCTTTGCCCAGGCTAACCGCTAGGCTGTAATTCAAAGGGCTGTTTTTCGAGTCGTTTAGCGCTCAAAAAGCAGCCTCCTAGTTTCACTAAAAGCTGAGGTTTACTGAAAGTTAACGATTCGGGCGAAGTCAGCAGGAACAAGGCTTGCACCACCCACTAAGGCACCATCAATTTCAGGCTGAGCCATAATTTCGTCAATATTGCCAGGTTTCACAGATCCGCCGTATTGGATTGGTACGCTTGGGTTACTTAGTTGACTGCGAATCAAACCAATGACTCGGTTTGCCTCGACTGCCTCACAGGTATGCCCCGTGCCAATCGCCCAAATCGGCTCATAGGCAATTACCAAATTGTCCTGATTGACCTCTACCAGATTTTGCTTTAGCTGATGGGCAATCATTGTCTCGGTTTCACCCTGGCTTCGCTGCTCTCCAGTTTCGCCTACACAGAGAATTGGCGTTAGCCCGTGCTGTTGGGCTGCTCTGAGCCGCAGATTCACCGTTTCGTCAGTTTCTCCAAAATATTGTCTGCGCTCGCTGTGACCTATGATTACGTAGCGCACCCCTAGCTCCTTCAGCATCATTCCTGAAATTTCTCCGGTGTAGGCTCCGGCAGCTTCCCAGTGAACATTCTGTGCGCCGATTTTAACGCGGCTTCCGTGCAGATTTTTAGACAAAGCCCCCAGAGCAGTAAATGGAGCGCAAAGCAAAACCTCCCGGTCATCAGGGGTTTCATTAAGATGGTTCATAAACCCTTGCAGAAATTCTAGTGATTCTGCCTGGGTTTTGTACATTTTCCAGTTGCCAGCAATAACAATCTTTCGCACGGATGCCACATTGTAGGGTTCAACACATTACGCAATGCATCCTACAGTTTAAGGTGTACTTGGATCAATCCTAAATGTTTTGTAACGTTTTTGGATCAACGCAAGTCAAGCAGATTTGCTTAGATAAGATGAATCTTCATCCCCGCTTCAAAATCTCTTAATTGTTGCGGCGCGATCGCCTTAATTTCTTGTCATAAAATAAGGCTGTGGGCGCATCTGACCTGCTAGTTTTGCTCTTCCCGATGGTCCGTTCTATCTGGCGATTCTGTCTGGCAATATGCGTCTGACCTACCAGCACCTTCACAAGGTTCAGACATCTATCAAGTCGATACAGGCTGCTTCTAGTAGCGCACAGTTTATGAATGGGCGAGAAAATGGGTCTAGTAAGAATAGCCATCAGTGCCGAATTGTTTCAGAGTGTTCAAATGAGTCAGACATTCTGAACCAAATCAAGTGTGGGCATTTGCTGATGGTGAACGACCGACGGCGCAACGGTTTAATTTTGTGCAAAGCCTATCATGCGGAGTTCGCTGGACCGGGTGCCGCAGTAGGCAGCTTTTTCGACGTGGACTGTGAGCGCGTTGTCCCCGTTGGCGATCTGTCGCTAATTTCTCCTGAATCTCACGAGGAACGCCAAAAGTCTTATTTGATCCGGCGACAGTGGATTCGCCTGACACAGCAGTTCACCGACAAATCGCAGCCGCTTCAGCGGGCCCAGATGATTCTCAACCAGTTTGAGAATTACTTCAACCAGGAAACGATCGAGCGGGTTCCCGATGACGCATTTGCGCTGTTGGTCGGGGTTTTGCCTTACTCTGTGAGGATGGTGCGCCGCCCACCTGGACAGCTCAACGTTAAGATTAAGGTCTAGGGGAGGAAGCTGGGATCTGCACAACAGTGCATATTACCGAAATGATGATCTATAGCTGGCAGAAAGTTTGAATTTCCTGCCAGATTCTGGGCTGAACATCCGCTAGCGCATGGTCGCTGTCCAGTTCGACTAGTTTTACCCAGGGGCGCTGATTGGCAAAGCTGCGGCTTGCTTGAATGGGAATCACCTCGTCAATTCGGCCGTGCAAAATCAAGGTAGGGAGCGAGCGCTGTAGCTTTGTTTCTTCATATTGAACAGCGTTGGTTACAAAGCCGTAGTGTAGAGGCAGCATTTGCTGTGCGCCGTAGTGATAAACCGATAGATATTGCTCTGTCTGCCAACTCTGCACCTGCTCTTTGCCAAGCTTGGGCAACCAGTGCGCTAGAAATTGAAATGCTGGAGCGAGTAGCACCAGGCGCTTGACCTGAGCCTGACATTCTCCTATCCAGGCGGCTGTTAATCCACCAAAACTAGACCCAATCAAAGTGACAGGTTGGGGCGTGGGCGGAAATGCTGCCTGGATTTGTTGAATTTGGCGGCTCAAAGTCAGGTGGGTAAAGTCGTCTTGGTTAAGGTCAGGGGTTTGCAGGTTGATATTGAGAGATTGAAAGCGATCGCCCAAATACTTCGCCTTGGCTGACCGAGGGCCAGAAGCAAAGCCATGCAGGTAAATAAAACTATCTGTTGAGTCCATCACAGGAACCTTAAAAAATGCCTTACACCCGTTTATAGTTTGCAGAGTCGCGGTAGATGCGCGACACTATCTTCTTTAGGGGTGACTCACCACTATGGATTTGTTGGAATATCAGGCTAAGCAATTATTTCACGAGATGGGAATTCCCGTCCTGCCTTCACAGCAGATTAACCATCCCCAAGATCTGAAAGGCTTAAAAATTCCTTATCCGGTGGTGTTAAAGTCTCAGGTCTATACGGGTGGGCGGGGTAAAGCAGGCGGCATTCGGTTTGTCGAAAACACGATTGACGCGGTTGCTGCGGCTCAGACTATTTTTAACTTACCAATTACGGGAATGTATCCCGCTGTGCTGCTAGCGGAGGCAAAGTATGACGCAGACCGAGAACTCTATCTGGCGGTGATTTTGGATTGGTCTGCCCGTCGTCCGCTGCTGCTGGGTTCTCAGCGTGGCGGTGTGGATGTGGAAGCAACGATTGGCGCAATGCAACAGGTGGTGGTGGATCAAGAATTTTCTCCTTTTTATGCCCGTAGGTTGGCGCTAAAGATGGGTTTGCAAGGAGAACTGATTCGGTCGGTGAGTGCCATTTTGGAGAAAATGTATCAGCTATTTCTGCAAAAGGACTTGGATTTAGTTGAGATTAATCCTCTAGCAGTTAGTTCTGCGGGAGAGTTGATGGCTCTGGATGGCAAGATTACAGCAAATGATGATGCATTGGGGCGACACTCCGATCTGGCTACTCTTCAGGAAAAAATTCCACATCAAATCAAAACTAAAATGTTGCCCAGGGACTTGGCAGATACAACGCTGGTGGAACTGGAGGGCAATATTGGTATTCTCTGTAACGGCGCAGGGCTGACCATGACGACGCTAGATTTAGTTTATAAAGCAGGCGGGCGACCCGCTAGTTTTCTGAATTTGGGAAGTGAGTATCGGCACAACAATTCGCCTGAAGTTTTGCGCGAGCGCATTCAGCGAGGACTAGAGTTAATGATGCAGAGCAAAAATCTAAAGGTCGTCTTGGTGAATACTCTAGGCAATGTAATGCTTTGCAGGCAAACGGCGGAGGCGATCGCTACTCACTTGCAGCATCAGGCTGGCAGTCGCGTTGTGCCCTTTGTTGTCCGGCTGGTTGGCGATCAGTTTGATGAGGCGCGTCAGATGCTTCGGACTTTGAATTTGCCTTTATTTCATAATCTGGACGAGGCGATCGCCGAAGCAATTTCTCTCAGCAAGTAGCTTTTTAACGAAAAAATGAACTTCACTTCAGAGAGCAGAGTATTGGTTCAAGGCATTACTGAACCGCTAGGTTCCATCTATGCACCGTTAATGCAGGTTTATGGGGGGCAAATCTTGGCTGGGATCAGTCCCGGTCATGGCGGTCAGCAGCTAGAAGGAATTCCAGTATTTGACCTGGTTGAGCAAGCGCTGTTGAGTGTTGGCGTGGTGGATACTAGCGTAATTTTTGTACCGCCTTATCAGGTTTTAGACGCAGCATTGGAGGCGATCGCCGCTGGAATTCGCCAGCTCGTCCTGGTTACAGAAGGGGTGCCACCAATGGACATGATGCACCTGTGCCGTGTTGCAGAAGCAAGCGAAACCCTGGTTGTTGGCCCAAACTGCCCTGGAATTATCGTGCCAGGACAAATTTTGCTGGGAACCCATCCGGCTGAGTTTTATACTCCTGGTACGGTAGGGCTGGTTAGCCGCTGCGGAACGCTTACCTATGAGGTGGCAAGAGAGTTGTCCCAGGCTGGATTTGGGCAATCCATTGCTTTAGGGATTGGTAGCGATCGCATCATTGGCTCAACCTTTCAGCAGTGGCTTCAGATTTTGGACGAAGATGAACAAACCGAAGCGATTGTGCTGGTTGGCAAAATTGGCAGTGACAGCGAAGAAGTCGCGGCTCGGTATATTATTGAGGCGATTGACAAACCCGTAGTTGCCTACATTGCAGGGCGCACTCTTCCCCAAAGTCAATATACAGGGCACGCTGGAGCCGTTGTCTCTTCTCAAATTGCTGGATTGGGAGATGAAATAGGCACTGCCGAAAGCAAAATCGCTGCCCTCAAGCAAGCAAAAGTTCCGATCGCAGAACGTCCTTCTCAACTACCCGATTTGCTAAAGCAGGTGCTTAAGAGCAGCACCAAAACTAGCGCTAAGAGCTAAGGCAAAATCTCCACCGTGCCTTGCTGCCCATCGATCTGGACTCGTTGCCCATCCTGTAGGCGTTGAGTGGCGTTGCGAATATCCATGACCGCTGGAATGCCATATTCACGAGCCACGATCGCCCCGTGCGAGAGCCGTCCCCCGACTTCTGCGATTAAACCGCCTGCCCTTGCCAACAGCGGTGCCCAGCCAGAATCGGTGTAGGGTACGACGAGAATTGTTTCACGACTGACCTCTGGCAACTGCTGCAAGTTTTGCAGCACTCTCACCCGCCCAATTGCTCGACCGGGGCTAGCCCCGATGCCGCGCAGTTGGCGGGCAGATTGTTCAATGGGCTGTGAACGGTAAATGAGCATTGGCGGATCGTTACCGTACACCAGAGCAGGTACCGACCGAAGCCGCTGATCTTGTTTAAGCTGCGATCGCCTTTCTGCAATTAAATCCAGCAAGTTTTCTCGCAGCGTCAGATCTGATTCCGCAACGAGCCGCTGAATCTCATCAAATTTGAGGAAAAAGATATCTCCCGCTTGTCCTAACACGCCTGATGACAGCCAGAGCCGTTCCAGCGCGATAAAACTCCAGCGCAGTTCTGCTAGCAAGCGGCTGTAAACGACCGTAACCTGTGCTTTCAGATTCAGGTGAGATTGAACTTGAGCCGCCTTCCAGCTTTGCCGCGACTTGTCCGCTGTGTATGATTCTGCTGGTGGACTAAACAAAAACTGCGTAAACAGATCTTGAACGGGCTGTGGATCTTCTTTCCAGGTGGAAACGGCAATATCTGTTCCTACGCGGCTGAGATAGCCGTAGCGATCGAGAAATTGCTTGAATTGCTCTAAGACAGCAGTTTTAGCCTCATCTGGGTTTTCTGTAAGGGCAGCAAAAATCGTTGAACTGTCTGGTTGCAGCGAATCTAGCGATATTGCAGAACGGGCATTTGCGGCTAAGGTTTGGAGCGATCGCAGCGCACTCACTTCAGGCATTTGGCTATTGTCCAGTTCTACATCTTCAACTTTCAATAATGCCTGCCGAATTGAAACGCTAAGCGGAGCCAAAATACTATAATAGGTTGCCCGCTTCAGCAGTTCCAGGATTTGATTAATCCGTCCTAGCAGCGCCACGCTCGACAGTTCCTCCACCCGTTGAGCCTCCAGGTCAGCGAACCCTGAAGCAAAATGCTGCTGTTGATCCTGGTCAAAGTCCTCAATCAGACGCAGTTCTCGCCCTACGAGCCGCAATAGTCCCGGTATGTTTTTTAGCGTTGAGTCCAGGGGTGGCTTGCTAAATCTAGCACCTCGGGTTAGAAAGTCCAGACTTTCGGGGGGTAAACCCATGCGTCGAAAAATTTGTCCCAGCAGCGAAGCATTGAAGTAGGCGGAGGAGTGGTGCAGCGTTGCAGTTTCATTAAAGTCTAGCCCACGAGCGCGATCGCCCAGCACAATGGTAAAAATTTCACCCCAAACGCCACAGGTCAGCGGACGGTTAATTGACCAGGTTAACGGATGAATTAACCCTGGAATTACTTCTGCCGCAATCTTGCGCGTCCAGATGGGCAGCAGGGTTGTAATTGGGCGCGACTGCAACAGCCAAAGTTGCTGACCGTCATAGCTCCACTCAATATCCTGGGGAATCCCATGATAGCGGGCTTCCAAGTGACGAACCAGATAAGCTACCTGCTGGATCAGGCGGGACGGCACATCGCCCGTACCCTCTACATCAAGCGACAGCAGATCAGGCAAGCGCCAGTCAAACGGATCAGTCTGCGGATCTTCGCTAAAGTGAAACTCAATATCTTCTACCCAGACGCGATATTGTTCTGGTGTAAACTGCCCTGACACAATCCGTTCTGCCCCACCCGGTAAGGCTTCAATCACGACGGCATCTCCCTGGCGGGCGATCGGGTCACGGCTAAACGCAACTCCAGAAAAAACCCCCTGGATCTGATGCTGAATCACAACCGCCATTGCGGTTTCTGCTAGTTTCCGATCTTGCCGATATTGAACAGCGGCAGGGCGACTGTAGGAAAGCTGACACTGGGCGATTCGCCTGTTCTAGCA
>JAAUQZ010000099.1 GCA_012033355.1 Leptolyngbyaceae cyanobacterium RM1_406_9 | reverse complement strand
CACTCCCCACTCCCCTCCTCCCCCGCGCCATCGCCCTGGGACTGCTCGAAGCCAGCCCTGATAACGACCTGCGAGTACCCCGAATTCTTCCCCTGACGCTGCCACAGGATGATGTTCTCTATGCCAGCGCGACTCAAGCCTTGTATGCTTGCTGGTGGCAAACCGCAGCGGCAACAGAGGCGCGAGTGCTAGAGGTACATCGACTGGCATTGCTGGCACAGGCAGCAGACATCGCAGCAGAACTGGCGGCGGCAATGGGACATTACTGGTATGACCGGAGCCGTTTTCGAGAAGCGGTGGCGTTGGCTGAAAAGACAATCCAAATAGCGCCCGATTATCGGCTGTATCACAGTCTGGCGCGTTCGCAAGCAACTCTAGGTGCGGTTCAATCGGCGTTAGAGAATTATCAGAAGGCACGCGAGACTTGTCCAGAGGACAATCAAAACGAAAAAGCAGCAATTTTACACAACCTGGCTATCATCTACGCGCAACAGGGTCAGGTGGAGGAGGCGATCGCCCTCTACCAGCAGTCCTTAGCCCTCTATGAAGCGATCGGGAATGTGCAGGGCAAAGCGGCGACGTTGGCAAATATGGCGTACTTGGCAGGACAACAAGGTGATATATCCCGTCAACTCAGCCTCAATCTTCAGGCGGCTCAAGCTCTGGCACAGGCAAGAGCCTATGCTAATTTGTTTACGGTATTAACTAATTTAGGATTATCTGAAACAAATGTTGCTCAAAGCTATCTGGCACAGGCACTCTGGCTTGGACTCCGCATCCAAACTCCCCTCCCCGATCTGATCAACTTGCTGCGTTTCTTCATTAACCAGGTGCCCCAGGGCGATGAGATGGAAGCACTGCTGGCGACTACCGCCCTATTTTTCTGTCAGGCGCGAGGCGAAGGGCATCCCCAGTTGAATGACCTACAAACCACTAGCATTGACCTGTTGGCAGCGGCAGCAGCGGCTCAGGGCGCTCAGCTTGAGAGCCTGGAGGCGCTGAGCCAGTGGAGGGAACAGCAGCAGCTTAACGATGCGGCTGTGTTTTTGCCCCGATTGATTCAGCGATTAGAGGCAATGGTGGGCGATCAATGGCTGTTTGATCCGGATCAGGTGGGGTAGGGAGACGGCCGTTTGCCCCTATCTAACCGTCTGGCTGCTGTGAGCTTGGCTCCTGCTCAACTCTAGCTTTTGCTTCTTGCTCAAACCAGGCAATCACCTGGGAAGGGGTGAGATCGGCGATCGCCCCTCCTTCACTCTCTGCAATCTGCTTCAACGGTTTGAGCGAAGACAACACCAGTTGCGTAAAAAACGGCCCAAAAGACTGATTTGCCTCTGCTTCTCGCCGCAGGCTTTCATCGTTTTTAATCCAGTCGGCAATCTGCTGAGCCGTAATATTTTCGATCGCCAGCCCAGTTTGCTGAGAGAGTTGCTTGAGCGATCGCAGGGAATAAATTGCCACCCGCGTCAAAAACTTATCCCGCGAAGTCAGCAACGCCTGATCGACCGCTGCCGACTCCTCCGGCGTTAGAAACTGCATCGGCTCCTGCAAATCAGTCATGCTTTTGCCTTTCCCTGAATCAAATACCCACACCGATGCTCTCCATTCACCAGCCAGTGAGTCCGCTCTACGGTGCAGTCTTGCAGCGCCGCCGCAAACATCTCTAGCTCGTGCCCACAGACGCTAGGGAAAGATTCTGCAATGTGCGAAATGGCGCAATTGTACTCAGTTACGATGAACTTAGAGTTAGCAGGGTCTTCTGAATTTTCTGGCTCAACCGGATGCCACTCTGCCATGTAGCCTTCTGCCTGCCGTAGCTTGACCAGATTAGCAACCCGTTCGGCGATCGCACCCGTACCCAGACGCTCCCGGTATTCTTCAGCTTTACGTTCCCACTGCTTTCGCAAAATAGTTCCTACCTGGTCATGCCCAACGGTTTCAGCCAGGGTGTTGAGCAAAGAGAGGGCAAATTCGTCGTAGCGGTCAGGCAGGCGATCGCGCCCCTCACGACTCAGGTGATAAACAAAATTAGGCCGACCCATACTCACCTGAATTGCCTCATGCTCAATCAAGCCATCGGCTTCTAAATCCTTCAGATGACGGCGAATCGCCTGTGGGCTGACATTGAGAGCGC
This sequence comes from Leptolyngbyaceae cyanobacterium RM1_406_9, assembly GCA_012033355.1. Taxonomy (GTDB): domain Bacteria; phylum Cyanobacteriota; class Cyanobacteriia; order Elainellales; family Elainellaceae; genus JAAUTN01. The sequence goes on along the minus strand of JAAUQZ010000099.1, from coordinate 15,198 downwards.
CAGCCAGTTCTTGAGCGTTAGCCTGACTCCGCTTCAGCAGATAGTTCAGGATGTCTTGTTTAGTGGAAGGTTCCTGGGTGGTTGCCATCGTCTTCCTAAGGGGGTGCTGAGAACAGGGTACTGAGAACCAATTCAAACCGAATTAATTCATCAACTCAATTTAAAGTCTAATTTAGACTTTGACAACTTCGGTGTTGCTAAAGTACCCTACAATAAAGTTAAGCAACAAAAATGTTGTTTTAATTATAGAATTAATCGGCTGACCTGTCGCTTTAATCCAATGAATACATCTGAGAAACCTACCCAAGCTACTGAAAAGAGCCTCGAAGCCATGCGGCACTTTTCTGAAACCTACGCCAAGCGGACTGGCACCTACTTCTGTGCTGACCTGGGTGTCACCGCCGTTGTGATTGAAGGGCTAGCCAAGCACAAAGATGACCTGGGTGCGCCTCTCTGTCCTTGCCGTCACTATGAAGATAAAGAGGCAGAAGCCGCCGCCGCCTACTGGAACTGTCCTTGTGTGCCTATGCGAGAGCGTAAAGAGTGCCACTGTATGCTGTTTTTGACCCCAGACAACGACTTTGCAGGCGACCAGCAAGAAATCTCCTTTGAAGAAATCCGGGCTACAACCAGCCAGTATTAATCGAGTTGTGGGTTTTGAGTTGGGCTAATTCAAAACTCAAACTTTAAAATTCAAACTTTGTTGAGAGAGAGTACCCCCGATGACTGCAACGGTTAGAACCTTAGTTAACCAGCCCTACAAATACGGCTTCGTCACGGATATTGAGTCGGAGTCCATTCCGCGTGGGCTGAGCGAAGACGTAATCCGCCTGATTTCGGCCAAAAAGCAAGAGCCAGAGTTCATGCTGGAGTTTCGCCTGAAGGCCTATCGCCAGTGGCTGAAAATGAGTGAACCAACCTGGCCTCAGGTGAAATATCCGCCGATTGACTACCAAAACATTGTCTACTACTCAGCGCCCAAGAAGAAAGACAAGCTGAGCAGTTTAGATGAGGTTGATCCCACTCTGCTAGAAACTTTTGAGAAGCTAGGCATTCCGCTATCTGAACAGAAGCGGCTGTCGAACGTGGCGGTTGATGCGATTTTTGACAGCGTTTCGGTTGCCACTACCTTTAAGGAAAAGCTAGCTGAAGAGGGTGTAATCTTCTGCTCGATCTCAGAAGCACTTCAGCACCATCCTGACCTGGTGAAAAAGTATCTGGGCAGTGTGGTTCCCGTTGGCGATAACTATTACGCGGCGCTAAACTCAGCCGTGTTCAGCGATGGCTCTTTTGTCTACATTCCCAAAAACACTAAGTGCCCGATGGAGTTGTCTACCTACTTCCGAATCAACAATGGTGATTCAGGACAGTTTGAGCGGACGCTAATCGTGGCAGAAGAAGGTAGCTCGGTGAGTTATCTGGAGGGCTGTACGGCTCCCATGTTTGACACCAATCAGCTTCACGCTGCGGTTGTGGAACTAGTGGCATTAGATAATGCTGAAATCAAGTATTCCACCGTGCAAAACTGGTTTGCTGGAGATGAGAACGGCAAAGGTGGTATATACAACTTTGTCACCAAGCGCGGTCTGTGTCAGGGCGTGAATTCTAAGATCTCCTGGACACAGGTAGAAACCGGATCTGCCATCACCTGGAAGTATCCAAGCTGTGTGCTGGTGGGTGATAACTCCGTCGGTGAGTTTTATTCTGTTGCACTCACCAATAATATGCAGCAAGCCGATACGGGAACCAAGATGGTTCACATCGGCAAGAATACCCGCAGCACAATTGTCTCGAAGGGAATTTCGGCGGGGCGATCGCAAAATAGCTACCGGGGTCTAGTCAAAATCGGCCCGAAAGCCGAAGGTGCTCGTAACTATTCTCAGTGCGACTCGATGCTGATTGGAGATACCGCTGGAGCAAACACATTCCCCTACATCCAGGTGCAAAACAACACCGCCAAAGTAGAACATGAAGCCTCTACCTCCAAGATTGGGGAAGACCAGCTTTTCTACTTTGCTCAGCGTGGCATCTCCCTAGAAGACGCGATCTCAATGATGATCAGCGGCTTCTGCAAGGATGTGTTTAACCAGTTGCCAATGGAGTTTGCCGTTGAAGCCGATCGCCTGTTAAGTCTAAAGCTGGAGGGCAGCGTTGGTTAAATGAGATCAGCAGCAACTATGGACATCACTTACGCGGATATAGAGCTAGTTCGTGGGGCTGATCTGGTACTTTTTCAGGAGGGTTATCTCCAGGAAGACCAGATCAGCCGAGTCACCGTTAAAGCTCTAGTTGATAGTGGTGCATCCATGCTGGCAATTCCTGAATCAGTAAGAGAACAGCTAAGTCTCCGTAAGGTTGATGAGCAGCAGGCAGAGTTGGCGGACGGCTCCCTCGTTCAATTTGATGTGGTTGGGCCTGTAGAGGTCAGGTTTGAGAATCGCAAAACGATTGAGTATGCGATCGTAATGCCAAACTCATCGGATGTTTTGCTGGGAGCGCATCCGATGCAAGACCTGGATGTGTTGATTGACCCCAAACGAGAAATGCTGATCGTCAATCCTAAAAGCCCTGATATTGCTCGAAAGTTTTTGAAGTGAGTTGGCAACATGGTTCAAACCCTACAAGCTAGAACAATCGACCTGCGATACTTGATCGACCACTTCAAGCTGGAGTTAGTTCAAGATGAGCAGTTCTTTTGGGAATGGCAAGTTGGGCTACCTGAACTCATAGAGATTGAAAGGCAGTTTCTAGATAAGGTGAAAGCAGGTTATTTGAACTTGCTGAACTATCCACCCGTTTTAGAAAGAGCGGTTCAAATCTCTGTTCTGGGACCAATGCTGTTTCTGGCAGATTTCTATCTGCCACCTTTTCATATTAAGACTGAGAAGTCAATTGAAATTCAGGCAGAAGATGAAGGGGTCATTGTTTGTGGGCAAATCGATATTCTGCTATTGAAAGAGCAGTTTTGGGTGGTGGCAATCGAGTCGAAGGAGTTTTCTTTCTCCACAGATGCAGGTTTAGCGCAACTTTTAGCCTATATGTTGGCTAATCCAAACTTAGACAAACCAGGATTTGGGCTAATTGCTACAGGCAGTACGTTTGCATTCGTCAAGCTCGTGCGAGAAGAAACGCCACGATACGCAACTTCTGATCAGTTTGGCATTCTTAATCGAACAAATGGACTGTATGACGTATTCAGGATTTTGAAGCGGATTGGTCAGCTATAGAGAGTCATTGGGATGCGTTGATTGCGTCTATATAGGTTAGTTGATGAGGGGTTTGTAGCGTGATTATCGAGAACAGTGAAGTGATTCTTTCGGTGCGAGATCTGATGGCTGAGGTAGACGGCAATCAGATTTTGAAAGGACTGAATTTAGAAGTTAAGGCAGGAGAAATCCACGCCATTATGGGGCCAAACGGCTCCGGCAAAAGCACGTTTTCTAAAGTGTTGGCGGGTCATCCAAGCTATGACGTGACGGGTGGAGAAATTTTATTTCAGGGCGAAAATTTGCTAGATTTGGAGCCAGAATGCCGGGCGCGATCGGGCGTTTTTCTGGCATTTCAATATCCGTTAGAAATTCCGGGCGTGAGTAACATAGATTTTCTGCGGGTTGCCTACAATTCTCGCCGCAAGCATCAGGGTTTAGAGGAACTGGATGCCTTTGACTTTGATGAGTTAGTGCGAGAGCGACTAGAAGTCGTGAAGATGAACCCCAGCTTCCTCGGTCGGAGTGTGAATGAGGGCTTTTCGGGCGGTGAGAAAAAGCGCAATGAGATCTTGCAAATGGCAATGCTAGAGCCAAAACTAGCCATTCTGGATGAGACGGATTCTGGTTTGGATATTGACGCTTTGAAGATTGTCGCCAATGGGGTCAATCAGCTTGCCAAGCCGGACAATGCCACACTTTTGATTACTCACTATCAGCGCTTGCTCAACTACATTGAGCCTGACTTTGTACACGTGATGGAAGGCGGACGGATTATCACGACAGGTACAAAGGAACTGGCTCACGAGTTAGAAAGCAAGGGCTATGACTGGGTGATAGAAGAGGAAGCGGCTGAGGTGGCAGGACGATGAGTATTCAGGTTTCTTCGAGTAGTAGTGATGTGATGCAGCGAACTCTTAACCGCGATCGCTATCTCCTGCACCTGTTAGAACAAACAGCCAGCCCAGAAACAGATCTGGAACTGTTGCGATCGCTCCGCACTCAATCTAGACTTCTGGTTCAAGAGCAAGCATTTCCTACAACCCGTGATGAGGAGTGGCGATTTACCGATCTTTCCTCACTGCTACAAGTTAGCTTTGAAGCACTCACTGCTCAACCTGCAATTAGTTCAGAGCAAATTGCACCGTTCACACTTCCTGAAGCCGTAGATAGCCGACTGGTGTTTGTGAATGGCGTGTATCAGCCGCAGTTATCTTCGGTGAAAGGATTGCCCAAGTATTTGTATGTGGGCAGCTTATCTGAATTGTTGGCAGGGAAACAGGAAAGGGCGATTATTCTCCAATCTCGCCTCTCTCACTATCTAGGCAAACAGCCCGGAGCCGCAGAACTTTTTACCGCTTTGAATACAGCAAACCTCACGGATGCGTCTATTCTTTGGGCACCCAAAAGTTTGGTAGTTGAGACTCCAATTCACCTTTTATTTATCTCGACCGCAGCCAGTTCTCCAGTTTTTTCACAGCCCCGCTGCTTAGTTGTGGCTGAATCTAACAGTGCTCTGACATTCGTTGAAGAGTATGTCGGATTAGGTGAGGACGTTTATTTCACCAATGCTGTGACTGAAGTATGGGTAGAAGCTAACGCTCAGGTGACTCACTCTCGCATTCAGCGTGAAAGCAAAGCCGCTTTTCACATCGGCAAAACGGCAGTTTCCCAGGCGCGAGACTCACGCTATACCTGCAACGCAATCAGCTTGGGCGGAAAAGTTTCTCGTCACAATCCAGAGATTTTTCAGACGGGTGAGCAAACCGAAACTCACTTAAATGGGCTGACGATCGCCCTGCAAGAGCAATTGTCCGATACTCATAGCGCGATCGCCTACAGCAAACCTCACGGCAGTAGCCGCCAACTGCACAAATGCATCATTGGTGACAGGGCGCACGGCGTTTTTAACGGTAAGTATTTGTGCCACAGTCCGCTCAGTTGACCGATGCGGGACAGCTTAACCGTAACCTGCTGCTGTCGCCTAAAGCGCGGGTAGACACCAAACCCCAACTCGAAATTGTTGCCGACAACGTTAAATGCACTCACGGAGCCACCGTCGGACAGCTTGATGCCGATGAAGTTTTCTACCTGCAAAGCCGAGGCATCGACGCAGCCAGCGCCCGTAGCTTACTAGTTTACGCTTTTGCGTTTGAGGTGATTGAACAGGTGCGATCGCCTCCCTCCAACAAACCCTCACCCACTTCCTCAAGACCCAAATCCCCTAATTCCCTCCTCCTTCATTTAGGGAAGCCAGAGCTTCCTCAATAGCATTGCCAAACTGGAGCTTGGCAACGAGTTTAATCCTCCGTCCTCATCCTTCATCCCTCCCATGACCTTCACCCAACAAAAACCCCTCGCCGCTCAAGTCCGTGCCGACTTCCCCATCCTGCATCAGGAAATTCACGGCAAACCGCTAATTTACTTTGACAACGCTGCCACCTCTCAAAAGCCGCTGGCAGTGTTAGATGTTCTCCAAAACTACTACCAGCACGACAACGCCAACGTGCATCGCGGCGTGCATACCCTCAGTTCCCGCGCCACCGATGCTTATGAAGGCGCAAGAGATAAAGTTGCTAGCTTTGTCAACGCTGCCTCTCGTCAAGAAATCGTCTATACTCGCAACGCCAGTGAAGCAATTAACCTGGTTGCCTACGCATGGGGCAACAGCAACTTGCAGCGCGGAGATGAAATCATCCTCTCCGTCATGGAGCATCACAGCAATCTGATTCCCTGGCAACTCTTGGCTCAGCGCACTGGAGCCGTGCTGAAGTTTGTTGAACTCACCGAGACTGAAGAATTTGACCTGGCTCACTTCAAGTCACTGCTGTCTGACAAGACCAAACTGGTATCGGTTGTTCACGTCTCCAACACGCTTGGCTGCATCAACCCCGTAAAGGAAATTGTGGAACTGGCGCATCAGTACGGCGCAAAAGTGCTGATTGATGCCTGCCAGAGTGTCCCTCATATGCCCGTAGACGTGCAGGCAATGGACTGCGATTGGCTAGTCGCATCAGGACACAAGATGTGTGCCCCAACCGGGATCGGCTTCCTCTACGGCAAACTAGACTTGCTGCGTTCCATGCCTCCTTTTTTGGGCGGTGGCGAAATGATCGCGGATGTGTTTTTCGATCATTCTACCTACGCCGATCTGCCCCACAAGTTTGAAGCCGGAACCCCTGCCATTGCAGAGGCGATCGCCCTCGGTGCTGCCGTAGACTATCTCTCTAACCTGGGCATGGACAAAATTCACGCCTACGAAGCCGAGCTAACCGACTACCTGTTCCAGCAGCTTCAGCAAATCCCTGAACTGAAGCTCTACGGCCCCATGCCCGATGCAAATGGAGAAGGCAGAGCTTCCCTAGCTGCTTTTACTGCTGGCAGCGTACACCCTCACGATTTGTCTACTATTCTTGACCAGGCAGGAATTGCCATTCGAGCCGGACACCACTGCACCCAACCGCTGCACCGTCACGTTGGGGCACAGTCTACCGCCAGAGCCAGCCTTTACTTTTACAACACCCGCGAAGAAATCGATGCTTTTATTGTTTCACTCAAAGAAGCGATCGAATTCTTTGGTAGTATTTTTGGTTGAGGAACCCAAATTTTTTGAAGGTCTATGGCTTATGCCAAACCTTCAAGTCATAGAATAGCAGCAGTTTTGCAACAGAATCATCGGTTACGGGAGTTAATTAAGCTTGTAGCGCCAGCTATACCAATTCCGAAAATTGAGGCTATGGATGAAAAGGCTCCCTACGTCGCAGGGAGCCTTTTCATCTATAGCCCGTTTTTGTAGAAATGGTATAAGGTACGCACACAGTGCTTTACAGCTATACGAATGATTCAGATCTCCCCAAACCTCATGATTGTGTCGTAGAAATTTTAAGCACAGGCAATCCAAATCATCTCTTGCTTCGTATATTCATTGAAACCCTTATTTCTAAGGTTAAGGGGTACTACTCCTTTGAGTGTTTCACATATCCTTTCACCTATTGTGCCAGAAGTGTTTCATTCACTCTGCTGAGAGTTGTCAGCTTCAGTAGCTGAAGTAGTAGATATTACGTTATGCGGCTCTGTTATTAAAGGGCTGCCAGTTCAAGTTGTCTTAATGTTGACTTGATTTATAGTCAGATACTCTCACAATAAATTGGAGATAAAATCCGCTTAATTCCTTACATCTCATCAGGTCTAGCGATTTTACTACTTGGCGAGATTGGAGCCAATCAGCGATGTCTACCTTTAGTAAGATGTTCCCAAAGTTACATTTTTGTATCTCTTAAGGGGAAGAGAGACCTTCATTCTACTGAGAGCAAGATTCTAATTGATACAAGCATTTTAATTGTAGGAATCTTCTCTTTTGGAGAGTTTTTCTAATGCCCTACTCCCTAACTTGCTCACCAAGAAGTTTATGGAAAAACAAGGGTTCGGCAAATGAAGTGCGTGTAGCTTACTTGATTTAGACCTTTAAGGAGAAAAAAATTCTGATGAGATATCTCATACGACCTGTCATATCCACAATGGCAATGTCAGCGTTAGTCACAGCCTTGTCTCCACTTCAGGCTCAAGCCTTCACATTTACCGAGGTTGATGATGCAGGGGAGAGTTTGAGTACAGCTCAAGTCATTCCGTCCGGTTCATCGCTGCTAGAGTCTATCTCTGGAACGCTGTCTGGATTTGATGACCCAGCAGATTTATTTCAGATCTCTTTAACGAGTGGACAATCTTTCTTTGCTTCAACAGTGAGTGGGGCTGATTTTGATACGCGCTTGTTCCTCTTTGATGCTGATGGCGTTGGAATATACTTCAACGATGATTCCTCAAGCGGTACTTTGCAGTCTACTCTGCCAGCCAACAGCTCGTTTACTCCAACTCAGTCAGGAATCTATTATTTAGGGATTTCCGGTTTCGACTATAACCCTGTGAATGCAGCAGGTGAAAGAATTTTCCCTAGTTTTACTGATTTTCCTGTGGATGTGCCAGCAGAAAACATTTTTACAGGAGTTTTCGGACCAACCGGACCTGGAGGAGACGCACCTCTTAGCGGGTTTGACGGTGCAATTTTGAATAGCGGCGGTAGCTACACGATTTCGCTAAGTCAAGCGGAAGCAGTACCGGAACCCTCATCTATCCTAGCTCTCTTGATGGTTGGTGCTTCAGGCACAGCACTGCAATTGAGAAGTCAGAGAAAACAGAAACATAACCAGGCATAACTAAGCGGGATGGGTTTAGAAAGTCGTCTAGCTGATGGATTGACAAGTCGGTACTGGCGATCGCACTTTGCCCTGACGAACTAGATCAGCACTAACGCCAAAGCATCAAACAAACCAGGATGGCTATCCAAGAGAGCCGTCTCACTTGGCATGGGCACTCATGGTTTCACAAGAGTTTGAGTCTACCTCTATTAGGAACAACTTCTATGGCTTTGTACGACAACCTGCCCAGAAAAACATCTTCTGCCTCACGCCGCAAACTGCTGAAATGGGGGCTTCTTGGTCTTAGCGCAGCCGCTTTGACAGTAGTTCCTAAAACAGTGATGGCACAAACGAGACGAGGGGTTCGCACCTTAACCTTTAACGCCGATGACATTGGCATCCTTAATTTTGCGCTACTTCTAGAAGAGCTAGAGTCAGCGTTCTACGCGGCTGTAGTCAGATCTGGCAAGATTACTGACCCTGAAGAACTGGAATATGTAAGAGCGCTTGGAGTTCACGAAGCAACTCATGTGACGTTTCTACGGGAAGTGTTAGCTGAAAACGTCACTTTTCGAACCCGTGACATTAGCTTCAACCCGTCTGGTTTATCAGCTCTGCTGCGAAACCGTGACACTATCCTAAACACGGCTGTTGCCCTGGAAGACACAGGCGTACACGCCTACAACGGTGCGGGTCCCAGTCTGACCAATCCAACTTTTATCTTAGCAGCAGGCTCAATTGTATCGGTTGAAGCTCGTCATGCAGCGGGGGTTAGAGCATTGCTGAGACGACCTGTTACTGAACCTGATAGCGATCGCGCCGTCAGTGATGCTGAGCTAGTCGCTGAACTTAATCCCTTCAAAGGACGCGCCTATGATGAGCTGTACACCCCCAAACAGATTATTCAAATCGTTGGCTCACTGAATCTAATCAACAATCCTATCAATGGTGCTCTCGTTGCCTGAGTTGAGGAGATTTACAATGGCAATTTTTTCAAATCTTGTAGTAAAGCAGGCAGCGAACAATATGCAATCTCATTCCAACTTTTTTGAAACCACAACTCAAAACCTAGAGCGGATCAGTATCCAGACACTATCTCTAATCGCCAGCATTGCGTTTTTGATGCTCTTCTTTGTCCTCTTTCTCCTGGCATCCCTCTTTGTTACACCAGTCGCGCTAGCCCAAACTTCGGGCCCCGTACTCAACCCTCAGGAAGTCGTTGAGTACGCACTCACATTAGAAAAACTAGAAGCTGATTTGTATCGTCGTGCAGATCAGGAGTTTCAAGGTGGCAGACTCAGAAATGCTCCTCAGATCGTCAAAGACGCAATCACCTCCTATGGTCAGGACGAAACTCAACACGCTGCTGACTTGTCAACTGCGCTGGTTGGTTTGGGTGGAAATCCAGATGCAGTAACGATTCCTGCTAATCCTAACTATACTGCTATCCTGGGGCGTGATCTCTTCGGTAATCTATCCGATTTTCTTCTAGGGCTACAGTATGTCGAAGACTTGGGAGTAGCTGCCTATAAAGGACAGGTGCAGAACTTGCAGGCATCAGGAAATGACACGATCTTAGCAGCGGCATTAGCAATTCACACAATTGAAGCTCGTCATGCGGCAGGAGTTCGATATTTAAGGCAGGAGATACTCGGCGTAGATATTCGTCCCTGGATTCGCAGCGCCGATGAGGTGATCTATAACGAGAATCGAGAAGGTTTCCCAATTCCCTTTGAAGATGAAGCCTTTGATGGCTTTGCCACTAGTGACGAAGTGCTAGCGCTGGTAGGTCCAGTTCTCACTCCAGCTCAAAATGCTACCCGTTCAACACCGCCTGCCTCTGCCCTTGAAGGCAGCATTACTCAGGAAGATTGTCCCTCTGGAACTAATCTTCAACTCGTGTCAGGAGGATACTTCTGTAGACGCTGAGTCAATCTGGATCAATATTTCTGAGTTAAGACGCAAGCGGCTGACTGACTGACAAATCTTTCGATGTAGCCTGGATGAAGCAGAGTGAAAGCTAACGCCTGCCTTGATCTCATTGGGTTCCGTTTTGCTTCATCCAAGCTATGGGGTATCAATAGTTTCAGTCAATGATTTTAGGAGTTTTGTCAGGCAATCAGCTCAAACGGAGTCAGCAATGGTGAAAAGACGTCAATAGTAGAAGGAAGTTGCAACCGTTGGTTTCTCTGATCGAAAGGATTAGTACAGCGATCGCGACTAGTATCCGATACCTTGTTCACTCAAGCGAGGTGCGCTGAGAACTTGCCCATTTTGTGAAAAGAGTTTCTCCAGAACCTTTTGGTACACTGCTTCGTAACCATCTACCATATGTCGAACGCTAAAGTTTTCTGCAACGTGTTCACGACAGTTAGCCCGATTTAGCTTTGAAGTCGGGGCGATCGCTGCTACACATTCCTCAACCGTGTGACACAGGAAGCCTGTTTTGCCATGAGCAATTACCTCTGGAGCAGAGCCAAAATTCATGGCGATTACAGGAGTTCCAGAAGCCATTGACTCGATCATCACCAATCCAAACGGCTCTCGCCAAGTAATCGGAAATAGTGTTGCAACGGCTCCTCCCATTAGTGCGTTCTTTTGAATGTGATTGAGTTCACCCAAAAATTCGATCTGCTTGCCGTCAATGTGTGGCTTAACTGCTTCTTCGTAGTATTCAACATCTACCCGATCAATTTTCCCACCTAGTTTTAAGTGCCAACCTGCTTGTTTGGCAATGGCGATCGCCAAATGTGTACCCTTTTCTGGAGAAATTCGCCCTAAAAAAGCCAGATAAGGTGGGTCATCCGGTTGAGTATGAAAGTTGTAAGTTTCCAGGGCTACACCGTTATGAACCGTTGCGACGTAGTTAAGTCCTAACCTCGGCTCTCGTTGAGTATTGGAAATGCTGACATAGGGCTGATTTTTAGCATGAGTAAACAGCTTCTCGTTATCAGGGGTGAAAATGCCGTGAAGAGTGTGAACGGTAGGAGTCTTCACCAGCTTTGTGTAAGGAATGGCTGTACAGCCCATATGAGAGTGAATAATGTCAAATCGATTTGCCTGCTCATATACTCGACCCAACTGCATCATTTCGTAGATGCCATGTTCTTTCACAGTAGAGTCTAAACGTAACGCTCTAGGATGAACAGACTCCAGATTAGCCAAGCTAACAGAATCACCAGAGGCGAATAGCGTCACTTCGTGTCCCCGCTGTACCAGTTCATCCGTTAGCAAGCTAACGACCAGTTCTGCACCGCCGTAGGCAGGTGGAGGAACCCGTTCCCATAGTGAAGCAATTTGAGCAATTCGCATTGATTAATCCTCTAAAAATAAAGAAAGGTTAAACAAGATTGCTTAATAGTATTGATGTCTACCCCTTGCTCCATCTGGCTGAGGAGCTATAGCTGAAGAGGCAAAGGGGCGAAAAGTAATATGATGACCTGACTGTATGCGTCAACCGCATCAAGCCCTTGCGTTGCTTGCATTGTGCCGTGTCCTTTATGCCCTGGGATACAGATATAGCCTTTGCTACTGGCTCACAATAGTAAGTTGTTCTCCTATAGCAATCCAAGATGGACTCCAAAGCGAAAACGGAACAGAGAACCCCTTCCGAAGCTGCGTTCAATGCAAATAGCGCCAGTTTTGACTTTGATTTGTGGTCACGAGAGGTGAGAAGTCAATTATTGACCTCCCTACGTAAAAGAGCAGTCCGAGAGCAGGACGATCGATAGAGCGCATTCCCCAAAGAAGAATGCGCCCTTTGCAAGCTGTATGGCTGGGTGAAGTTCAAGGGCGATCGCCACCTGATCCGTCTCGATGTTTCTCACTCCATCTATCTGAGCAGTAACTTCAACGACCTGCTCCAACACTGATTAATTAGGTGATCTTCCCCGAAACCGGATCAAGTTGCCTTGCTGAACAATTTGCAGGCTTTCAATATCTGCAACGGGGCTATGGTCAAGCGCTATGGCGACCCGTTTTGCCAATCCTCCTGAATCAAATTCTCCCTCTACTCCCATATTTTCTGGCCGAGGCGGGGGAGTATGCATTCCTGCTTTTTCTCGCAGTTCATAGTCATATTGTCCGGTAATGCCAGGACTCATCTGCGCCTCATAATGAGTAGGGCGATCGCTAGCAGGACGATCACCTCTTTCAATCTCTTCAACAATTATTCTTTCCATCCAGGTCATTCCTTGACCTCCTTACGCTTGTGCAAAGTATTCTTCTAGGGTTGTTTCGGACGAACTTGCTTTTGACTCACTATCTCTTCTGCCCTAGCAAACTCATCCTTGCTGCCAACTAACATCAGTAAGTACTTGTGGGAAAGGCGATCGCGATCGGCCGCAAGGTCCGGTTTAGGAACATTCACCCCAGCTAGGGCTGCGATTAATCCCCCGGCGATCGCTCCTACCCCCGCACCCGCAAAAACGGCGCCCCAAGAAAACGCCCCAGAATTTGCAAAAGCGACAGGGCTAACATCTGCCATATCCCCCGCTCCCAAACTTAGCAGCAGTCCCAGCAGCGCTCCCAGCAACGTCCCAACTACAGCCCCCCCTTTAGCACTTTCAGCAGCCTTAGTATCCTGAGCAGGCGGATTTGGGTCTAAATCCTGAGTTTGAATAAAAACCTGATCCTCAGGAAAACCTGCCTCAAGCAGCACATCACGGGCTACTTCTGCTGACTGCTGCTCCTGAAACACGCCTACATTATGCCGTAGCTTCTCGGTTGAGCTTTGACTCATCATAACCGTATCTCCCGTATCCGTAGTAATCCCGTTTCAAACTTGCCTTCAGTCTGGATTTTGCTAGCTGTAAAAGCTTCATGCCAGAGCCACAAAAGTCAATTGGGCTAATCTGTCTTGCGAACGAGGAGAGTTCAATTCAGACACTCTAGACTGAGGCGTGAACCCAGAAAGGGATCGTAGTAAGTTTAGCTTCGTTGACTTCACACCAGAAAAATTAGGAAATTATAATGTTTTTAGAAGATAAGCAAACTGGAGATTTGGTCGAAATTCTTGACCCAGAAGCGCTGTTTAATCCTGTTGAAACTTCGATTTCTGCTCAGGTACAGGCTGGGCAGGAGGAGCAGGAACCTGCCTCCATCAGCAAGAAAAATCTTAAGTTTCCTTCTGGTGAAGAGTTGCCCCGTTGCTGGGTAGATGCAAATTACCGAACTGCCTAATTCTTTGAGCTATAAGGGTGGAACGTGTGACCAAAGATAATAGAAGCCTTGAAGGGCAAACACTGGGCAAAGCTGCTGAAATTGGCATTAAAAGCCAGTTGGATGAAGTGCAAGAAGTTGAGGTCGATGTCGATACACAGGCACTCGAACTCGCTCAAGGAAAGGTAGACTCTGTTTCCATTCAAAGTAAAGGAATGGTGATGGAGAAAGACCTGAGAGTTGAAGATATGCTTCTTCAAACGGGTAATGTTTCAATTAATCCGCTCAGCATCGCTTTTGGCAAAGTGGAACTGACCCATCCCACTGACGCTTCGGCTCAGGTAGTTTTGCTAGAGCAAGACATCAATCGAGCATTTAACTCTGAATATATCCAAAGCAAAATGCAGGACTTAGATGTACATCTAGAGGGTAAGCCTGTCAAAGTTGATATTCAACAAGTTGACTTTTGTTTACTTGACTCAGAAAAAGTTGCTTTAAGCGCCACGATGGTAATTACAGAAACGGGGAAAAATGAACCCGTTGCGTTTACAGCAAGGCCAGAAATTGGTGAAGGTGGGCAACGAGTTGTGTTAACGCAAGTAGAGTACCAAGATGGTAAAAATCTATCGCCAGAGCTGACAGAAGCACTTTTGGAACGCTCTGCCGAGCTGCTAGATTTACGCAATTTTGAGCTAGAAGGAATGACTCTCAAAATCCAGAAGTTAGATATTTCTGAGGGTAAGTTGTTGCTCCAAACAGTGGCTTGTATCGAGCAGTTTTCTCCATAAATTGTGTTGACTCGCTGTTACGAACCCGTAGGCAAATCTGTAAGTTTAACGATCCGTTTATTGTTTCCATACCAGGAGAACCAGCATGACTCAAACGCCTAACATTCCCCCGATTATTGAGAGCGATGAAAGAGAATACCGGGATAGCGGTGTACCAAGTACAGTAGCGATCGCTGGACATCCCATTCATCCTGTAATTGTGACCATTCCGATCGCATCCTTAGTTGGTGCGTTTGCAACGGATGCTGTGTATTGGTTAGTTGGCGAGGCCTTTTGGGCAAGGGCCTCATTTTGGCTAATTGCTGTGAGTTTAGTAACTGGAATTGTCGCCGCTATCACTGGAATGCTGGACTTTATTAGAATTGGGCGAGTGCGGAAACATAGTGCGGGCTGGGTACACATGGTGGGTAACGTCGCGGTACTAGTTCTGACCCTGATCAATCTGGCATTACGCTGGAATAATGTCACGGGAGCGGTTTTACCAACTGGTTTGATCCTGTCGCTCATTGTCGCAGCGCTACTAGGCATTACCGGATGGTACGGGGGCGAGTTGGTCTATCGCCATAAAGTTGCTGTAATTGGCTATGGCGATCCTGATGCACCCTAGAGCCACAAAACGAGCGCTAAGATCTGCGACTTCTCAAAAGTCGCAGATCTTTTTATTTGAGAAGTGAATAGCGCTACGCGCCTACCTCAGAACCCGTTTTAGGGTGAAAGTCCTACGACTTTCACCCTAAAACCGTCTTACTCCTTTCCTACCAAAAGATCAGGGATGCGCCCCGCTTAGCGGGGCGCATCCCTGATCTTTTGTGCCTAATCTTTAACCGGGAAGGGAGTAATCAACCAAATAAT
>JAAUQZ010000393.1 GCA_012033355.1 Leptolyngbyaceae cyanobacterium RM1_406_9 | reverse complement strand
CAATCAATTCGCAGGAAAAACTAGCCGATCAAACGACTTGCCGAGACACATTCAGCAGCAAGGCAGTTTGAACAGCTAAACAGATGCCCATAGCAAATTGCTATGGCGCTAATTGCGATCGCCAACCGCAGCCCAATAGAAACTACCCGGCTGTTATGGAGGCAAATTGATTAACATCAAGCCCTATCAAAAGCTAAAGATAGTAAATTGAGCTATCCTCAACTCAGGGAATGTGGAGCATCAATGAAGCGTTTTCAAATCGTTATCAAATCATTGGTAAGTGATAGCATCTAATCTCAACATCAGCTAATCTCAACATCAGCTAATTACAACATCAGCGGCGATCGCCAGAGTATTCCATTCTAGCAAGGCTTTTGTGAATTTGGTTGAGGTGGGGATCAGGCGATCGCGGCGATAACCTGCCAAAACCAACTTGAGAATCTACAGACTTTTTCCTGGAAGAAAGGGACGTTAATTGCCTAACCCGACGAAGAACCTGCAACAACAGGAATTAAAAAACCTGGCAGTAAAAAATCAAAAAAACCTGTACTTCTCCAGCATGAAAAGCTGTTGCGATTAGACTCCGTGCGATTAATCTTGATTCAATAAACTAGAATTTTGAGCGGGTTTCTTATCCTCCTGCTTGTTCCTAAAAATGTGCTGTGAATATACTTTTACTTTTGCAGATTTGAATTACTCTTGTGATCTAAGTGAAATAAAATGTAACGCGAGTTGATGAAATTGGTATTCAATACAGCAGAAATCTGCAAGTTTCAGGTAACATTTTGAAGGGTTTTGTTCAGCTTCATCTCTGAGAAGGCGTTTGAAAAGTAGCAAAGGTTCTCTGTGGGAGGGTGTCTGAAAAGTAGCAAAGGTTCTCTGTAAGGGCATAGCATTCAGCAGGTAAACTCTGGAATAAGCCAAAAATCGTTACCCGAATGCTACGCCCCTACAAACTTTTGGGTCATCCATTGGGCTTTTAAGCATCTTCTAATCGGTATCTCCATAAAACCTGTAGAATCGCTACTGCAACAAACCCTTAAAAACCGCTACAAAATACTGCTACAGAACCTATCCATTAGGCAACCCTATCACTCACTATGACTACCACCCATGATCTAGTTCATGTTTCCACTCAATCCACTATGCCGCGTCATCCTTTGGAGCCTTTGACCCCTGAGGAAATTGCCAAAGCGGTTGCCATCGTCAGGGCAGAACGCAATTTGAGTGAGCAGTTTCGCTTTCCGGCGGTGGTGTTAAAAGAGCCACCTAAGTCAGTCATGCTGAACTATCAGTCGGGCGACTCGGTTGAGCGGGAGGCATTTCTGATTTTGCTAGACAACGCGACGGGGGCAACTTATGAGGCGATCGCCTCCCTCACCCGCAACACCGTCACCTCCTGGCAGCACATTCCCGGTGTACAGCCCAACATCATGCCCGATGAGCTGTCAGAGTGCGAGGCAGCGGTAAAGGCAAACCCAGCGTTTCAGGCGGCGATCGCCAAACGCAATCTCTCCCTCGATTCGGTTGTGGTTGACCCTTGGGCGATCGGTCACTTTGGTTTACCCGGAGAAGACGGAATTCGGCTATCACGCTGTCTTTGCTACGTTCGCACCACACCCAACAGTAACTTTTACTCGCGCCCGATTGACGGACTTGTCCCCGTCGTTGACCTGAACCAAATGCAGGTTTTACGGATTGAGGACATGGGCGTTGTTCCCGTGCCGCCAGAGCCAGGGGAATATGCGGCTGAATTTATACCCATGCGAACGGACATCAAGCCACTCGAAATCACCCAGCCGCAAGGGCCAAGCTTTGAAGTAGACGGACATCATGTGCGCTGGCAAAAGTGGCAGTTTCGCATCGGCTTTACGCCGCGTGAAGGATTGGTGCTGCACACCGTCGGCTATGAAGATCAGGGCAAACTGCGCCCGATTCTCTATCGCGCATCCCTGGCAGAAATGGTCGTGCCCTATGGCGATCCGCGTCCGCAGCACTTTCGCAAAAATGCCTTTGATGTGGGGGAACACGGTGTCGGCGTACTCACCAATTCCCTCCGCTATGGCTGCGATTGCTTGGGTGAAATTCGCTATTTTGATGCGGCAATGACAGATAGCCGAGGCGAAGTAGCGATCATTGAGAACGCCATTTGTATGCATGAGGAAGACTTTGGCGTTTTGTGGAAACATACGGACTGGCGACTGGAGAGCGTTGAGGTGAGGCGATCGCGTCGTCTAGTCGTTTCATTCTTCTGCACCGTAGACAACTACGAATACGGCTTCTTCTGGTACTTCTACCAGGACGGCACCATTCAGTATGAGGTGAAACTCACAGGCATTCTTCTGTGCGGCGTACTGGCAGATACGCCTAAATACGGTACGCTCGTCGCGCCCGAAGTTAATGCCCTAAACCACCAGCACTTCTTTAGCCTACGTTTGGATTTTGACATCGACGGTGGCAACAATTCCGTTTACGAAGTGAACACCGAAGCAGAGCCAATGGGTGTAGATAACCCCTATGGCAATGCCTTTTCCGCCACCTCGACTCTATTCAAGACGGAACTGGAGGCACAGCGCATCATCGATCCGCTGGCAGGTCGCTACTGGAAAGTGGTAAATCCTTCTGTGCAAAATCGCCTGGGGCAACCCGTTGCCTACAAAATTATTCCGGGTGACAACATCTTGCCCTTTGCTCACCCCGACTCGCCGATTCTAAAGCGGGCAGGCTTCATGACCAAACACCTCTGGGTCACGCCCTACGCCGAAGACGAACGCTTTTCGGCAGGCGATTACCCCAATCAGCATCCCGGTGACGAGGGCTTGCCCAAGTGGACTCAGGCAAATCGCCCAATTGAAAACACCGATGTAGTGGTGTGGTACACCTTTGGGCATCACCACATTCCCCGTCCAGAAGATTACCCCGTGATGCCAACTGCTTACAGCGGCTTTGTCCTTAAACCAGTCGGATTTTTTGATGCAAACCCCGCCCTAGATGTGCCGCCTTCTGTACCCAAACAGGGTATTTGTCATTAAAGCAATGTGCAACTTTCTCCAGCCTCTTGTGGGATAGGTATCTTGCCCGTCCGAATTAAGCAGGCAAGATGCCCGCTCCACAGGAAACCAAGCAGTTCAAACCTTTAGTTGCACATCACGTCATTAAAAAGGGCGAACGGCTGTTCGCCCCGACAAATGAAAGCCATAGCCGAAAGATGTTCCTAGCGGTTAGCCATTCCGGGTAAACCGGACAATCAAACGGGTGCATCCCAGTTTTGCAAGTTTGCCCTCATCCCCCAACCCCTTCTCCCAAAAAGGGGAGAAGGGGAGCCGGATTAAAAGTCCCTCTCCCGCTCTGGGAGAGGGATTTAGGGT
>JAAUQZ010000098.1 GCA_012033355.1 Leptolyngbyaceae cyanobacterium RM1_406_9 | reverse complement strand
TGACAAACCGGAAGAAGCCTGCGGCGTGTTTGGCGTTTATGCTCCTGGTGAAGATGTTGCAAAGTTGACTTATTTTGGGCTGTACGCCCTCCAGCATCGCGGACAAGAATCAGCCGGAATCGCTACTTTTGAGGGCGATCGCGTCCATCTACATAAAGATATGGGTCTGGTCTCGCAGGTCTTTAGTGAAGCTATTCTGAACGACTTACCCGGCGATTCAGCAGTAGGACACACCCGCTATTCCACAACTGGCTCCAGTCGAGTGGTGAATGCTCAACCCGCTGTGGTAGAGACGCGGCTCGGCTCACTGGCGCTGGCTCACAACGGCAATCTGGTTAACACGGCAGCGCTGCGAGAAGAGTTACTGAGATCCAAATTTAACCTGATTACGACCACTGATTCAGAAATGATCGCCTTTGCGATCGCTGAAGAGGTCAATGCAGGCAAAGACTGGCTAAAAGGCTCGATTAGCGCTTTTAATCGCTGTCAGGGAGCGTTTAGCTTGGCGATCGCCACCCCCGATGGCATTATGGGCGTGCGCGACCCTAACGGCATCCGCCCGCTAGTCATTGGCACTTTAGATGATCCTGAATCAGAAACTCCCCGGCGCTACGTGCTTTCCTCAGAAACCTGTGGACTAGACATCATCGGGGCAGAATACCTGCGCGATGTGGAGCCAGGGGAGTTAGTTTGGATTACCGAGCAGGGTATAGCCTCTTTCCACTGGGCACCCAAGGTTAAGCGCAAGCTATGCATCTTCGAGATGATTTACTTTGCCCGCCCTGATAGCGTTGTGAATGAGGAAAGCCTCTACAGCTATCGGCTGCGGCTAGGTAAGCGGCTGGCACTCGAATCTCCTGCGGCTGTCGATATGGTTTTAGGAGTGCCTGATTCTGGAATTCCAGCGGCGATCGGCTTTTCGCAAGAATCAAAAATTCCCTATGCAGAAGGGCTAATCAAAAACCGCTACGTGGGACGAACCTTCATCCAGCCCACTCAAAGTATGAGAGAGTCTGGCATTCGGATGAAACTGAATCCACTCAAGGATGTGTTAGTCGGCAAGCGAATCCTGATTGTGGATGACTCACTTGTTCGCGGCACCACCAGCCGCAAAATTGTTAAGGCGCTGCGTGAAGCTGGGGCGATCGAAGTTCACATGAGAATTTCCTCCCCACCCGTCACCCATCCCTGCTTTTATGGCATTGATACTGACAGTCAGGATCAACTGATCGCTGCAACTAAGTCTGTAAAGGAGATTCAGCAACAGATCGGCGTAGATTCCCTGGCATATCTGACCTGGGAAGGAATGCTAGCAGCTACAGAACAAGATAAGGAGAGCTTTTGTTCAGCCTGTTTCACAGGCAACTATCCTGTGCAAATTCCCGAAATGGTCAAGCGATCGAAGCTGATGCTAGAGAAGAACGCTTCAACAGAAACCTCTTTGCCTGAAAAAGCAATTCCAGTTTCGACCTCGGTGTAAGGGCGATCGTAGTTTGTGACGATGACCCGTAACCCTATTCTGCATACTCCCAGGCAGCCTGAAAAAAGTCTCGTTCACACTGCATTGCGTAACGATAAGTAGATTTCACCATCTGCGTTGTTGCGGCGTATCGGTTGGCTAGTTCAGCAAGCTGATCGGCTAAAGGCTCAAACTCAGGGCTGCTGTAGGTGTAAATCCAATCTGAGTAAGCATGGTCTGACCCGTGCATCTGGGCTAGCTTTTGACCGATGAAAGCATAGAGCCGCATACAGGGCAGCATTGCCACTGTAGTTACGCCAACCTCCTGACTCCAGGCAGTAGCCAGCAAAAAATCGGTGTAGCGACGAGTTGCTGCACCAGGTTCAACGATTTGAAGGTCTACTCCCCACTGGGTAGCATAGCTCTGATGTAGCTGAAGTTCTTGTAGCACCCCGGCTGCCAAATTGTGAAAAGTGCCAAATCCTTCCCAATCAGGAGCTTTAGCCGCAGCAACGCTGTAGGCACGGGCAAAGGCTTCTAGAAAGAATGCATCTTGACCGACATAGTAGGCAAATTTTGCTTGGGCTAACGTTCCGTCACCGATGCCCTGAACAAAGGGGTTTTCTAAAGAGGCGATCGCCAAATCCTGATTTGCCTGCCACAGGTCTTCTGCAAGAGTCATAACAATCTCTGGAAATAGCTCCATACAACAGCCAGGAGTCAGAATTCAGCAAGAGCATTGCGCCCTCACTACTAAATTCTGACTCCTGGATTTTGGCATTTCAAGCTGAGAATAACTAGTTCACAGCAGCCTTTGCTGCCAGCGGAGCATCGGAGGAAACGAGACGCTCATAGGTCGCCCGCATCTTTAAGCCAACTAGCACCTGGAACAGACCCGTACCATTATTGGAACCAGGATACTCGCGGTGCTTAAGCAACAGCTCAGTCATTTCACCATAGAACTTGGTGGATGTATTGCTGAGGTGGCTTTCAAGGTAAATTACCTCTTCCAGCCGATCAAACTGACCGTCCACTTCTAAAACAGAGACGCTGTTGCCGTAGTATTCATCTGGTCCGTAGAACATCCGAATGCCAGGATAAGAGCAAGTTAGCTTACGACCGCAAGGAACCCAGTCAATCGTAGAACCTTCGTCAAACAGGTAAACTGGCTCAATTCCCTCAACGTTATCTTTCTGAACCAGACGAACTCGCAGCACCTTGCGCTCTTTATCGTCCTTGATCAGTCTGGTCGGCAGGATTTGAATGACCACATCGGCGTATTGCCTTTGCGGGTCAATGTAGGCATTGAAGTCAGGGCGGCGAGAGTTAATCGAAGCAGGATGTCTTCATAGCGATGCCCCCGTTCTGCCATGTCTCGCTGAATCTTCCAGGCAATTTTCACCTCGTCATCCAGGTCAAGGTAGACGCTAAAGTCAAGGAGCGATCGCACCCGCTCGTCATGCATCGGATGTAACCCCTCAATCACCACAATCCGATTTGGATTCACCCGTTCGGGGGGGTCAATCATCCCCGTCTCGTGATTATAAATGGGTTTGTCAATCGGCTGACCTTCCTTAAGCGCCTTGATCTGCTCGTACATGAGATCGAAATTGTTAGCCTTTGGGTTCAGCGCCGTTACCCCAACCTCTTTCCGCTGCTTCCGATCCAGACTGTGGTAGTCATCCAGGCAAATGACAGTCATCAATTCTTCCCCAAACAGGTCTGCCAATCGGCGCAGGAAGGTCGATTTACCGCACCCGGAATCTCCGGCTACACCAATTAGAACCACACGGTCTGGCTTAATGGTCATAGGAATCCTCTAACAAAGTAAAACAGTTCAATAAACTCAAGACAGAGCCGACTAAACCCTCGGATCAAAGCCGCCTCGTAAATTTGAAGTGAGGCATTCCCTCCAGACCGTCAAGCGTTCCCTTGCAGCTTAAACCTTTGACCAACGCAGCAAAGCGACATCAAGGCAGTGCATGAACTCAGGTACGCCTAGCCGAGAAACCTCTCGTTCTAATTTGGTAAGTATTTAGTACTACCGGATACAGCGATCCTACCAGAATGCGATCTTACCTACAAGGTTCACTTGGGCTGATTGCTGCTCAATAGCACCGCTTAATCACTATGCTAAATCCAATCGTGCATTTAAAAATAATGAAATTGCTCGATCTTGACATTCTCCCCCAACATTGCTCGTTATCGTAGAGCTATGGCAAGTACGGATTTTTATGCCAAACTTGCTGCCTTTGATGAGTGAGTGTCGTCCTGCAATGCTACGCTAATACAGACTGGCTCTAACCTTCGGACTAAAATCCGTAATTTGGCTGGGGCGAATCAGTAGTGTGCAACTTTAGCACGTTTCAGTTGGGTTCAGGATTTATTGATTAGCAATGTACAATCCAAGCGCAGCGGGTGGCGCTGCCAACACAGCCTACGGTAGCCGCCTTTTTGTCTATGAAGTTGAAGGGCTTCGTCAGAACGAAGAAACCGATAAGACCGACTATCCGATTCGGCGTAGTGGCAGTGTGTTCGTCACAGTGCCCTACAGCCGGATGAATCAGGAGATGCAGCGAATCACCCGCATGGGCGGCAAGATCGTTAGCATCCGCCCTGCAACTATCAATGGCGTAGCAAACGGCAACTCCTCATCGGGCATGGTATCGCAGACATCAGCAGAGGAGAGTAAGCCTGTGACTCAAGCAGAAGAGATTCAAGCAAAACCCAAGAAAGAGAAAAAGGACGTTCCGGTTAATACTTACCGTCCTAATGCTCCGTTTGTAGGTAAATGCCTCTCGAATGAGGAATTGGTTGGTGAGGGTGGCATCGGTACGGTTCGTCATCTAACTTTTGACCTTTCTGAAGGCGATCTGCGTTATCTAGAGGGTCAAAGTATTGGCATTATTCCAGAGGGTGCCGACAAAAATGGTAAACCCCACAAGCTGAGGCTTTATTCCATAGCCTCAACCCGTCATGGTGACAATCTAGATGACAAAACCGTTTCGCTTTGCGTTCGGCAGCTAGAATACAAGCACCCCGAAACAGGCGAAACGGTCTATGGCGTTTGCTCTACCTACCTGTGTCATTTGGAGCCAGGAGCAGACGTTAAGATTACCGGACCAGTCGGTAAGGAGATGTTGCTGCCTGATGACCCCGAAGCTAAAGTAATCATGCTGGCAACGGGTACTGGAATTGCACCTTTCCGGGCTTACCTGTGGCGGATGTTTGAGGAAGGTGAGAAAAAGCTCAACACTGACTATCAGTTTAAGGGTTTTGCCTGGTTGATTTTTGGCATTCCGACTACACCCAACATTCTCTATAAAGAGGAACTGGAAGCGCTCCAGGAGAAATACCCTG
Organism: Leptolyngbyaceae cyanobacterium RM1_406_9; assembly: GCA_012033355.1. Classification (GTDB taxonomy): domain Bacteria; phylum Cyanobacteriota; class Cyanobacteriia; order Elainellales; family Elainellaceae; genus JAAUTN01. The sequence continues at coordinate 12,544 of JAAUQZ010000098.1, read as the reverse complement.
ATCACTTCCGCTTGACCTACGCAATTAGCCGTGAGCAGAAAAATCCCGAAGGCGGCAGAATGTACATTCAGCATCGAGTGGCAGAACACGCTGACGAACTTTGGAAGTTTGTTCAGGATGAGAAAACTCATACTTACATTTGTGGTCTGAAAGGTATGGAGGGTGGCATTGATGAAGCCATGACTGCTGCTGCTGCTAAGGATGGCGTAGACTGGAAAGCTTACCAGAAGTCGATTAAGGAACGCTGGCACGTAGAAACCTACTAGGGAAGTTCCTTAGTTCTAATGCTTAATGCGGAGGTGCGGCAATGCTGCGCTTCCGCTTTTTTAAGCAAATCAGAGTTGGTTTGCTTCCTTAAAGTATTGAGTCAAATGCAAAACTTTTTGGAACAGTTCTTCGTAGTTTAACGGGGGCGATCGCCTCACTGATCTACTCACTAGGCTACAGACCGCAAACTACAGACGTTGTATAGGAGTTCTATGGTTAAGAAATTTGGCATAGCAGTGCTGCTAATAGCAGGAAGCCTCTGGGCAGGCAATGCCAGAGCCCAGTTTACAGGCAATCTGACCGTAGAAGTGAACGGTTTGCAGGGACAGGAAGGGAATGTCTGCTTCAAGGTTTTTCGGGCAGTCCGGGTTTCCCAAACGACAACGATAGTGTCGTAACGCGGGCGTGTGTGGCGATCGCCGACAACCTACCCGAAGACCCGGAAGCTCCATTTGCCTACACCTTTGAAAATTTAGAAGCAGGCAGCTACGCCGTCGCGATTTACCACGACAGCAACGGGGACGAACAGCTAAACCGGGGCGGTTTGGGAATTCCCGTAGAAGGCTACGGGTTTTCTAATGATGCGCCTGCGGTGACTGGCCCTGCTCAGTTTGAAGATGCAGTATTTTTCTTGGGAAATAACACTACCGTTCCAATTCAGATGAGATATTTCCAGTAAGAGTGCTGGGCATTCAGCAGTTCTCGGTGGCGTAGGACACAAACTCCCGCAGGGGCGAACGATCGTTCGCCCCTGCTTTTGTTTTTTCATTTGAGAAACGCTGTAAGCCCCTTGTTCTACAGAGGAATGCGTAAGTTCTATGTATGAAAAAGCTATGAATTTCTGGAATGTATCCTGTCTTTTCCAGCTAGTGACTGAATAACTGCAATGTTGATAGGTATTGAAATCCTACTCTTCAGTACAGTCCACAACTGATTAAAACTGAAATTGCCAATGCCAGTCTCCCAGCAAAAGAACCGACAGCAGAAAATGGGCAAAGCGCTTCAGAGCTTTTTGCAGGAAAACCTGAAGACCACTCACGGTCGAATTGTTCTGTGTGGTTTGCTGGTGGGGTTGTGCTATTTCCCGGTGTGGCTAGGCGTTTTGATTGAGAGGGCCTTTCAAGGTTCGCCAGGTCTGCCGCTGATACTGGGCGTTGTGGGTCTGGCGCTGCATGAGCTTTGGAAGAAACGGACTCAGCTTGTCGAGGAACCGGTTGGCGCTGAAGATCAACTGCTAGGACATATTTTGATTCTCAGCGGAGTCGCCTTCTTCCCGTTTTACCGCAGCGCAGTCTGGTCACAGTCTTTGATTTGGCTGATCGTTCTAATTGGTATTGCGTGTAGCTCTTGGGGACTTGGTTTCTTTCGCAAGCACACCGTTCCTGCCCTACTTATGGCATTGAGCGTCTACCCTAGACCGGGGGAAACGACTCGTTTGCTGTGGGAACTGGTGACTCCTTACCGAGCACTCGATCACTTCATGGCCTGGGCGGGCAGCTTAACGCTGAAGGCAATCGGTCAAACGGTTGAGGTGCAAGGGGCATTTGTTTCTTTGCCGCAAGGCTCGGTAGAGGTAGGCTGGGGCTGCAATGGCTTCAGCATGGCGGTGAACATTGCGATGGCTGGCTTGGTAATGGGGCTGTTGCTCAAGCAAAGCTGGCAAAAAGTACTTCTAATCATGGCGTTTGGCGCGGGTTTGGCGCTGGTACTTAACATTCCACGAATCACGCTTGTCACCCTTGCTTCAGTTTATTGGGGGCAGTATTGGTTTGACTTTTGGCATGGCTCTTGGGGTAGCCAAATCTTCATGAGCGTCGTATTTACGATTTACTACTACATCATCATGGGTATAGCGAAGCGACGATCGCCCAAAGCCCGCGTTTAAAGAAATTGCGTCAAAGGGCTGAGTTTACAATAGCTGTAAGCTTAGTCTTTTGTTGGGAGTGCTTGATCTGTGGCTGATGGCGATCGCCTACAACCCGCGCTGGAGTGGTTTAAGCAACAGGGATGGCAACCGCTGCCCTTTCAGCGAGAAACCTGGCAGGCCTATCTTGACGGCAAAAGCGGCATGATTCAGGTGCCGACGGGTTCTGGCAAAACCCATGCCGCCGTGATGGGAGCGATTCTGGAAATGCTGCAAGCTCCCAGTCCTGGATTGAAACTGCTCTACATTACGCCATTGCGGGCGCTGTCACGCGACATCCAGCAGTCCATTTTGCGTCCGATTCAGGAAATGGGCTGGAATCTGCGCGTCGAGTCGCGCACAGGAGACACCAGTTCTTCCCAAAAGAGCAAACAGCTTAAGAATATGCCCGATGTTCTGATTACAACGCCTGAGTCCCTGGCGGTAATGCTGTCCTATAAAGGTGCAAAGGCACGATTCCAGTCGTTACAGGCGGTCATTTTGGATGAATGGCACGAGTTGCTCAGTTCCAAGCGGGGCACTCAGGCAGAACTGTGCCTGTCGCATCTGCGGCAGCTTCAGCCCCAGCTTAAGACCTGGGCAGTTTCCGCGACGCTGGGCAACGTTCAAGAAGCAGCACAGGCAGCGGTAGGCATTGGGTGTGAGCCTGTGATTATTCAATCGAATTTGCAGCGGCAGACAATTATAAAAAGCATTTTGCCTGACTCGGTGGATAGTTTCCCCTGGGCGGGACACTTGGGGCTGAGGATGTTTCAAGAACTGGTGGATGCGTTAGACATTAATCGTTCGACGCTGATTTTTACTAATACTCGCGCCCAAGCGGAGCGATGGTTTCAGGCACTTTCGTTTGCAGTGCCAGAGTATCTTGATCGAATTGCGCTACATCACGGCTCCATTGATGTGCAGGAACGGGAGGCGATTGAGGCAGGTGTTAAAGCTGGACAGATCAAGTGGGTGGTGTGTACATCATCACTGGATCTGGGTGTAGATTTTCAGCCTGTTGAACGAGTGGTACAGATTGGCAGCGCTAAGAATTTGGCTCGATTGCTGCAACGGGCGGGGCGATCGGCTCACGTTCCTGAAGGTACGTCTGAAATTTTGTTTCTTCCCACAAATGCTCTGGAACTGCTTGAGATTTCGGCGTTTCGCAGTGGCTTAGCAGCAGGAGATGTTGAAACCAGACGACCGTTAGAAAAGCCCTATGATGTGCTGACTCAGCATTTGGTGACGTTAGCCTGTGGAGACGGATTTAAGGCAAATGAAACCTTAAAAACAATTCGCCAAACGGTGACTTATTCACAGTTAACCGATGAGGAGTTTGGTTGGATATTGAACTTTGTTGAGAAAGGCGGCAGGTGCTTAGGTGCTTATCCTCGGTATCAAAAGGTCGTTCAAATAGAAGAGCTTTATCAAGTGACCGATCAGAAGATTGCCCGAATGCATCGGATGAGTATTGGCACGATTACCTCTAATCAGGCAGTGCAAATTGTCTATACAAATCGGAGAAAGATTGGCACGGTTGAAGAAAATTTTGTGTCGAGGTTAAAAAAAGGCGACGTGTTTTTCTTTGCGGGACGGCAGCTAGAGTTTTTCATGATGAAAGACATGATGGTTTATGTCAAAGGCACCCATAGAAAATCGACTGTTACGCCGACATGGGGCGGTGGAAATTTAGCCATCTCTGATTCACTAAGTATGCATTTGCGTTCTGAGATTGAGAGATTTCAACCTGAAGCAAGCTCCACTCAGAAGTTGGATCAAGAATTGGAGTGTATGTTGCCGATCGCCTCTACTCAAAAAAGAATTTCTCATTTACCTGCATCGAATGAACTGTTAATTGAAGTCTGCAAGACGAGGGAAGGACAGCACTTATACGTCTTTCCATTTGAGGGGAGATTTGTGCATGAAGGATTGGGTTTTCTGTGGGGCTACCGCTTTGCCAGTCAGCAGCAAGCGACTTTTACAATTTCGGTAAACGATTATGGGTTTGAGATTTTAGCCCCGAAAGATTATCCGTTTAAGCAATTGTTTGGCGATCGCTTCTTCGATCTAGAAAATCTCTACGAAAACATCAAATCCGGCTTAAATATTTCCGAGTTGACTCAGCGTAAATTTCGCGGCATTGCTCAAGTTGCAGGCTTAGTGTTTAAGGGATATCCTTCTGCCCGAAAAGATACCAATCAATTGCAGGTTAGTTCTTCATTGCTCTACGATGTTTTCTCGAAATATGAGCCAGATAATCTGCTGCTCAAGCAAGCTGAACAGGAAGTATTACGCGATCAGCTAGAAACTCATCGGTTGACTAGAACACTCGATCGCCTCAGTCAACTAAACTTAGTTTGGCAAGAAACCAAGCGCCCTTCCCCTTTTGCTTTCCCCTTATTAGTAGAACGGCTCAACTCACGGATGTCTAACGAAAGTTTGTTAGACCGAATCGAACGCTTGAAGCAGCAGTGGATGAACAAATGAAAGAGATCGATGTATTGGGAATGCGGCTTCAGCTTCTTGCAGAAAAGGCAGTTTATCTGGAAAGCGACCAAACTCTTTTAGTTGCTGATATTCATCTAGGCAAATCAGAAACTTTTCAATCCTTAGGAATCCCCATTCCAAATCAGGTCAATCAAACGACCTTAGAGCGACTGAAGCAGCTTTGCTTTAAGCTTAAACCTCAAAAGCTGTTTATCTTAGGCGATCTGTTTCATTCTAAATATGCATTAGTTGATGAGGTTTTGGAGGGCTGGTTACAGTTTCAAGCTGCTGTAGATGCAGAAATTATATTGATTGTGGGAAATCACGATCGCCACCTGATTAAAACTCTAAAAAACACCTCAATCCAATGTTCAACTCACTCCGTTGAAGTTGACAATTTGCTGTTGAGCCACGAACCTTCTCCCCAACCGGGATTTTTAAACATTTGTGGTCACATTCATCCCTGTGTGCATCTGAAGGAAAAATTAGATCAATTGCGACTACCCTGTTTTTATCTCGATCGCACTCAAAATCTGTTAGTTCTACCTTCATTTGGTGAATTTACAGGTGCTTACGAGGTTCCGCTAAAGCGAAATTCAGCCGCTTATGTCATTGCTGACAATTGCGTTATTTCTTTGGAACGATGAATACCTTACATTCAAAGACTGCTTTTTGTAAATTCCCAAATGGGTCGATCATCCCAAATTTGTGCTTCAACAAATCTGTCATATTGCCAATACTCTTCAGTTTTCCATTTGCCACCCGGCATTCCATATTCTTGAGTAACCTCAATGATTTCTTCTGAGGTAAATACTTAACTGTGAATTGGTCTTCGGTATGAGTCACCTCGTCCAGTAATATCTGTGGCGATCGCCTACCATAAACTATGAGTAGAACTAAGTTTAACTGTTGATATGCAGATTACCATTGAGATTCCAGACGAGGTTGCCCAACACCTAGATCAATCTGAAGAAAACCTCTCTCATTGGCTCATAGAACTTATAGTTGCTGATGCTTACCGCTGCGGAAAAATCAACACCGCCGAAGTAGGTCAAATCCTCCAGCTACCGACTCGTCTTGCAACTCATGCATTTTTGAAACGGATGAGTACTTACATAAATTATGATGAAGCCGAATTAGACCAAGATCTTCAGACTCTCAAAAAGTTAAGAGTGGAATGATTGTTGTCTCTGATACATCTCCAATTTGCTATCTACTGCTCATTAACAAAATTGATATACTCCAGGTTCTCTATAAAGCCGTCGCTATTCCTAAAATTGTTGCAGATGAATTGGAGGCATCTGAATCGCCTCCTGTGGTAAAAAGTTGGATCGCTCACCCTCCAACCTGGCTTCAAATACAGCCTACTGAATTGCCTTCCAGTGCTGAACTAAGAAGGCTTGATCCAGGTGAACGAGAGGCAATTTTACTTTCAGAGCAGTTACAAGCCGATTTGGTGATTTTAGACGACAAGATTGCAAGGCGAATAGCTGTGGAGCGTGGCTTAAAGATTATTGGGCTTCTAGGCGTGGTGAAAGATGCAGCCGAATTTGGCTTACTCGATCTAGAAATAACGTTTGAGCAGTTGCAAGATGTTGGTTTTTGGGTTTCACCAAGTGTGTTGGAACGCCTACTTAGAGGATGAAAGGTCATCATCCCTAAATACTGGATAGGAATCCTCTTTTAACTGCTGCTATGAATGCCGCGTTGACGAAGCTGGTTGACGAAAAACTCTTCTAGCGAAGGACGTGCCAGATTCATTCCAACCAGTTGGGCATTCATCAGACGAAGACTGGCCATAAAGTCTTGAGGATGTCCTTTGAGATGTCCTTGCCAGTAGCCGTCTTTTAGCTCTAAATCAGAGATCCATTGCTTTAACACTTCTGAACTGCCGTCTTTGACCTTGACGTGATAGATATCGGGAGTGCCTAATAGCTCGGTGAGTGAGCCGACGCAGATTAGTTCGCCCTGGGCCAAAATTGCGATGCGATCGCATATCTTTTCAACATCTGACAACACATGGCTGTTAAAGAAAATCGTTTTTCCCTGAGCCTTGAGCGACAGTATGATTTCACGAATTTGGTAGCGCCCCATTGGGTCGAGTCCAGACATCGGCTCATCCAAAAACACCAGTTCTGGATCGTTGATGAGTGCCTGAGCCAAACCGATTCGCTGCAACATTCCTTTGGAATATTGGCGCAGTTGTTTTTTGCGGGCAGCAGACTGGGCTAAACCAACCAGTTCTAAAAGTTCTGGAATTCGCTGACGCTGCACCGACGTAGGAATTTGAAACAATCCCGCAGCGTACTGCAAAAATTCCCAGCCTGTCAGGTAATCGTAGAAGTAAGGATTTTCGGGCAGGTAGCCGACTCGCTGTTTGACGGTGCGATCGCCCAATCGATGCCCCAGCAAAGAGGCTTTTCCCCCAGTCGGGCGGACAATTCCTAGCAGAATCTTGAGTAGTGTTGTCTTGCCTGCTCCATTCGGGCCGAGTAAGCCAAACGTCTCGCCTTGAAACACTTCAAGGGAACAACCTTTGAGGGGGATAACTTTTTGGTTAAGCCAAAAGCCAGTGCGATAGACCTTTCGCAGTTCGGCAGTTTGCACCACAGCCAGACGATTGGCGATCGCATCGGCATTAGGTTGAGAGGCAGTATCCATGAGAAGACGCAGGGCTGTGTAAATCGTCGCTGTCACGGTAATACGTAACTCATTGAGTATAGTAGTCCTCATTCCGCAAATACAGCACAAGGATTAAGGCGAATGAAATTAACGATGTTGGGGATGTATAAGCGATTCTGAGAGCTACGCTTTTGCACCAGACGGGTCTGTTACCCAATACCCCGCCTTGAACTCAAGTTCAGGCTCATAGCTTAAGTCAGTTGAAACTGACTCAAATACCTGTCAGAAGTTGGTTCTAACTCGTTTCAACGAGTTTCACCTTTGAGCCTGGGATTGATCTCAAGGCGCTAGTGCAATGCCTCCTACCATCGACGCAAGATCTCAGTCTAGAAGCCACTACAAGCCAGCAGCGCCAACGCTGTTAATGTTAAGTTGAAGGCTGAGACAAAAGTTTACAAAAATGTCTCACTCGTTATTTGAAATTGAAGGAGTTCAGCAGAGTTATCATGCGTAGACCGCATAAATTATTCGGAATTGCCATCGTAACGATGTTTTTGGTGTTGCTGTGGGCATTGTTTAATCCCATGAGCGATCGCTCCTTAGTGGCCCAGGAGCCAAGCCAGAATTACGCCAGTCGCTTGATGGAGTCTCACCGTGCTGACTTACCAGTGGCTTCGGAAGCTGTAGCCTACGCTCCGGCGACCGCTGTTGAAACGGAGGAAGTTACCTATGCCACCATTGATGGAACTCCCGTAACGGGCTATCTGGCTCGCCCGGCTGAGGCAACAGAACCGCTGCCTGCGCTAATTGTGATTCACGAATGGTGGGGGCTAAACGACAACATCAGAATGATGACTGAGCGTTTGGCGGGTGAGGGCTACACCGCGCTGGCAGTCGATCTATACAATGGTGAGTTTGCAGAAGACCCACAGACCGCACGCAGTTTAGTAGATTCGGTTTCCCAAAACCCTCAACTGGCTCAGGAAAACTTGCGTCAGGCTTACCAATATTTGGAAGGTGAACAGTCAGCAACGGCGATCGCCAGCCTCGGCTGGTGTTTTGGCGGAAGCTGGTCGCTCAACACAGCACTGCTTTTGCCCGATCAACTCGATGCCGCAGTGATCTACTATGGTGGACAGCTAGAAACCGATCCGGCTCGTCTCAGCGGCCTGGAAATGCCGATTTTAGGAATTTTTGGCGCACTGGACGACAACCCACCCGTTGAAACCGTGCGTGAGTTTGAGGCTGCGCTCCAATCTCTGGACAAATCGGTTGAAATCTACGTTTATCCTGGTGCAGACCATGCTTTTGCTAACCCCTCTGGCATGAACTATGACCCAGAAGCCGCTGAAGATGCCTGGGAACGCACCACTGCCTTCCTGGAACAACATCTGAAATAGCGTTTGAAATTACCCGTCGAGGAGGTCAGGACTATGAACCGCTCAAAGATTGTAGCTGTAATTACAGGGGCGATCGCCCTCATTCTAGGCATTGCTTACCTGGTTCTGGTACAACTCCTCGACTTTCGCGGCGAAATGTTACCTGCCCCGGTTGATTTGTCTCAGGTTGATGGATCTCAAACTGCGTCAGTCCAGCCAGCTTTAAGCGCCTCAACCTTCTCGCTCTGGGAAGCCAAAGCATAGGCAGGTGTTGGGTTCCGCTCTGCTTCACCCAACCTACTGGTAGCTAACTTCCTCATCCTTCATCCTTCCTTCCTCATCCCTAATTTTTCCCTCCCTTGTCCAACTCTTCCATCTACCAAATTGCTGTTCTGGGCGCAGGCGCTTGGGGTTCCGTGCTGGCAAAATTGTTCAGTCAGAAGGGGCATCAGGTGCGTCTGTGGACGCGCCAGGGTGAGATACCTTTGGCAGATTGCATAGCAGAGGTAGACATCGTTATTTCTGCCATTTCCATGAAAGGGGTGTCAGAAGTGGCAACGCGGGTTAAAGACAATCAGCTTCCTACTCATACAATTTTGGTCACTGCAACGAAAGGGTTAGATACCAGAACTAGCTGCACCCCTTCACAAATCTGGCAAGAAGTGTTTCCCCAGAATTCGGTAGTTGTGCTGTCTGGCCCAAACCTATCCAAAGAAATTGGGCAAGGACTTCCTGCTGCTACAGTCGTATCTGGTGCAAACAAAGCCGCTGCTGAAACTGTACAAACCGCCCTCTCATCCGATCGCTTTCGGGTTTACACCAACTCTGACCCAATTGGGACTGAGCTAGGCGGAACGCTGAAGAATGTGATTGCGATCGCCGTCGGAGTTTGCGACGGGCTTCAACTTGGCACGAATGCCAAATCTGCCCTCATCACCCGCGCTTTGACTGAAATTATTCGCGTTGGCACTCACCTGGGCGGTCAAACCGAAACATTTTTTGGCTTATCGGGTTTGGGCGATTTATTAGCAACCTGTAGCAGTCCGCTTAGCCGCAACTATCAAGTGGGCTTCAGGTTGTCTCAAGGCAATTCTCTAGAGAAAATTTTGGCAGAACTGCAAGGCACGGCTGAAGGGGTGAATACCGCCAATGTTCTGATTGATATTGCCAAGCGAGAAAACATTCCGGTTCCGGTTTCGCTGCAAGTTTATCGCTTACTCAATGGCAAAATTACGCCTAGACAGGCGGTAGAGGCTTTGATGGAACGAGATCTAAAGCCTGAGGCGTAGGGGCGCGATCGCCAGAACACCCCAAGATCTGCGACTTCTTTGAAAAGTCGTAGATCTTTGCCCCCTAAATTACTGCCATTGGGACTAAGAAGCATCACGCATAGCCTACTAGAAACCCCTACAGGATGTGTACACCCTCCACACAACAGTTTTTCACTTTACTTATCCGCCTCAGGTAAAAAATCAAATAGGATTTCGTCGGGTTCATCTTCAATGTCATCTTCTAGATCAACGGAATCTAAAGGAACAGTGGAAGTTGCTATAGAGCGTGTCAGCGACAAATACTTGACCGACTGGTTAATAGAAACAATCTGCTCCGCCAGATCTTTCACCCAATTTTCTAGCGCTTCCACCTGTTTGATAGAGGCGTAAGTTGGAGCAGTAGCCTTCATGTCAAAGAAGTTTCTTAAGATATCCAAGATCGCATCTGAGGTAGGCTCAATTCTATTTTCCTGCTGATATTTCTCCAAAGCCTGTCGCAATTCATCAGGAATAGATATAGAAACTGAAAAGTCATTATTAGACATTCTTACACCGCTGAACATTAATCAAGTTTATCCATGCTGGGAGGCGATCGCCCCTCTCCACGTCCTCAAAAGTTCTGTAACCTTCCACCTTGACGAGATACCGTCCGTTCAGATATGCTTTCACGCTAAAGTTGTTTTTTTAACACCGACAGCCGATAACACCCAAAGATCTAGCGCCGCTCAAAGCTGTGACCAGCAGCGATGAGCGACTGACCCCCGAACTGAGGTACCAGTCTGGAGGCTAATGGAGAATTTTAACACTCCCCTAGCCACCCCGACTTGTGATGTCAAAAAAAGCGTTGCTAACCCTCAAGTCCTGAAAGTGAGAACATGAAACTCACTTTGTAGGTCTTCCATTTAACTGAGCAGCGCCTTGAGAGTGCGGAGTGGCTAGATTTTTGGGGTTTCTTGCAAACCCTAAACGGAGCCAAAACTAATGCCTGAGTGTTTTCTCGATCTCAACTCACCTGCCGTTGAGAAAGTATCTGATGCTCCATTTCCTGAACGTGAACGATTACGGGTTCTCATCATCGGCTCTCGTGATGGTGTCATCGAAACAATTCACGAGCTATACGGTCGCGGCTTTGCTGAAGTGGGGGCGTGGAGTCCTTTGTTACCCGCTCCCAGTTCTGGTGAAGTGATGAGCATTTTAACCCGCGATCGCAGACGAGGAGGATAATGATCAAGAGCTAAATGTGCATTTACGTCCTTTTAAGTCAGACATAAATGACCGAGGATCTACTGAGCTAGCTCTGAGGAAAATGAGCTAGGATTATGCAGCTTACACTTGGTGGTTCAGTAAGCCTTGCTGCGTTCTGCGTTGGGAGCTAATTCTGGCAACTCTATTGCTGGGAGGTTAATCCTAAGTGAGAGGTACGCATGTTAAAGCTGGCAAGTGAACTAGTAAAGCAAGTAACTCCTTTAGTTATTCTGCTGTCGCTGTTTAGTTTCGGTTTTAGCTACAAGGACAGCCAAAGTGAGTTTTCTTTTTGGTTTTCAGAGCCAACAACAGGAACCACACCAACTCCTCCTGCTGAAAGGTAAGGGGGAAACGCAGAAACGCTAAACATGGAGCCTTGGTTGTCATTGACCGAGGCTCTATTGTTGACTGTATGGGCTTAAATTGGCAATCACCGGCCCCATATAGGACGATGACTCAAGCAAAAATAAAATTTGCCAGCTTTGAGGAATATCTAACCTGGAGCGATGTCCCGGAGAACCATCTGGAAGGGCAGTTTGAATGGATCGATGGAGAGCTAGTAGCAGTGCCGCCAGAATCAGGGCTAGATTGGGCGATCGCCAATCGAATCTTTTTCCTTTTAGTCGCTTCTGGCGTAGTGCCTCTGGAGCTAGTGCATCCAGGGCAGTGTGAAATTCAGGTGCCAGTTTTGCAGCCCAAAGATGCCGCAAATCGTTATCCTGATCTAGTAATTTTGGATGATGTTCATCTAGCTTTGACGCAAAAACGGCTAACCGTTACCCTCGATATGCCGCCGCCACGTCTGGTTGCAGAAGTGCTGAGTCCAGGTAAGCAAAATCGTCAGCGTGATCTGATTCGTAAGCGCGATCAGTATGCTGCACGGGGCATTCCTGAATATTGGCTGGTTGACCCAGGGCAACAACTGGTGACGGTGCTGGAATTGAAGGATGAAGTCTATGTTGAAGTTGGGGTATTTGGGGAAGGAAATTATCCCGAAAGGGAAACTGCTTCACATCGCATTTTCTCACCGACCTTTCCAATGCTGCAACTGACTGCTAATCAGCTATTTGGACGGTAGTTTTAGATACTGGTTCTACGAAAATTGCAGCTTATTTAATCCACGATCCTAAGCCAATCTACAAAAGTAAACTCGCTCAAATTCTGGAACGCTGACCGCATCTGGGCTACCAGAAAGAACAAGCCTAAACTCTGGTGATCGTATCGTTACAGTTGAGTTTGGCTGCAAGCGGAACTGTGGATAAGCGATATCAAAAAACTGCTGATAAGATATTCCTGGCTCATAGGCATCATGGTACTGAAAAACTCCTCTATGAAAACATAGCAGTCCTCCAGGAGCATATCGTCAA
>JAAUQZ010000097.1 GCA_012033355.1 Leptolyngbyaceae cyanobacterium RM1_406_9 | reverse complement strand
TGTAGGGTTCATGGAGTTGCTCAATTTCTGCCCGAATTTGCGATCGATCGACCACTTCTTGAATGATCGGCAGATTTGGCGTTGATGATGCGCCGCATCTCGGTTTCAATCTGGGTGAGATCGTCAGGGGTGAGGGGGGTTTGACGGTCAAAGTCATAGTAAAAGCCAGTCTCTGTCCAGGGTCCGATCGTCACCTTCGTTTCTGGGAACAGCGTTTGCACTGCCATCGCCAGCACATGAGCGCAAGTATGACGAATCCGCAGCAGCGTTTGTGGGTTGCTTTTGGGAGCGCTTTTCTCAGTGAACGGACGATTAACCTGACTGATCATACCAAACAATAGAATGATTATCATTCTCAATCTAGCATAGTAATGCTGTAATCCTTCTTTCGGTATAGACTGACAGCAGGTTAAACATTGATACAGGCTGGTAGGTTGAGCTTAGCTATGTCAACGCAAGGAAGTCTGTTGGTTCCTATACTAGTTTCCGTATTGAATGTCTTTGCAGGTCTGGCAATCAATAATGCCTCAGACAAGATCAAGTTGCCCTTTTCTGGATCTGTTCTTGTTGGGCTGGCAATTCTATGCACTGTTCTGTACGTCCTATTAAGTGAACCTCCTCGCTCGGCACAAACACAGCCAAGAGTCCTGAATTGGATTTGGTTTAGTGGCTTACCTGCGATTGGTGGAGCAGTACTCTTTTTATACGCTTTGCCAAAAAGCCAGGAAGTGTCATCTAACTTTGCCTTAATTGTTGGTTATACTTCACTGGTCTTGTTCGTTGCAGGGGTCATCCTGCCGCCCTCCCTTGTCATTTGGCAGAGGTGGAAGCCAAGTAACAGACCAATGAATCAGGGTAATTCTGCAACTTTACCTAACCAACATCCCTTATTTCCACAGTCAGCAATACCCCAAAATCCTGATACATCTTTACCTGAGTCATTCTCTCGGCCTCTGTCTAGTGTAGAAGCAGAGGCGAACCAAGCGATGAGGCTTACTCCTGAAATCTTACAAGAGTTAGTTGAACTGCTAGAACCACATATGCGGAATGAGCGCCAACGGAGAGTCTGTCTTCGTTTAGCAGTTGGAGATTTGCCTGTGTTGCATGACTTGGAATGGAGCGGTGCTGCGGCTACTTTTATTCCAGATATGGTTGACCGTTTAGTAGATTACGGAGAAATTTCACCCGGTAAACCAGCCCTTTGGGCGCTGTTAGAGTATGTACGCTCGAAATATGGTCCTCAGAAGCAGAGAAATATTGACATCCTTTGGGCGCGCATCTATAAATGTCAGTAGACAATAATTTAAGTGTATTCTGAATAGCTAAGTAAAAAAGATTGCAATCAGATGGAGAGACCAGAACCCGAAAGTCTTAGAAAGTTGGTAGCTCTGCTCAGACCTTCTGTAAGGAATCGGGGCGATCGCAGAAGTTTTGTTCGTCTGGCGGTTGGAGATTTACCTACGCTAGAAGGTTTGGATTGGGAAAGTTCTGATGAAACCTTCTTCACAAACTTGGTAGATTGCTTGTCGGATTATGGCAGAATGTCGTCTGGTCAAGAAGCTCTCTGGATGCTGTTAGATTATGTTAAATCAAAGTCAGGTGAAGACTCTAAAAAGCGCATCGATAAGCTTTGGGCTGAAATGACAAACTCCCAAACCCTCATCTCTGGTGCCCGTTATCAAGATCTCTATGCTCTCACTGTACAGATTCGACATCCTGAAACTAATCAAGTTGTGGGAGTAGGAGTTTTAATCCAAAACAGGATAGTGACCTGCGGTGACGTGGTCAGAGCCGCAGGCAATGATCAATTAAGTTTTGATAAGTCAATTCACATTTTTTTACCCAAATCAGTTGGTAGTCGAGAGCGGCTACGTGCAGCAACGGTTGAGACGCTCGTCCGTCATCACGAGGATGAAATCGTTGTTTTACAACTACTTGGAGACTCACTACCCGGAACCGTTCATGCCCAAATTAGCAGCGCTTCAGATTCACGCGGGCACAAGTTTCAAACTTACGGGTACGTGGGAGCACATGACCTACCTAATGACTATGCAAATGGAGAGATTTTGGGATACGCTGGGCTTGATTTAGAGGTTGACTGTGTTCTACTAAGACCAGATGATGGAGAAATCATCCATTTGGGTATGAGAGGTGCTTGTGTACTGGACTTAAATCAAGACAAAGTGGTTGGTATTTTGCTTAGACCCTTGAGGGATCGACGAGCAGCAGCTGTTGACGCACATATTGTTAATCTGGAACCTTTGAAATCTATTTTAAATAGTGGTAAGGGAGTCCTTTGATGCCCAAGTATGGAGAGCAAAACCCCCAAGCTACTCTCTTTCTCACACCTGGTCCACAACCAAGAAGGGAGGTAATTCGAGAAGCGGAGCATAAGGCTTCACCTAGGTCCTTCGTCTATATGGAATTTGCGCCCAAACCTCCGGAAATATGGGTAGGACGTGAAGAGTTATTGTCAGTCATCACCTTTGACTGGCTAGACAGCGAAACGTATGTCACAGGTTTGGTCGGGTTTGCTGGGGAAGGTAAAAGCAGTATTGCTCGACGGTGGGTTGATGAATTATCAGATGATCAATTAACTTGCGATAAGCCTGATGGGATATTCTGGTGGAGCTTTTACAACAAAAATAGCACAGTTGATCTATTTTTTGAAAAAGCTCTCAGCTACTTGGGTAGCGACGAATTAAACCTCGATCTCCTTCCATCAGCCCATTCACGGGCTGAATTTCTTGCAGGTATGTTGAGGGCAAGACGCTATCTCTTCGTTTTAGATGGATTGGAGCGGCTTCAGTATCTGGGTGGAGAGGATTATGGGTTGCTTAGAAGCAATGACTTAGCCAAATTCCTAGAATACTTTGCGGCTGGAGGGCATCAATCCTTTTGCCTGATTACTAGCCGCGCTCGTCTCACTAATTTAATTCCATACCGAACTTACACTCAGTTTGAAATCGATGGTCTAAGTGAGCAGGATGGATATAGGCTCCTCAAAGAATTAGGTGTCAAGGGCGATGAGAATGAGCTTTTACAGCAAGTAAGAACAAGGTGGGGGCATGCACTTGCTTTGACCCTCCTTGCAAATCATCTTGTCAAGCACCACGAAGGGGAGGAAGACGGCGGGCTATATCATGCTGGAAGGGTTCCACCTAACAATGAAAAAGATAATAAGTCATACTTAGTGCAACGGGTTATGGAGCCTTATGACCGCCATCTGGCTGAGGAAGAGCGCAAGTTTATGCGGATCTTCTGTTTGTTTCGTTTGCCTGTATCGAAATCAGCCATCAAACCTGTATTTCAGGTTGAGTTGTCGATCGCTGAACGTCTGACTGACTACTATCTTTTACGTTACGATCCTGACAACTCTTGCTATACCACCCATCCGCTAATTCGAGAGTTTTATCTGAGGCAGCTAGAGAATCAGTTTCAAGGGAAGTCTTTTTTTAACTGATGATCTGCCTCAACTGAGGTATCACAAACATGAATCTATTCAGATTCAGCCTATTCATCGTCGTATCAAGGATTACTATCTTTCACTAGCCGAAGAAATCCCTCCAACCCCCAGTCTTGATGAACTATCGCCTGTGATTGAAGCGATTCATCATCTTTGTCAGGCTGGAGATTTCGATGAGGCAAGTCGAGTTCGCTTGGACTCGACTTCTAAAGGGTTATCGCTCATCAAAGAATTCAGAAGATTGGGGGCTTATGAAACGGAACTGATTTTGTTACAGGAGTTCTTTCCAAATAACAATATTTCCCTTGAGCCTCAAGTTAGTGCATCAACTAACGAACTCTCTATTCTGTTTGAAGTGGGTGAAGTTTAACAAATCTAGGTTCGCATGGCTGAAGCACTACAGCCTTTGAACGTTTTAATCAGCTTGCTCTCGACAGTAATAGCCAAGAGAGTGTGATTAAAGGTTGCCTAAGTCTGGCAAAACTATACACATATCTTGGTAAGCTTTCAGATGCTGAAAAAGCTGCTAACGAGGCATTGGCTCTTGCTCGCAAGACGGAGAATGTATTAGAAGATCGGGCTTCCTTGATCTACCTGGGCTTGGTAGCATATCTACGTGGCGAACTGGCGATAGCTGGTCAAGTTTTTCAACGAGCGCAAACTCTGGAACCCGAAACCTACGAGGGAAAACCCTTTCTTTATGGCATTCAGGGAGTCATTTACGCTGATTATCTGCGGCGCTTAGGTGATGACAGCAATATTCGACAGGCTCGATTTGTAATCGAAGCGAACTTGCGGGTTGGACATCAAGAGCTAGATGATCGCAGCCGTCTTTATCGAGTTCTGGGTGATTTAGATGCAGCTGTTGAGCTACATGAGAATGCAGCTAAAAATTACGCTGAGGCTATCAAAATTGTCCGAGGAATTACTCATTGGCCAGCATTAACTGGCATATTATCGGCACGAGGACGATGGATGGCGCAAGGCGTTCAAGATGTGGAAGCGGCTAGAAGTGATCTTGAAGAAGCACTAGACTATGCTGTTACGGGTGGCTACCGTCTCTATAAAGCTGATATTTATGTAGGCTTGGCTTGGGCTGATTACGTAGATAACAATTTCTCACAAGCACAGAGAAATGCCACTCAAGCAATGATTTTAAGCGAAGAGATGGGATATTTTTGGGGACATCAAGAGGCTGTCGAGGTGATCAGTAGAATAGAACACAAGGTTAAAAAATAGTTTTGGGTAGGAAGCATGAAACCATCCCCTTCACTCTGGAAAGAAAAACTCCACCGCATCTTCGTCTACGGGTTCACGATTCCGATAGTATGCTTCCAACTCTTGTGGGCTGATTGGATTTTCGGTGGGATTTTCAAAAAACGCTTTAACTCGGATGTAACATCGTAGCCCTTCCGCTCCTGCATCTTCCCGCGTTGCCTCTTTGAAATCATCCGGAAAAGTTTCACTCAACTTAATCCGGGCTTCCTGCAAAATAGCTTTAACTTCACAACTGGGAGCATTGTCTAGCAGTGCTTCCAGAGTTTCCAGAATCTCGATCGTTTTCAAAATTTCGGGAAGTGATATCAGATCCAGACATCCGCTTTCACCCATGTCCTAAAACACGTAGTCGGGGCAGTGCCATTGCCGTTGAAAAAATTGTCAACTGGGTTGCCACAATGCTGGGACCCGACGGCAAATTGAACGCCGCAGAAACCACCATGCCAATCACCGCACTCAATGCCCCTAACCCTGCCGATAGCACCACGTAATTGGTGAATGTCCGGCTTAGCAGTCGGGCGGCACAGGCAGGAATCACCACGAATGCACTGACAAGCAGCACCCCGATCGCCTTAATCGAGATTCCCACAACTAATGACAGCAAGACAATAAATGCGGTTCGGTGAAGGGACACGGAAACTCCACGGGCGATCGCCAATGATTCATGCAAGGTCAGCAACATCTGGGTTCGTAACGTCAGACCAATAAAGACGGTACACACCAGCAACAACACTGCACTAAAGATTAAATCCAGTTCTCGCACTGCCAGAATGTCACCAAACAGCAGGTTATTCAACCCGCCCTTGTACTGTCCGACAAAGCTTAGCGTGATGATGGCGATCGCCAGTGATGAGGAATAAATAATATTGAGTAGCGCATCCGTCCATAAGCGAGTGCGTTCTAATAAATACGTGACTCCTAGGGCAAAGCAGACGGCAAAGGGTAACAAGACAACCGATGGGTTAATTCCGAGCAGTAAGCCAATGCTGATGCCCAACAAAGCTGAATGTCCCAGGGCATCACTGAAAAAAGACAGTTGGCGCAGGATCGTGAAGCTTCCCAACATTCCACCCATTAATCCTGTGAGTATGCCACCCAACAGTGCCCGTTGCATAAAGGGAAGTTGGAACAGTTCGATGATGCGGGTGAGGTCAGGCATAGAGAGTGGGGAGTGGGAAGAATAGGAAAAGAGATTAAGAATTTTGGGGTGTATGTGATGGCAGTTGGGAAGATTCAGTCTTATCGGGATTTGGAGGTTTGGCAGCAGGGGATGGGGTTGGCGGAAAATTGCTATCGTTTGACAAAACCATTTCCGAAAGAAGAAGTTTATGGCATGGTTTCGCAAGTTCGGAGAGCGGCGGATTCAATTCCAGCCAATATCGCTGAAGGATATGGACGAGAGTATCGAAATCAGTACATTAGGTTTCTTCGCATTGCTCAGGGTTCTTTAAAGGAACTAGAAACCCATCTTTTGCTAGCTGTACGAGTTGAATTGATCACAGATCACAAAGCTCAACCTATCCTCACTCAATGTGAATCTACAGGTAAATTGCTCCGCGCCCTCCAAAAAACTTGACAGATTCCCCACTCCCCACTCCTCTTGCCCTAACAGGAATGGCGATAACGAACAAATTCAGAACCATAAGCCAGGGAAAGGTTTTCTGGGGAGAGGGTGTGACCGGGAACCCCTTCACAAAGCAACGTGCGGTTCATGCAGAGGACGCGATCGCAATTACGGCGCACCATATCCAAGTCGTGGGAAATCTGCAAAATCGCCCACCCCTGTTCCTGCTTCAGTTGATAGAGCAACTGATAAAAGTCAGATTCACTCCGCACATCCAAACCTGCTGGGGCTTCATCCAAAATCAATAGAGAGCGAGGACGTACCAGACAGTAGGCGAGCAGCACCCGTTTGGTTTCCCCTCCCGATAAGCTACTGATTAGTTGGTCGCGCAGATGCCATGCCTCCACCTGCGTCAACGCCTCTCGCACGGCGCGACGGCGCGATCGCCCGCTTGCCAGGGCAGTTGCGGTTCCATCCGATCCCAACCCAGTTCTACTAACTCAGCGGCGGTAATGGGAATGCGGCGATCGAACAGAAAGTTTTGCGGCAAGTAAGCAATGCGTTGCCGCACCTCGGTCGGTAAGTAGCCTTTGGCAGACAGGGGCTGCCCCAGCACAAACACATCCCCCGATTGGCGCGGCAAGATGCCCAGCACCGCTTGAATCAGAGTGCTCTTTCCGGCTCCATTTGGGCCGACGATGGCGGTGTCTGTTCCGGGTTGCACCGCGAAGGACACATTCTCCACAGCTAGGTGAGTTTCACGGTACACCGTTAACCCGTCAATGACTAAAACCGAATCGCTCAACTACCGCCCCCTTACTACACAAGAAATTGACCGCTAAATACCGATGCTTCAGGTTAGTCTACAGCCTCGAACCCTGAGTTCCTCGTGGATTCTCAGGGTTCTAACTCAAAACTCAAAGCTGAACGGGCATCAAAACCGCAGACCTACCTGCTGGGGCACGACTGCCACAGGTTGAGGTACCCAGAGGGGCAGCCACGCCTGGTTTGATGCCTCAAAGCTGTTTGCTAGATTTTCGGCATTCTGACGCATTGTGGTCAGGTAATAGTCGGGCTGCACTGCTTCGGCTGGTCCTGTTTCGATGGGGTCAAACATACTGACACTGATGTTGAGGTCGTTGGCGATCGCCTCAAACGTCTCTTGCCCAGCCTGAGGTTCGCTCATGA
This sequence comes from Leptolyngbyaceae cyanobacterium RM1_406_9, assembly GCA_012033355.1. Taxonomy (GTDB): domain Bacteria; phylum Cyanobacteriota; class Cyanobacteriia; order Elainellales; family Elainellaceae; genus JAAUTN01. The sequence continues at coordinate 9,912 of JAAUQZ010000097.1, read as the reverse complement.
TCGTCTTCAGCCCTTCCGCCTGCACCGTCTCCATTACTTGCTTCACGTCCTCTGGAGACGGATTCTCTTCGGGAATGCCCACCAGCGTTTCGGATTGCAGCCCGTAGCTCTCGGCAAAGTAAGGCGCAAAATCATGGAACACCACAAAGGTTTGTCCTGCAAAGGGAGCCAGCTTTTCGGTGATTTCGGCATCCAGCGCTTCCAGTTCACCAATAAAGGCAGCGGCATTGGCAGTGTATTCTGCTTCGCCCTCTGGATCAGCCGCAATCAGTCCATCGCGAATGTTTTCTACCTGCTCAATCGCCCGTTTGGGATCTAACCAGACATGAGGATTATATTCACCATGAGTGTGACCGTGAGCTTCCCCTTCAGCATGGGTGTGCTCCTCGCCTTCAGCATGGGCGTGTTCCTCGCCTTCGGCGTGGGCGTGGTCATGGTCGTGGGCTTCTCCCTCAGCATGGCTATGATCATGACTATGTTCGTCACTGGCAAGCGTGGCAATGCCTTCGCTAGAGTCGATGATCGCCAGGTCAGCATTTTCGGCGTTCGCGACCATGTCGTCCAGGAAATACTCCATTTCCAATCCATTTTGCACCAGCACATCAGCATTGGCGATCGCCTGAGCATCGCCCGGACTTGCCTGGTAGTCATGCGGTCCCACGTTGGTTGGCAAAAGTTGGGTGACTTCGGCGCGATCGCCCGCCACAGCTTTTGTAAATTGCGTAATCGGTAGGAAGGTTGTCACCACCTGCAACTCATCTGCCGCCACCGGAGACGCATCTGATTGAGGCGATTCAGAACTCGTTGAAGGTGCATTCGTTGCACAACTCCCCAGGCTGAGTGCAATCGCAGACACCACCGCGACAGACAAACGACGAACGAGATTGCTAGATAGTTGTAATCTTGTTTCCGAATGAATCATCTGAGATATCCTCTCAACTAATTGAATAACTGAGTGAGTGAATGGCTACTCCCTATTCCCCACTCCCCACTCCCTACTCCCCTCTCTCCTGCAACATCGACGCAACATCTCTGGCAAAGTACGTCAAAATCAAATCTGCGCCTGCTCGCTTCATACTGGTCAGGGTTTCCAGAATCACCTTTTTCTCATTAATCCAACCTTGTTCCGCAGCGGCTTTAATCATGGCGTATTCACCACTGACGTTATAGGCTGCAACAGGTAAATGCGTGTGCTGCTTGATCTGGCAAATAATATCCAGATATGCCAGCGCAGGCTTCACCATGACAATGTCCGCTCCCTCAGCAATATCGAGAGCCACTTCCTTCATGGCTTCTCTCACATTGGCAGCATCCATTTGATAGGTCTTCTTGTCACCAAACTTGGGTGCTGAACCCAGGGCATCTCGAAACGGACCATAGTAAGCAGAGGCATATTTGGCAGAGTAGGCAAGGATGCCCACATTGATCCAACCTTCTGCGTCCAACGCTTTGCGAATCGCTCCGACACGACCATCCATCATGTCTGAAGGAGCCACAAAATCGGCTCCGGCTTCTGCCTGAACGAGTGCCTGTTTAACAAGTACGGCAACCGTTTCATCATTGAGAATTTTGCCATCCTGCACAATGCCGTCATGCCCTTCACTACTGTAGGGATCGAGGGCAACATCGGTGATCACCAGGATGTCGGGAACGGCTTGTTTAATGGCTCGCACCGCACGCGGAATTAAGCCATCCGGGTGATAACTCTCAGTTCCGGCGTTGTCCTTCTGCTCGTAAGGAATCAGGGGAAATAGGGCGATCGCCCCAATTCCTAACTCATACGCCTGCTTCACCTCATCCAGTAGCAGATCCAGCGTGTAACGGTAGCAACTGGGCATAGATGGCACTTCCTGCCGCTGCCCCTCTCCTTCCATCACAAACAGCGGATAGATCAAGTCTTCGACTCGGAGAATATTCTCCCGTACCATCCGCCGCAGGGTTTCAGTTCGCCGCAACCGTCGGGGACGATGGATGAGCTCTGGCACAGTGGATTTGGTTTGGCATCCAGAATCGGTGGGATCGGTTTCTGTCTGCGGAGTTTGGGGGGTAAGCGTTGAGGTTTCAGTCAGGCTCATAGTATAATGAGAATGATTATCATTCGCTTATTCTACAGCACTCACCGTGAAAAGTGACTCATCCTTTAAAGAAAGTGCAGCCCATTCACCCCGACTGACTCGCCATCAGCAAGCGGTGCTTGATTTGCTGCATCAGCAAACAGATGCTCTCCCCGCCCAGGAGTTGTATAGCCTGCTGCGCCAACGACAGGCGATCGGGCTGGCAACCGTGTATCGGGCATTAGAGACATTGAAATTGCGTGGATTGATCAAAAGTCGGATGGGGGCTAATGGCGAAGCGTTTTACAGTCTCGTTGTATCTGATCAGCACTACCTCACCTGTTTGCAATGCGGTCAGTCGTTTCCCCTCGACCCTTGCCCGGTACAGGAACTAGAAACGCACTTGCAGCCCTCAGTTCCGTTCAAGATTTACTACCATACGTTAGAGTTTTTTGGACTTTGTGAACCCTGTGTCCAATCCATTGATTGAACATGATTGTGCAAAGAACTCTAACTATCACGTGACTGCATATGCCAAAGGTTGGCATAGACTTGATGAAATAGTGATAATCAAACTCTTTTCTTTCGCTAGCAGAACGATACTTAAGTCGGGTGGAGAACCTTTTCATCTTTTGGTACATCCGGTCGACTTTTCGATGGGTTTGATGGCGGTTAGTTTAGGAGCTTCTCAAGAATATATGACGCTAGCGAATGGTGCCACAAACGCTTTGGGGGGAATGAGATTCCCCCAGCGATTTCTTTAATTCACGCAGCTTTAGCGCCCACCAACAACAACATTTTTGATCCGAACATGGGGCCCGCCAACGCTGACGGGTAGAGGAGATTGTCCGCCTTTGCCACAGCCACCATTGGTGTAAACGGAATCACTTCCGATCGCCTCAATATCTTTCAACGTCTGGAAAACGTTGCCGCTGAGGGTAACATCGCTCACAGGTTCAGCAATTTTGCCATCGCGAATCATGTAACCTTCAGCCGCCGCAAAGGTAAACATCTCGCCATTGGTTTGTCCGCCCAACATCCGAACGGCATAGACTCCTTCCTCAATGTCCCCAATCATTTCCTCAAAGGTGCGATCGCCTGGTTCAATCCCGGTATTCGTCATTCGCACAATCGGCGGATGGGTTGCATTCATTGCCCGTGCATTGCCCGTCGGCTGCTCGTGCATCTTGCCTGCGGTTTCCCGGTTGTGTAAGCGCTGGGTCAACACGCCATCTTTGATCAGATACTTGCGCTGCGCCGGAACGCCTTCGTCGTCATACTTCAAGGAACCTGGCAAATCTGGCATTGTGGCATCATCCACCACGTTTAATTGGGAAATGCCAAGCGGTTTGCCGACAACCAGCAATTCCTGCATTCTGGGGTTCTCGTAGACAAAATCTGCCTCCGAGAGATGCCCAAACGCCTCGTGAATGAACACGCCTGCCAGGTACGGGTCAAGCAAAACGGTGTACTGTCCACCTTTTACCGAAGTTGCGTCAAGCTGACCGATCGCCCGCTTTGCCGCACCGTGAACCCGTTCCTCAGCGTCCAGCAGCACGTCGTAGTCAGAGCGAGAGTGAATTGACTCAAACCCCTGACGCACCACACCACCTTCACCTCTAGCAATCACGCCAAATCTGCCAGAGACATCTAGCCTTTCTTGAGCAATGCAGGTGCCTAGAGAATTGACGAAATAGATGGTGTTGAAGCGATCGCTATACCCCGCCATTGTCGTTTGAATGCGCGGGTCAGTATCCAGCAACAGTTGGTTGTAGCGCTCAACCAGTTGCCGCTTTTCTTCTAGAGAAATGCCTCTGGGATCTCTACCAAACTGCACGGAAACGTAATCCTGGATGGGTTCTACAGGAGCAAGCTGTGTGGTTTCGCTGCCGACTAAGTGAGCCTGGGCGATCGCCTCTTCAATTCGTCCCTTTAGTTCAGACAGCCCGTTAAACGTGACAAAACTCCAGCCGCCCTTGTGACAGGCACGGATGCCACCCGCCAGAGTAAAGCTGCGGTCTACCGCATCCAACTGTGCCCCGCGATAGGAAATAACGCTAGCTTCGCCCTGCTCTAGCCGAATCTCTAAGTAATCGACGCGATCGCGGTAAGGCGTAATCGTATCTAGCAGACGGTCTTGCATGGAAGAAATAGAAGTAACCACACGCTTTCTCTCCGACTCAATTCGTTCAGACTGACTTCCTTCAGTCTAAAACCTGTCCAAAGATTCTGGCGACTCTGATTGGAGTGACATACTCCCGACGCTGACCGCTAGGCGGTACAGCGCGGGCTTCTCTTCCGAGCCGAACCCAGTCGAGCTTTTTGAGTGAGGCGATGCCCAACCCCACTTTTTTAATCAACATTCCAGAGTTGGTATCGCGTGGCATTTCTGCCTTGCAACTCTCGCAAGAGTGCCAGCGGTCTGACAACTCTTTCGGAACCCGATTCAGGCAAATTGCACAATGCTGACTAGTTCCTGTGGGGTCAACCTTTACCGTTCGCTTCCCAGCTTTTTCAGCTTTGAAAGGGAGAACTTGATTGGCGAATTGCCCCAGTCCAGAATCAGCAAAGCTCTTGTTCAGTCCTGATTTTGCCGCTCGCCCGTTGGCTACATAGTTGCCTTCCTCATCCTGTTTTGGTTTGCATCTGCGACTCATGTTGCGGATGCTCAAGTCCTCTAGGAAAATCACATCCGCCTTATCTAGAAGCCTATTTGCCGTCTCACAGTGAAATTGATAGCGCTGCCGTGCAATCTTTTGATGCAATCGTGTAATCCGCTGATTCAGCTTCTTTCGAGCAACGCTACCTTTACGCCGCAACTCTCGCTTTTGTTGCAGCTTTGCCAGCTTGCCTTGTGCGACTCTGAGGAACTTCGGATAGTCAATCAGTTCGCCTTCAGAGTCAGCAATAAAGTGTTCTAACCCCAAGTCAATCCCGATTGAGTTGTCCCAATTTGGCTCAAGCTCAATGACCTGCTCTGGCACAGATTCATCTTGCAGAGTCAAGGTAATGTACCAGCCATCTGCTTTGTGAGTAATGATTGCTGTTTTCGCCTCAAACCCAGGTGGCAAGGGGCGATGCCAAATTACCTTGACCTCACCAATTTTGGGTAAATCGATTTTGTTGCCATCAATCCAATCGATTGAAGCTTGCGGGTAGGTAAACGAGCGATAGCGGTTTTGGCTTTTGAAGCGAGGCTTGCCGCTTCGACTGCCGTTTTTGTCACCTTTGATATAGCGGTCAAAAGATAGTTTGACTCGCCCTGCCATGTCCTGAAGCACCTGAGAGTGAATCTCTTTGTACCAGGGTCTATCCTGTTTCAAGGGTACTAGAGCGCGCTTCTGGCTATAGTAATCGGGCTGGTCTTTCAGTTCGGGTAACTGGCAGACCAGCGGACACGCATTTACAGGATTGCGGTTTTGCTCCCACCAATCAAACCGCTCTGCCAACATCCAGTTGTACTGATGCCTGAGCATTTCAAGCCAGCGGTTCAGCGTGGCTTGCTGTTCGGATGTTGGCAGTAATCGATATTGATAGGCGAGTTGCATGAGTTAATCGTCAGATCCCATAACTAAGCCGACAGACTGCTCGCCAAAAAGATCGGCTAACACATCCCATTTTTCCTGCAATTCAGAAAGAGTTTTGTCTGGATCATCTGCAATAGTTCGATGCAGTAAAGCACAAACCTCTACATTTGTGTTGTTATCTTGCTGCCATGTGTAGTATCTGAGGTCTGGCTGATAACCTCTGATCTTTAACTCTTCTATTACCTCCAAAGGCTTATAGGATGGAATCTTGCCCAAATCAACGTAAAACAAAATCTCATTCTGGCAAAGCCGTAGCGACATTTCTAATGACATAGATTTTCTCCTGAATTTTTAGGTGAGACAAAGTTGAACCTATCTAGCTATAGCGACATCTCCAGCGGTTATTTCCCAAGTCCTCTGGAGGGTCAGTATTTCGACCGCCAGCGTGTTGCTGACAGCGTGAATGGGCAACGCTTGCGCTTCTAGCTACAACGATTCTGCCCTGCGTGGCATTGTTGCCCATTCGCTCCATTTCTTCTTCAGGATCTTCGATTGGAACGTGATATTCCACACCTGTCTGACTATTCTGCCAAACATAATAAGCAATTCCACCAACAATGGCAGTGCCAACCAAAATACAGCCAACTCCAGTAGCACAAATAGCTGGAGCGGCGACTAGCGCAGGATTTGCCCTTACTGGTGTAGCAGGAAGAATTAATGTTGCAATCAATGCAACTGAAGCGAATTGTTTAAAATCTGGCATGATGAACTTGCTCCTTAGTTGGATACATCAACTGGGGGAAGTCGTCTTGATGTAGTGGTTTCAGCACTGCGTCAAGGCGCATTTCTGGTGCAATTGTACTCTTAAACTAGGGTTGCAAGCAAAAATTGTGTGTCAGACTTTGCTCGCCGCTACGTCTGACGCGGGGAGTCCATGTATCCCGACGCTGACTCTTCGAGTACAGCGCGGGGCTTATAGCTCCCCGTGCCCCTCAATGGCTAAATGGAATGCTATGGCAATCCTCTTCGATTTGTGAAGGTGCCCGCTCGGAGGGCGGGCACCTTCACAAATCATTTGGGACGCTATATAGTAGCTTGCGGATTTGCCTCTCCACAAACAGCATGAAGCGAGTGCAGCAGGAAGATGACAGATGGACGTTTCTGAGCTAATTCCCATCCTGATTGTTTTGCTGCTGGTTGCGACAGGGGTTGCCCTGGTGACGCGGCGAATGCAGGTGCCCTACGTGACCGGGTTGGTGTTAGCAGGGTTAGCCATTACCGAGCTACTGCCTAAGCGAGTTGGACTAGATCCAGCTTTAGTATTAAACCTGTTCCTACCTATTCTAATTTTTGATGCCGCAATTAACACAGACGTTAGCCGTCTCCGGATTACGGTCAAACCGATCGCCCTACTAGCTGGGCCAGGAATTGTGCTGGCTTCTGGCATCACCGCCGTGCTGCTCAAGTTTGGGTTGGGGTTGGACTGGCTTGCAGCGCTGTTTGCGGGCGTAATTCTAGCCATTACAGATACAGTTTCGGTGATTGCGGTATTCAAGGAAGTCGCGGTTCCTTCTCGCCTGTCTACGATTGTCGAAGGAGAGAGTTTATTTAACGACGGGGTTGCTTTAGTCCTGTTTGGGCTGATTGCTAGCGTCTACACAGAAGGCTCAATTACCTTTTTAGATAGCTTGCAGCAGCTATTTGTGGTGATTGTAGGCGGCGCTTTAATTGGGCTAGGGTTGGGCTATCTCAGCATTGAGCTATTTCGTCAGTCGGACGATGCGCTCAGCGACATTTTGCTAACGGTGGCGGTGGCGTTAGGCGCTTTTCAAGCGGGGCAGTTTCTGGGCGTGTCGGGGGCGGTGGCGGTGGTCGCAGCGGGTTTGATCGTGGGGAATTTGGGCCTTGCTCGTGATGCTTCTGCCTCGACAAAGCTGACGCTGCTGAGCTTTTGGGAATATGCCAGTTTTGGCGTGAACACGTTTATTTTTTGCTGATTGGGCTGGAGGTCGATCTCCTTACGCTGTGGCGATCGCTTCCTTCTGTGCTGTTGGCGATCGCCATCTACCAAGTCGGTCGGGCACTTTCGGTCTACCCTCTGTTAGCCCTGCTGCACTTTTTCGATCGCCCCATTCCGCTCCGCTGGCAGCACGTCTTGTTTTTAGGAAACATCAAAGGTTCACTGTCAATGGCGCTGGCGTTGAGCATCCCGCTGGGACTACCGGGGCGAGAAGGAATTGTGGCCCTAGTGTTTGGAACGGTGCTAGTTTCTTTGGTGGGGCAGGGCTTGAGCCTCCCCTGGATGGTGAAGCGGCTGCGAATAGCCGATGTTTCTGACACGAATCAGCAGATTGAACAGCTACAGATTCAACTGATTGCCTCAAAAGCGGCTCAGGATGAACTGGACAGTTTACTCAAGTCAGGCATTTTACCGAAAGCGGTTTATGAAGAGATGCGGGCAGCATATCAGGCTAGAGTTGCTAGTTCTGAACGGGTGCTGCGCGATCTGTATAGTCAGCGGATTGGGCGTGGAAATGAAGGGAGCGATCGCACCAAGTTAGATGCCATTCGGCGGCGCTTGCTCTTGGCAGAAAAGGGAGCCGTCAACGATGCCCTTCGCAAACGTATTCTCTCTGAAGACCTGGTGCAAACCTACGTCAGAGCGCTTGATGAGCAACTTCTAGGGTTGGAAGATGACTAGTGCAAATGCCCATAAAGTCAATCATCTTGTGAACTAAATCGGGCTTAGTCACAACCAGAATGGTTGATCCCGCTTCCAAAATCGTGCTGCCATTTGGAATAATCAAGTCGGCGCAGGAATGACACTGGTAGCCAATCAGCAATGAGCCTGTCGGAAAGTTGGGATCTTGAGCGACGTGGGCAACCGTGCGCCCCGCAATGTAGCAATCACCCGGAACGGGCAGTTTCAACACTTCCACCTGCCCCTGCTCAAAGTGCATCATCGACTCTACTTGCGGGTATTCAATCGCGTTCGCCATTGTCGTCACGGCCAGATCGATCGTGCTGATGACATGACTCGCTCCGGCGATGCGATAGGGTTCAAAGAAGTCCCGTTCGTTCATTCGCACGACGATGTGAGGCACCCCATAATGTTTGGAGAGTGTCACCATCGCCAGGTTCAGAGCATCGCTGCCAAGCGTCGCAGCGACCGCATCGGCTTTGCGAATTCCGGCTTCTAGCAAAACCGCAGTGCTAACGGCACTCCCTTCAAAAGCCATCACACCCACTTTCTCACGAGCGTATTGACAGGCAAGGGTATCGGTGTCAACGATGGCAACGGTATGCCCCATTTCTAATAGGTTTTGGGCCAGACGCAATCCCATCATGCCTGCACCACCGATTAGAACGTACATGACTCTTTCTCCGGATTTGCTTAGAACCCTGTCCAACATAGGCGAAGACAGACCTCTTGTCTATCCCAATCTACGTGCTATGGCGGTAGCCATATTGATTAGGACATTTGGGTGGCGCGGCGGAGCCGCGCCACCCAAATGTCCCTGTCCTAACCTAGCTGACTACAGCTATAAAAACATATAGCAATCCTAAATGATTTGTGACGGTGCCCGACCGGAGAGCAGGCACCGTCACAAATCATCTTTTCACCAATCAAAGAGGATTGCTATAGCGTCGGTTAGCATAGAATTTAAGGTCTACAAAATTATCTTTAGGAGAAGGCGATCGCTATGGGGATGACCCTAACTGAAAAGATTTTGGCGCGGGCTTCTGGTCGGTCTGAGGTTAAGCCTGGGGAAAACATTTGGGTGAATGTTGACCTGCTGATGACCCATGACGTTTGTGGCCCAGGCACAATTGGCGTGTTTAAGCGCGAGTTTGGAGCCGATGCTAAAGTTTGGGATTCTGAAAAGATCGTCCTAATTCCTGACCACTACATCTTTACAGCAGACGAACGGGCAAACCGGAACGTCGATATTTTGCGCGACTTTGCTCAAGAGCAGAATATTAAATATTTCTACGACATCACCGATCGCTCTAACTTCAAAGCAAACCCGGACTATAAAGGCGTTTGCCATATTGCCCTGGCACAAGAAGGGCACACTCGCCCCGGCGAAGTCATGTTTGGCACGGATTCTCACACCTGCAATGCAGGCGCGTTTGGGCAGTTTGCCACAGGCATTGGCAACACCGATGCGGGCTTCATTTTAGGCACGGGCAAACTGCTAATCAAAGTTCCGGCAACGATGCGGTTTGTGCTGGAGGGTGAGATGCCCAATTACCTGCTAGCAAAGGATTTAATTCTGCAAATCATTGGCGACATCAGCGTTGCAGGGGCAACTTATCGAACGATGGAG
>JAAUQZ010000392.1 GCA_012033355.1 Leptolyngbyaceae cyanobacterium RM1_406_9 | reverse complement strand
CAAAACTGAATACTCCCTGACCACGAATCGCCATTGTTGTAGCATTCAAAGCTGCCGATGATGGGCGATCGCCCGACGGAGTTTCCTGGTATCTGTCCTGATACCGATCCTGCGGCGCACGGGCTGGCGGTCTGGGGGGTGATTTTGTCTTACGTCTCATAGCAACTATAGGTTCACAACAGGTTAGAGATTAATTCACAACTCAACTGCGGACTGACCAACTGACCCTTAAATCAAAAGTTATATCGAATCTGATTAATCTGATTAGATAGATTTCTACCTCTACCAGTCTAGCTTAAGCTCCAACCTGCTCGTTTCGCCAACCCCCAATTGCTGATTACTCAAAATAATTTGTCGGACAGCTAGCAAGAAATGCAAAAATAGGGAGAAATCACCTATCGTCTCCATTGGGTCGCAATCGTGGCTTCTCAACCCCCACTCCAGTTGGGTAAAACCTACAAAGTTTCTTTACTTCGCAGCATTTTAACCGATAGTCTCACGGTTTTTTGGGGAGACTGGCTCGATTTGCGGGTTCGCATCCTTCAGGTTGCGGCTTCGGGGTTAGTCTCTCCCTTAATCTATATCTTGGCGTTTGGGCTGGGATTGGGTAGCGCTCTAGATGCAGCTATGCAGCCTCCGGTCGGCGACAATTATCTTCAGTTTATTCTGCCGGGAATGGTGGCGCTGTCCTCAATGACCATTAGTTTTGGTGGCACAACCTTCTCAATCTGCGGCGAACGGCTTTACACCAAAACCTTTGAAGAAATTCTGCTGCTGCCTGTGCATCCGCTGGCCCTATTTCTAGGAAAAATGCTGGCTGGCGTAGTACGTGGCTTAATGACCTCTGCCTCTGTCATTCTGATTGCTATCCTGTTTACGGGGCAGTTAAGTTTTCTCAATCCGCTATTTCTGCTGCTGTTAGTCTTAAATTGCTCTGTCTTTGCAGGACTCGGCGTAATTGTTGGGCTAAACGTTAAGTCCTTAGAAGGCGTTGGCTTACTCAACAATTTCTTGATTGTGCCGATGTCCTTTCTGGGTGCTACGTTTTTTGATCCAACTACCCTACCGCTGGTACTCAAAGCAATCGTCTACTGTCTGCCGCTGACTTACACCAGCATTGGACTGCGAGCCGCTGCTTACTTACCAATTTCGCAGTTTCCCTGGTACAGTATCCCGGTGCTGCTGCTGATTGCGATCGCCCTTTCTGCGATTGGTGCCTACCAGTTTGCTCATCAGCAGGATTGAGGGACTAACCCCTAGCTCCTAACCCCTTCCCACTCCCTAACTCCCACTCCCCCAATGTCCTCCGACGAAATTCGCGCCGCTCGACTCGAAAAAGTTGCCCAACTGCGGCAATTAGGCTTTGACCCCTACGCTTATCAGTGGGAATCGACGCATCATGCGGCTGACCTTCAGGAAAAATATGCCGACCTGCCCAGCGGTGAAGAAGTTGATGCAGAAGTGGCGATCGCCGGGCGCATTCTGGCGCGGCGCGTCTTTGGTAAGCTTGCCTTCTTCACGCTGCAAGACGAGACGGGCGCGATTCAGCTTTATCTGGATAAAACTAGAATTCAGGAAAACATGGCAGAGCGCGATCCCCAAGCGTTTGACCATGTGAAGCAGCTTACGGACGTAGGCGATATCTTTGGCGTTCGCGGCACGATCAAGCGCACTGAAAAGGGAGAACTGTCTGTCTACGTCAAGCAATACGCCATTCTGACCAAATCCCTATTGCCGCTGCCCGATAAATGGCATGGACTCACTGACGTAGCCAAGCGCTATCGCCAACGCTACGTTGACCTGATCGTGAACCCAGAAGTGCGGATGACCTTTCGCCGCCGCGCTCTGATTACCGCCGCCATTCGTCGCTACTTAGACCAGCACGGCTTTATTGAAATTGAAACACCCGTTCTCCAGGCAGAAGCGGGTGGGGCTGAGGCCCGTCCCTTCATCACCTATCACAACACGCTGGAGATGGATCTGTACCTGCGGATTGCAACAGAGCTGCATCTCAAGCGGCTGATCGTGGGCGGATTTGAGCGCGTGTTTGAGCTGGGGCGAATTTTTCGCAATGAAGGCGTTTCCACTCGTCACAACCCAGAATTTACGACGCTAGAAGTCTATCAGGCCTACGCCGACTACCAAGACATCATGGCGCTGGTGGAAGGACTGATTACAACGGCGGCTCAGGATGTGCTGGGAACGCTGCAAATTACCTATCAAGGTCAGGAAATTGACTTGACAGCACCCTGGCGCAGAGCCACAATGCGCGATCTGGTGCAAGAGCAAACGGGGTTAGATTTTAGCCAGTTCAAAACGTTGGACGAAGCGAAGTCTGCCGCTCAAGCGGCGGGTTTGACTGATCTTAACCAATGTTCTAGCATCGGGCACGTTTTGAACGAGGCGTTTGAGCAAAAGGTAGAAGGGCAACTGATTCAGCCGACCTTTGTGCTGGAATATCCGGTAGAGATTTCGCCCCTGGCAAAACCCCATCGGGACAAACCCGGTTTGGTTGAACGATTTGAGCTATTTGTAGTCGGGCGCGAAACGGCAAATGGCTTCTCTGAGCTGACCGACCCGATCGACCAGCGAGAACGCTTTGAGGCACAAGCGGCCCGTAAAGCGGCCGGAGATCTGGAGGCTCCCGGTGTGGATGAGGATTTCCTCACTGCCCTGGAGTATGGAATGCCGCCCACAGGTGGCGTGGGCATTGGCATCGATCGCCTAGTGATGCTGCTGTGTGACTGTGCCAGCATCCGCGATGCGATCGCTTTTCCTCTACTTAAACCCGAAAAACCTAATGAAGAAGAAGCTTAGCCCAGTACTTGAAGCTCGATTACATCGAAAGAACCGCCCCGTAGAACAGATTCTACCTGCTTGCCCCGCAAGCGTTTTCCTGTGACTTGCTCCATTACGCCTTGAATTGCTCCCAGGGTGAAAGTTAGCTGACGGTTAGAGCCTTGAGGTTCCCCAGACGAACAAATTGTTTCCCGGCAGTAAACCCAGATCCCTTCTCCGTTGCTGACAACTTTATCGACAATGCAGAGCCGAGTACCTTCTTTCCCCAGTGCAGATTGGAGAAGTGAGACAATCTTCTCAGAGTTAATTCCCACTCCGGTCAGACCAAGCTGTTCTGCGAGTTGCTTGCCTCGGCTACGACCCGCAGCCATCAGGGCGATCGCCGCTGCCTTTTCACCCAGAGCCTCTTCAGTTCCAGTTACGATTGCTCTGAAACAAATAATGCTGCTAAAGTCACCTAGCTCAGTACGCAGTTGATTAACCGCAGGAATTGCGACATCAGACATAACGTAAACACCTCAAAGATCTTCAGGACGAGTTTTTAAAGGCAAAAATTATTGCTTTCATGTGTGTTGCTTGAATT
>JAAUQZ010000391.1 GCA_012033355.1 Leptolyngbyaceae cyanobacterium RM1_406_9 | reverse complement strand
GAGCCTGCACCTCATGCAGGTAAACGTCAGGCAGTTGCAGGGCAGTCTCAGCCGCCGACTGAAGCGCTGCAAAATGCCGTAGTCCAGGTTGGTTTTTAGCGTTCGCAAGCCCTGGATGACGTGGCGATTGCCGACGACAAAGCCAACTCGCCAGCCCGCCATGTTGTAAGTCTTGGAGAGCGTGTGAAACTCCACGCCAATTTCCTTAGCACCGGGAATTTCGAGCAGGCTGGTGGGGTGAAAGCCATCAAACGCGAGTTCTGCATAGCACAGGTCGTGAACTAGCAGGATTTCGTGTTTGCGGGCAAAGGCTACGATGTCCTGAAAAAATTCGCGAGGAGCCGTTGCTGCCGTTGGGTTGCTGGGGTAGTTGAAGTACAGAATTTTTGCCTGCTCTGCCACCGCATCGGGAATCGCTCCCAAGTCAATTAGCCAATCCTGCTCTGGCTTCAGCATGATGCTGTGAATTTTGCCTCCGGCGATCAGCGGTCCGCGAAAGTGAGCCGGATAGGAAGGACTGGGGACTAAAACCAGGTCGCCCGGATTGACGTAGGCGATCGCCAGATGCGTCAACCCTTCCTTAGACCCCAACAGCGGCAAAGCCTCCCCATCTGGATCAAGCTCCACTCCATAGCGGCGACCATACCAGTCAGTGATGGCGCGACGAAAGCTAGCAGTTCCTTCAAAGGGCGGATAGCCATGATTAGCTGAGTCTTGCAAGGCGGCGATCGCTGCATCAACGATAGGCTGAGGGGTTGGCCCATCCGGGTTGCCCATTCCCAAATCGATTAAATCTAGCCCCTGCTCACGGGCACGGGCTTTCAGTTCATCCAACCGCGCAAAGACGTAGGGCGGCAAGGCACTGAGGCGATCGGCGGGGGTGATCCAGTTTAAGCTCATGCCTGCACCTCGCTAGAAGGGTGAGCAACACTAGACAGCGCTTGTCGAGCCGAAGTTCCATCAGCGTCTGAGAGTCTAAAACCCTGACCGGGTGCTGTTGTAGAAACCATTGCTGCCATCAGGTGAGTTGGCGTAACTTCAAACGGCAGTCTGTGAATATCAGACCCGACCGAACAGGCAACCTCTGCGGCATATTGCAGGCTTGCTAGCGTCACTTCCGTTAAGCCCAGGTCTGACAAGCTCTGAGGCAAGCCAATCTCTGCATAAAACTTGAGCAACTGCTGACGGGCTGTTGCGGCTAGCTGATTGCCCTGCACCATTTCCTCCAGGCGAAGCTGCACCAAAATGCCGTAGGCGACCTTCTCGCCGTGCAGCGTGCCGTGACTTTCGAGTAAATGGGTTAGCCCATTGTGAACCGCATGAGCCGCCACCGTGCGACACTGAGCGCCACCCAGCCCACCAACGACCCCAGCCAGCAGCACCGTTGCATCCACCACTTCTCGCCATGCCGGACTGCCCGGAGACTGAAGTGCCGCTGCCGATTTTTGAAACAGAATGTCGCGCAGCACTCTCGCTTGCTGCACCGCCGCGATCACTAAAGTGTGGTCAGAGTGTCCACTGCTCACCGATGCCTCATACCATTTCGCCAGGGCATCCCCGATTCCGGCAATTAACGTGCGGTTGGAGGCAGTCTGAATTAGCCCATAGTCCAGCAGCAGCAAATCGGGACAGCGAGATAGGGGGACATCATAGAGGAATGAACCCTGTTCGGAATAGATATTAGATAGTGCAGTCCAAGCTGCACAGGTTGCCGCAGAAGTCGGGATCGTGACAATTGGCAGATCTAGCTGATAGGCCACCAGTTTGGCTGCATCTAGCGCCTTGCCGCCGCCCAAACCGATGATCAAGTCCGCTTCGTGATTCGTGGCTGCCTGCCGCAATGTCGCTAAGCTTGCTTCACTGCAATCTGCCCCGTAAGCAGCTTGAATCGCCTCTAGCCGCTGCTGTTCTAAAACAGGTTGAAGGAAAGGCTGCACGGTAGTTAGGGTGCGATCGCCCCCCACCAACAGCGGTCTTTTCCCCAAACGGGCGATCGCTTCCCCCGATTGGGCCAGTGCATCCTGCCCTCGAATTACCGTAGCAGGAGCCAAATTGAGCGTAAACAGCGGAGCGGAACTCGCAACCTCTGAATGAGACAAGGATGAATGGGTCATAGGACAAAGCAACCATCACCATCAGCGGCGAACGGCAAAAATTTAGTAAGAATCACTTTATACCAATTCTTGTAAAGCTGCATAGAACAGAAAGCGGTAACCGCTAACCTTTGACTTGCAGCAGCGGTAGAACTGCTAGGATTTTAGTATTGATGCCTATCTTAAGAATAAGCAACCTCATACCAATTTAATTTGAGCTTGCACAAAATGAACCCTGGTGGATCAAGGGGCTTAAGCCCCTTGATCAGCACAACTTCATAAAGAATTGGTATTAGCTGTATGAATCAGAAATTGGTTGAGTCTCTGGCACAAATTATTCTTTCGCTCTCGACTGAAGAGAGACGAGTTCTGGAAGTTAGAATCCAGGAAAATTCAAATTCACAGCAGATTGTGGATTTAGAACATCGATTGCACGGTTTTGAGGAAAGATACCAAATTTCATCAGAGGATTTTTACCGACGGTTCCAGGCGGGTGAACTTGGAGATTCAATGGATTTCTTCGAGTGGAATGCCTATTACGAAATGTGGAACTCCGCGCAAGTTAAAGCCTCCTAAATCCAATGGATTTACATCAGTATATGGCTGCTGTTTATCCATTCGTTAACTGGTCAGAAGTCTCTTGTTTAATTTGCTCCATTTCAGAGGAAATCTCATGTTTAGGAAGCTGGGCGAAATTTTCGAGGTAGAGTTTGATTTCCATCTGGTCATCGTCGCGGATGAAGAGCGATCGCCTGATTTGCCCTAGATACAAAGGCTGAGAAACCCCCGGCTGGGGATGCAGCACCGTTCGCGCCTGAATGGTCAGCTTGTTATCGCCTCGGCTCAGACGACCGGGAGAAAACAGATTGCTGGCCGCTTGTTGTAAAGTGGCAGTCAGTTCTGTCTCTGTGATGGTTTGGGGCACCACGATTACCACCCGATCTGCACCAGAATCATAAACGGTGGAATAGCGCACCGCACCCGGAATGACCGTGCGAGTAAAGGGAACAACCCCCAGCCCAAATAGCCCCACCGTCAGCACCAAAAGAAAACCTGTTGCGCCAACTAGCCGAAACCGGATACCCCATTTAAACAGAAAGCCAAGCAGGGCGATCGCCCCAAATACCAGGGTTGCAATCCCGGCCCATTGAGCAAATTGGAAGAAGTCGGCGTTGGTTGGCATAGTTTCTGTGGTTTTGAGAGTTCTAATCTTACTCGTTACTGACAAACCCAGCAGGCTCAGCGCTTTTCGCCAATTCCAAAGCTGCTTTAAGCGTGTGCCAGGAGAGATTGGCACATTTGATTCGCACCGGA
>JAAUQZ010000390.1 GCA_012033355.1 Leptolyngbyaceae cyanobacterium RM1_406_9 | reverse complement strand
TCTTATTCAAGATCGTGACATCTCCATAGGCAATCTGCTTGAATGCCGCTTCGCTGTCGAAATGATCGGGAGTAAAAGCCTCAGAATCGACGACAGTGACGATCGAATCTAACCGGGTCAGGTCACGTAATTCAGTTCCAAGAAATGTCAAAATAATCGGCAGTGGATCGGCAACACCCGTCGTTTCGATCACCATGTAATCGACCCGCTCGTCCCGCTCCAGTACGTTATATACCGCATCCACCAAGCCATCATTAATGGTGCAGCAAATACAGCCATTACTCAGTTCCACCATGTCTTCATCCATCGATACCAGTAATTGACTGTCAATATTGATATCGCCAAATTCATTCACCAAGATCGCAACTTTTAGATCCTGGCGATTGTTCAAAATGTGGTTAAGTAATGTGGTTTTACCACTGCCGAGAAATCCCGTGATAATCGTGACAGGCATTCCCCGTTTAGGAATGTCCAGAGTGGTTGAGGCAGAAAGAGTTACTATGTCAGTCATACTAATTCCTCAAATTAAATCGCAATGCATTCAACTAACTGTGCTTTGATTAATTCAGCATTTAAGTTTCGCCCGATGAACACTAACTGATTATGCTTGGGTGACTGCGATTGAACGCTCTTGATATCGCACCGTTTGCCGCTTAGTTGCAAAACATGGCGCAATTGGCTGCCCTGGAACCAGACAATTCCCTTTGCACGGTAAACATTAGGAGATAGATGATCCAGGAAGTTTTGGAATTTGGGTAAGTCGAAGGGGCGCTGGCGCAGTTGCTCTGGAAGCGATTCGCTTTCAAATGACACCGCTACAAACCCGTCATTTTCCAGATGGTGAGAATGCTCATGGTCATGATGCTCATGAGTCGGCTGGGATGAGTTGAGGTAGGTACTGGCATCATTAAATCCAATATCTAAGATTAGCGGCAGTGACACCTCTCCATATTGGGTCGAGATGATGCGAGCGCCTGGTTTGATCGAGCGGATGTAATTTTCCAACTCGTCCACAACTTGAAGAGAAACCAGATCGGTCTTATTCAACAGAATAATGTCTCCAAAGAGGAGTTGGTTGAGTGCGGCTTCACTACCATAATGATTAGGCGTAAAGGATTCAGCATCTACGACTGTCAGAACCGAATCTAGCCGAGTCACATCCCGCAATTCTGTACTGACAAAGCTCAACATGATCGGCAAGGGGTCGGCAATTCCGGTGGTTTCAACCACAATGTAATCAATTGGGTCATGGCGATCGACCATTTCATACACGGTATTGACCAAGCTTTGATTGATGGTGCAACAAATACAGCCATTACCCAGTTGCACCATGTTTTCATCCACAGAAACTAACAGTTGTGAATCAATATCAACGTCGCCAAACTCATTCACAATCACGGCAATTTTCAACCCGTGACGATTGTTCAGAATATGATTGAGCAGCGTTGTTTTGCCGCTGCCTAAAAAACCTGTGATGATGGTAACAGGTATGATGCGTTGAGGAACGCTCACTGAATTTGGACAAACCTGCATGACCGGATTGGACATAATGACTCCTTAAGTTCGCAAGTAAGTCTCAGCCAGATGATAGACCAGCGCTTTCTGTTGCATGGTTTGAAGAATATTGTAGAAACCATTGGCACGAGAAGGAGTCAGGCTAATATCCAGCCCAGTTCGCTGAATGAAATCGAGTTTTAACTGGATGATTTCTGCGGGAGCTAACCCGTTCAATCCCTCGATCAATAGCCCCACCAATCCTTTGGTCAGTTGAGAGTCGGAATCGCCCTGAAAAATCATCTTGCCCTGCTGCAAACTGGCAGTCACATACACTTGAGACACACAACCAGAAACTTTATGGTCTGCCACCTTTTGCTCATCGGGAAACGGTGGTAGGCGCTTGGCAAACCAGAGTAGATATTCATAGCGCTGCTTCGGTTCCAAAATCTGTTGGAACCGTTGGACAATCCGCTCAAGGGAGGCAGGCAAGGGTTGGGAGACGGGCGACATACTGTTCTAGCCGTAAGCTATCCATAAAAATGATAATCATTCTCATATTATAGTCATTCAGCTAACGTAAAAAGCTCAGTTCCTCAGTTTTTGGGATTTCAAATTCGTGGATTTTCCCTGGCAACTCGTTAACTGCTTTGGATTGATCTGGCTACAATCCGCTGGGGCGGATTTACAAGCACAGGTTTCGCGACCGCAACTAGCCCCTACTCTGGAAAGAAAAATTCTGCTGAATCCTCGTCTACGGGCGCGCGGTTGCGATAGTATGCCTCCAATTCTTCTGAACTGATGGGGTTTTGGGCTGGATTCTCAAAAATGCTTTAACCCGAATATAGCGCCGTAGCCCCTCTGCTCCGGCATCTTCTCGTGTGGCCTCTTTGAAATCATCTGGGAAAGTTTCACTTACCTTAATCCAGGCTTCCTGCAAAATCGTCTCAACTTCACAACTGGGGGCATTGTCTATCAGTGCCTCAAGAGTTTCTAGAATCTCGATCGTTTTCAAAATTTCAGGAGTGATATCAGATCCAGACATCCGCTTTCACCCATGTCCTAAAACACGTAATCGGGGCAGTAACATTGCCGTTAAAAAATCGCCAATTGGGTTGCCACAATGCTGGGACCTGATGGCAAATCGAACCCTGCAGAAACGAGGATTCCAATCACTGCACTCAATGCTCCTAGTCCCGCTGAGAGCACCACGTAGTTGGCAAATGTACGACTCAACAACCGGGCAGCACAGGCAGGAATCACCACAAACGCACTCACCAGTAGTACCCCGATCGCCTTAATCGAAATTCCCACGACCAGTGACAGCAGCACAATAAATGCTGTGCGTTGAGCAGAAACCGACACGCCACGGGCGATCGCCATCGGTTCATGGAGGGTCATGAGAATTTGCGATCGCAACGTCAAGCTCAGAAACAGCCCACAAGCTCCGAGCAACACACTGCCAAATATGAGATCACTCGTTTGCACAGCGAGAATATCCCCAAAGAGCAAATTGCCGATCCCCCCTTGATATTCATCACGGAAGCTGAGCAAGATAATTCCCACCGCTAGGGAAGATGAGTAAATGATGTTTAACAGCGCATCAGTCCAGAGGTGAGTGTGTTCTAGAAAATAAGCAACGGCTAGGGCAAAAATGACCGCAAATGGCAGCAGCACCCAGGATGGATTAAAGCCCAACAGTAATCCAAGGCTGATCCCTAGCAAGGCTGAATGTCCCAGCGCATCACTAAAAAATGATAGCTGCCTGAGAATTGTGAAGCTTCCCATCAGCCCGCCCATCAATCCAGTTAACACTCCACCGATGAGTGCCCGTTGCATAAAGGGTAGTTGGAAGAGTTCAATGATGCGGGTGAGTTCGGTTGGCAGTAGGGGGGTGGGGGGTGGGGTGTAGG
>JAAUQZ010000389.1 GCA_012033355.1 Leptolyngbyaceae cyanobacterium RM1_406_9 | reverse complement strand
TGGTCGAGTAAGGGAATAAAGGCGATCGCTCAGAAAAATAAGACTCAATCTTCTCTGGTCGCTCATCCACAAAGGCGTACTTAAAAGCCTTGTTAGAAATTCTAGAGACGGGCTGATTCAAGTCAATGCTGCTTTGCTTGACCAGCCAGCGGCGAAAGTCGCCATCGGTCATTACCCCTTCTAACACGCCCGCTTCGGTAATCGAGAAAATAATGCCGCTTTTGTTGTCGCTGATTTTTTGCAGCGCGTTGATGATGCTATCGTCCGCAAAAACAATGTATTGAGTCAGATTTTTGTCAACGAACATCGGGGGTTTTAAGGGTTCATTGGCGATCGCACTGCCAAATCAAAATTTTCCAGGTTAGCTGAGTCAAAACCATTCTGAGAATCAGAATCATATTACAGCGACTATCCCCCGATTGTCCTCGGCAGTTGACTAATTTGATACACATTCCTCGTTTAGGATAGTCCTTGCTCAATTTTGCGTTCTGCTTGCGTAAGTCCCGTTGTTCTAGACTGATCGTCTACCAGTTAGAATCTTCTGCATACTGTGTACCCAAAATTTCTCTGTTGATTTAGCCCCCAAAGTTCTCATCCTCTACCGCTATCCTAAATGGCTTGCGAGGGACGCACCCCACTGGGTTATTGTGCCTCTCACAACCCGCTAGTCCCAGGACTGGCTTAGAGCTTCCATACCCATGCCCCCAGGATTGAAAACTGGATTCAATCTGGCTTCTTTGGCAAGAGCGCGGCTTGTCCGTGAGAAGACAGGTTCAACTTGGTTGAAATTCTGATTCAGAAAACGGATACGTGCTGGTGTTGCTGAAACGTCTCATTCCGATTCTGGGGAATTCCTGCAAAATTCCTCTCCAGACTGCGCTGATATTGCCTTTTACGCTGCAAGTTGGGCTTGCCGTTGGGCTGACCTGCTATTTTTCCCTTAAAAGTGGTCAGAGAGCGGTTGAGCAAATGGCGACTCAACTCACCGATGAGGTTTCTCTGCGGGTTCAACAGCAGGTTGCTG
Organism: Leptolyngbyaceae cyanobacterium RM1_406_9; assembly: GCA_012033355.1. Classification (GTDB taxonomy): domain Bacteria; phylum Cyanobacteriota; class Cyanobacteriia; order Elainellales; family Elainellaceae; genus JAAUTN01. Next base: position 2,415 of record JAAUQZ010000389.1, on the reverse strand, counting down.
TTTTAATGGAAACGCCGCATATGATCACTCAGATCAATGCCGACGCGGTGCGACTGGGGCAAATTGACTTGCAAAATGCAGACCGTTTGGAGCGTCACTTTTGGCAGCAGATGCAGTTGTTTCCCAATCTACGCCCGATCGCCTTTGCCAACGAACAAGGCGAAATTCATGCAGTCGATCGCCTAGAGGACGGTACGCTGGCGATTCGGGTGATGGATGAGTCAACGGGCAATCGCTATCACACTTACGCGACCAATGACCAGGGCGATCGCACTCGCCTGATTGCAGCAGATGACACCTTTGATCCGCGAGAGCGTCCCTGGTACCTTGCCGCCGTCCAGACAGGAAAACCGACCTGGACTGAAATTTATCCTTACTTTTCCTCCTCAGAATTAGCAATCAGCGCCGTTCGTCCGCTTTATGGCGAAACCGGGGAGTTTTTAGGCGTTACCAACGCTACACTTTCCCTTTCCAGACTTTCTAGCTTTTTAAGAGCGTTAGACGTTGGCCGTTCTGGGCAAACATTTATCATTGAGCGATCGGGAGATCTAGTAGCCAGTTCAACCCCAATGCAGGCTGCCCTACCTGCTCCGTCTGCTCAGATTGAAGACAGCCAAAGACTTGCAGCAATTGACAGCAAAAACTTAATCATCCAAACAACGGCAGAGCATTTGCTTCAGCGCTTTGACAGTTTGGACGCAATTGAACACAGCCAGCAGCTTGATTTTACGGTGAATGGCGAGCGGCAGATCGTTCAGGTGACTCCTTTTCGCGATCGCTACGGACTCTCCTGGCTGGTCGTGGTAGTCGTGCCAGAGTCAGATTTTGCGCCATACACTGCTGCTAACGTCCGCTCTACGATGCTGCTGTGTTTGGGGGTTCTGGTTGTAGCAACCGTAGCGGCAGCGCTAACCTCTCAATGGATTGTCCAACCTATCCAGCACTTGAGCCTAGCGTCTAAATTGCTGGCAGAGCAAACGATGTCTTCAAGACCACCCTGGCAAAAAGTGAGTCAGCCCGTCCAAGCAAAAGGCATCCATGAACTGATCGTCTTAGCACAGGCACACAACCAAATTGAGGCTCGGTTGCAGGATTCTATCATCGCGCTAGCCAGGGCAAACGAGCAGTTAGAGCTACGAGTCGAGCAGCGCACCGCTGAACTGCAAGAACGCACCCACCAACTCCATCAAGCCTTTCACTTTGAAGCGATGCTCAGGCGCATCACTGATAAAGTTCGAGACAGTCTGGATGAAGCGCAGATTTTGCAAACTGTAGTGCAAGAGCTAGGGCAGGGGTTAGCCGTTGAATGCTGCGATGTAGCGCTCTACAACGATAACCAGACTGCTTTCACTATTTTTATGAATATACGACTTTGCCTGCCTGCAAGGGAGCCACGCTTGCGATCGCCGACTCTCCTGATCCGTCTATTCATCATCAGCTTTTGCGGGGGCTATCTAGCCAGTTTTGCTTTAGCTCCTACGATCCGCTTCGAGTGGGAGAAAAGTCCTATGCTACGCTGGCTTGTTCACTTTTAGACAATCAGAAAGTTTCTGGAAATTTGTGGTTGTTTAAACCCAAAGAGCAGATGTTTAGCGAGTCAGAGGTGCGCCTCGTTGAGCAGGTGGCTAATCAATGTGCGATCGCCATCCGTCAATCTCGATTGTTTCAAGCGGCTCAAGCTCAAATTCAAGAGTTGAAGCAACTGCATCAGCTAAAGGATGATTTCCTGAATACGGTTTCTCACGAGCTTCGCACCCCCATCTCCAATATGAAGATAGCCATTCACCTGCTCAAGCTCGCCGCTACGCCAGAACGAAGCCAGCAATACCTGGAGATTTTGCAGGCTGAATGCGCTAAAGAGGTAAACCTGATCAATGACCTGCTAGATTTGCAGCGGCTAGAGGCGCAACACTATCCAGTCGCGACGGAGACGATTGTTCTACAGAGCTGGATACCAGACGTAGTAAGCCCGTTTTTGGCCCGATCGGCGATCGCCAGCAGCACCTTCAGGTCGAGATTCCGGCTGACTTTCCGCCAATCACCTCAGACCGCAGCATTCTGGAGCGGATTTTGGCAGAATTGCTGAATAACGCCTGTAAATATACCCCATCTGGGGGTGAAATTTGGCTGCGGGTCAGTCATGCTGAAAATTGCATCCATGCCCATTCCAATCCTGCCCCTGGAATCGCATTGACAGTCAGCAACACAGCCGAAATTTCAACCGACGCACTCCCACACATCTTTGAAAAATTCTACCGAGTCCCCCATGCTGACCACTGGAAACAGGGAGGCACCGGACTAGGACTAGCACTCGTGAAAAAGCTCACAGAACAGCTAGGAGGGGTGCTTGAGGTGGAAAGTCAGGAAGGGCAAACGAAGTTTACGGTTCTGATAGCAGAGACAGGGAATAAGGGA
>JAAUQZ010000096.1 GCA_012033355.1 Leptolyngbyaceae cyanobacterium RM1_406_9 | reverse complement strand
CGATGGAATTCGAGGTAGAGTTCAGAATTCCATGTGGGGAGGGAGGGGGCTGGGGGAGTAGGGGGGGCATTGTCCGCTGGATTTAGCGATCGCAGATAGTTCAGAACGGTGCTGAAGGTGAGTTGGGGGAAGAGGGAGGATTGCTGCCAGCGTTGGGCGGTTTCTAGCATATCGCGGGTCGGTCCGCCGCCGTGATCGCCCACGCCAGGAAGCCAGAGGGCTTGCTGAATGTGGGTTTTTGCTTCCCAGGTGCAGGCATACTCGGAGATTTTGAGCGGGTCGATGCCTTCGCCGATGCGGGGTGACATGAAGCTGAGAATTTCGCTGCCGTCGGGCGATCGCCACCAAACAGTTCATGGGGAAATTCGGTGGTGTCGTTCCAGCGCAGTTTTTGCGTGACGAAGTATTCAATGCCGCCGCCTTTGAGAATCTGCGGCAACTGCCAGGAAAAGCCAAAACTATCGGGCAACCAGGCGATCGCACTGAATTTACCAAACTTTTCCTGCACATAGCGCTGACCATAAAGCACCTGCCGCACAATCGACTCACCGCTGACCAGATTTAGCTCCGGCTCCACCCACAGCCCCGCCGCAATTTCCCATGTACCCGCTGCAACCTCAGTTTGAATCGCGGCAAACAATTCCGGGCGGTGTTGCTCAGTCCAGGCAAATAATGCAGGCGACGAATGGCAAAAAGTCAGTTCAGGAAAATCTTGCTGGAGCGAGAGAACCGATTTGAAAGTCCGCTCCGCCGCCTCCCAGGTTTCGCTCACCGTCCACAGCCACGCCAGATCGAGATGAGCGTGCCCTACAAGCTGAATTTGCCGCTGATTGAGCCAGTCACCCAATGGCTGAAGCTGCTGCCGCAGGGCTTGCAGCGATTGGTCAAAGGCAAGTCGGGATGCTGTGGACTGGCTTTGCAGCACTGCCCAATCGAGTTGAGCAACGGCAGTCGCCACTGGGTTTAGCTTTTCGGGCGCAAAAGATGTGAGATAGCGCTGCAAAACCGCTAGTTCATCCGCCACAAATCCAGGTTCGGGACTGAGCGAATCGGGAGAGTTTTCGTAAACACAGAGCGACTTAACCAATGCGCCATCGTCATGACCCGGACTGACCAGCCGCAGCGCCAGGTGAATTTGCTCTCCCGGTCTAGCCGATGGGCTGAGCAAAATTCGGGTGGAAGCGTCAAAAATATCGCCTTCCTGCACCAGCTTCCCGTTTACAAAAACCTGCGCCTCCCTTGCCCACCAGACCAGAGCCAGACGCAAAGCCAACCTCTCCAGGAAATATCCCTCCAAAGCCTGCGGAATTGTCAAAGTTTGCCCCAGCCACAGCACCCGCCCTTTGCCCCAGGCAACGTGATGACGTGAATTAAGAGCCGCGATCGCCCACTCTTTCCACCGTTCAGGCTGGGTTGCTTTAGCAATCGACAGATCCTCAAAGCAATGGTGCCAGTTGGTCTGCACATCAAGCTGGGTCAGTTGGCGCAAACGAGCGATCGCCCGCTCAAGCTGCACGGTTGCAGCCTCAGCAACATTGAGGGGCATCTGATTCTGAAATGGGGTAACTGAGTCAGGCATCTTTCGACTAAGATCAGGGCATCTGTGAAAAGGATGAAGGATAAGGGATGAGGGATGAAGGGGTGTACCCATCTCTGCTAAAGCGGTCAACGAACATCCCCTACAAGGCTTTACTATACGGCTCCAAACCTCATCCTTCATCCCTCATTTCTCATCCCTTCCCATGCCTTCCCCCGGTCGCTATCAAAGCAGCGTATTTAACTTTCTCAATCGGCGATCGCTGCAATTGAGTGAGCAGGTCAGGCGTACTGTCCGCTCTGTCAAAATGACGGCCTCCTGGAGCGTACAGATCTTGCTGTACCCAGCTTACGTAGCGTTTCAGACAGGGCGAGTAACAGCCCAACAGCTTCGACAGGCAGTGCAGACGACTTCATTGCGGCTTAAGACGGTCGAAAAGGCAATTCAAAAAGTCAAGCACGTCAACGCGCCACCTCGACTAGAACCGTCCCTGAGTTCAGATACGCCAATTTATCGGGCACTGCAAACAGTAGAAGCATTTGCGCTGCTGCCAACGGCAAAATCGCCGCTAGAGCGAGTCAGCGTATCCGATCTATCGATTCAAGCGGATCAGGCTAGCGAACTAGCCATTCATTATCGTCCAGCCCAACCCAACGCGACGGAAGATCGAACGACTGATGCAGAAATTGTCGTCAGTCAAAACGGTGCTGTCAGTGCAAGCGCTGCCAGTGAGAATGGTGCTGTGAGCTTGATCAGTTTAACTGGAGCTACGGGTGGAAATGGCGCTGCGCGATCGCTCTCCCTCTCCGGCAAAATCATCGGCATTGCCTCCCTGTTGACTAGTCGTTCCCTGGTGCTAGTGACCAACCAGGGACAGCTTCTAGACATCCTAACGACTGAGCAGCAGGCGCAACTGCACCGACGTATTGTGTGGGAAGTTGCTCACTATTGGCGAACTCGACGAGACCTGTGGGCCCAGCAGCCTGCTCCCTTTCCCTTGCCGCTGCCGGAAGTGCGTCAGAATGCCCTGCCGCCCGTGCGGATGGTTCGACGGCTGATGGCGTGGATGCAGACCAGTTCAGTCGCGATCGCCACTAACCTATTTCAGGAATCTGCTCTGGTTGCAAGTTTGCAGGCTGAGCAGGCGATCGCCCATACCCAAACGGTTAACCTGAGCAAACCCAGAGTTGAAGATCCCTGGACTGAGGACGACGACACTAGCGGCTTTGTCGAAATGACGGAGTTCTCAGAAACAGCAATCAATCCCTGGAAGCGGCGACGGCAAGCTGCCTTGAATCCTCTGGCTGGAACGCCATCGCGCTTGCTCAAAAGCTCTCGCTTTAGCGGTTTATTCCCGTTTGCAGGCAGACGGCAGGGTTTTGCTGAGGCGACTCAAACCAATCCTCAAACCGATCGCTTTGGCAAAATATTTTCAGGTTTGAAAGGCATCCGTTCAGAGAGCAGACTAGCCCAAGTTGAAAGGGCAGAGTCGAAAACAGGGGCGATCGCCCCAAGTCCGTCTCCCAAACCTGGCTCTACCCTACAACCCTCCCAACCCAATACACCCGGACAGATAGAGCAATCCAATTCTCAAGATGGCTCATCTAACCTTCAAGCCCCCTGGATTGAGACAGAAGCTACTCTCGTCGGCTATGTTAAACATCCCTTAGAACAGATCCTGGAATGGCTTGACTCAGGCATGGTCTGGATAGAAGAAATCCTGGCTAAAGCCTGGAACTGGCTACGACGAAGACAGCGGAAGTAGAGGCTCAAATCAAACTCCTTTCAGGGGTCGGGTTAAAGAACGAAACTCAATGCTTTGGCTCAAGCACTCCAGATGGATTGGGGTAGAGCGTAGCAAAACTCAACTCTATCTCCAACCGCCAAAACTTTCTTGGAAGGATGGATGATGATTTGCTGAACTATCCTACCGAACGCTTACATTTCATCTGGGTTGAGTCCCAACTCCCTCAACCTGTTTGCCAAACGATCAGCACGTTGTTTTTCCTGTTCAGCGCGTTGTTTTTCCTGTTCAGCGCGTTGTTTTTCCTGTTCGGCTCGCTCATCTCCGTTTAGCAGTAAATTGCCGTCGCTATTCCACCAGCGCAACCAGGGTAGGGACTGGTTAATGTATTGCCCCTGCCAGATGCCCAATTCCACTCCCATTGGCGTAATCGAGAAATGTCCTCGCTCGTTGGGGTTACAGCGCTGGTAGTGGTTGGCAATCAGTTCGTAGACCTCAACGGAGGCTTTATCTACTTCGTAAATGGCGTAGAACGGCACTCGAATGGCTTGTTCGTAAACCCAAAATTTCCCAGCTTTTGAGCCATCTCCGGCAAAAGGCGAAGTGCTATCCCTTTCCTCAGAGCCATTGCCAGAGACAAATTCAATCACAATCAGGGGGGCAACGATTTCCTGCCACATCACGTAGGAACGTCGCCTCTTCCCGTCGAGCAGCGGCGGCACGTTCGGCACATAAAACCAGTCAGGAGCCTCAGCACCACGCTCTGGTGGCTCGGTCAGCCGCCAATAGATACCGCAATCTTGTCCGATGGCGTACTGTCTGTCGGGGTGGAGAGTATCCAGAATAGGGCGAATGGAATCTGTCAGCAGCAGGCTTTGCGGATGCTCCTGGAAATTTTTCACAAATGTACCGTCGGTTTCCGGCAACTGCGTATGATCTGGAAGGCTAAGAGTGGGTTGGGATGGGGCGATCGCCATAGAAACTCCCGTTGTTCAGTGGCTCATCAGTCGATCAAAGTGTTCCAATCCTACCTTATCTCTCTAAACCCCTAGTGCTGCCTGGCTAGAACAACTGCCGCCCAGCAGCTTCGGCAGGCAAGGCTTACCGCTTCTTTGGTGAAACTGAGAACGACCTGTTGTTCCAGGGAACATCCACTTACCAGAAGACATCTGACTTAGGGTAGAGTGTATTGTTGCTGCCTTAAATGGCGATCGCTGTGCCCCTCAGTGATGCTTCAGCGAGTGATTCCTCATTAGGCATTAAGAAAAATCTTCAGTCACCCAACAGCCATCAAATCGAAATGCGGTGTAAGAAAAAGGACACTGTTTCGATATTATAAGAAAGCCTATTGCTGGAGATGCTTCCCATGCTGACTCTTAAAATCGCCGTTTACATCGTTGTTGGCTTCTTTATTGCGCTTTTTGTGTTTGGATTTTTGTCAAATGATCCCGCTCGTAACCCCAAGCGCCGGGATTTAGAATAGACAGCCAAAACACTCCCTTGCTCCCCCAGGCAATTAGCCTGCGCTGAGGACGGCTAAAGCGATGTATCCGGGCTGTCCGCATAAATTTGTTGTGCCAAAGTATGCCCTACCCGGTTCTGCCGCCTCCTTCTCCGATTATCGATTTGCTGCAGTCGGAGAAAACTCGTCCCACTGCCCCTCCCTCAGCAACAGTTTTGCCTGCGGGGTCTACCCAAGTTGCCCAATCTACGGTCGCAGCACTGCCCCCATCCCTACCCCGCCTGAACGTTTCGCACCGGAGCGATCGCCTGCCTCGTCTGAGTGGTCAACCATCTCAGATGCCGCTGAGGTAGGTACACCTGATGCTGCTCTGCTAGGCGAATCCGTCGAACTAAACCAGACCCAGCCCGTCTTTCCAAACCAGGGCAATGGGGTTACATATGGCGTTACTTCTCCAAATCTTCTCTCTACTCCTGCGTCCGCTCCCTCGGCGGCAAATGCTCTACCTGGAGAGGTCGAGGCTGGCGCGGTCGAAGGGGAGTCAGTCGAAGGGGAGACAGTCGAAGGGGAGACAACTGAAATTGAGATAGCTGAAACTGAAATAGCTGAAACTGAAGCAGTTGAAATTGCAGTCCCTTCTATCTCACCTCCGGTAGTCCCCTCCTCAACCGTAGAAACCAGTCGAGAAGCCAGCGAAGCGGTTGAACCAGACTTAACCGCAACCGCCGCTGCATCCCCGATCGCTTTGTTTCAGCGGCAGATTTCGTCTCGCTACTTGTCTGAATCTGGGCGATCGCCCCAAAGAAATCGTTCCCCCATTCCTGAATCGCTGCGACTAAACATCTTTGCTCAAGAAGCAGAATCCGAACTGGCTCAACTGCCGCAGCTAGAACCGCAGCCATTGCCGCCGCTAGACTCCGTTCCCCTGCCACAGGTTGAGCCTGGTGAACCGACCCTTGAACTGCTACCCGATCGCCCACCTAGCTTAGATAGCGCCCCGCCGTCAGGGGGAGTATTAATCATTCCAGACGATCTGCCTCCCCTTCCAGAAACGCCAGAAGCAGGAGACTTAGAACCTGGAAGTGAGCCGCTCGACTCGCCTCAAATGGATGAGGAACCGGAACCCTCTCCGGAGGGGCGATCGCCTGACCCACTGCCCGCAGACGGTGAGCCGTTCATGCTCGACCCATCCGGCACCGGAGAGGTGATCGAACTTTCAGCCGATCGCCAGCGATTTGACCAAATCCAACAGGTGTTTGTTGCCGAGGGAAACGTCGAAATGCGTTTCCGCAGAGCCGTTTTAACCTCAGATCAGCTACGGGTAAATTTGCTCAACCGCATTGCAGTCGCTGAAGGAAACGTCACCCTGGTCACTGGAGAGCAGGAGTTGAGGGGCGATCGCTTTGTCTACAACTTTGTTCAGGAGCGCGGCGACATCCTCAACGCCAGCGGCGAAATATTTCTCCCCACAACGGGCGAAGACTTCTCGGCAACGTTACCCACTGATGCCAGCGCTGGAGCGCAAGAGCCGCTCAGAGGCGACTTGATTAGTGCTGAACAGCCTGAAATTCTGCCCGATGAAGGTGCTGTCACGGATGCAGGTGACTCAGATGCGCCGCCCGATGTTGACCCCCAGCCCGACCTGGACAGCACATCCACCGACGAAGACGAAGAAGAGGAAGAAGACGAAGTTCCAGCCGATGCTTCAGATGCAATCGACTCTGGAGCCGATGAAGATTCAGATGCGGATGTCAGCAGTCCGGGTGGGCTATCTGTAATTCTCGGTTCAGGCAATGTCAGGCGAGGCGGCACAGGCGGTGAAGTGCGGCGAATTCGATTTGAGGCAGAGGAAATTGAGTTTACGCCAGACGGCTGGGTTGCAACCAACATCCGCATCACCAACGACCCCTTCTCGCCACCAGAACTTGAGCTAAGGGCGGACACAGCTACTTTTACTCGCCTGTCGCCCAGTCGCAGTGAAATTCGGGCTAGGCGACCCCGAATTGTGTTTGATCAGGGGCTATCCATTCCTTACTTTCAAAATCGCGTCATTTTAGATGATCGAGAGCGCAGCCCTGGACTGATTCAGTTTGGGTTTGATGAAGAAGACCGGGGTGGTTTTTTTATTGAAAGCAGTTTTGAATATGCCCTCAGTCCCCAAGTCCAGTTTTCAGTTAGACCGCAAATTTTCCTTCAACGAGCCTACGACAATGGCTTTAACCTGACCGATCCAGCAAACTACGGCCTAATTGGCGAGTTGAATGTTCGGTTTAGCCCGACTACGATTTTGCGGGGTAACGCTGTGTTTACCAGTCTTGATCTGGATGAGTTGGAGACCGAGTTTCGTGGCAGTTTACGGCTACAGCAGCAGGTATTTAATGACCATACGCTGACGGCAGAATATAGCTATCGCGATCGCCTCTTCAACGGCTCCCTGGGTTTCCAAACCGTGCAGCGGAGTTTGGGTTTAGTTCTCACCTCCCCCACCTATGTTTTAGGCGACACTGGCATCAGGTTAAGCTATCAGGCTGGTGTGCAACTCGTTAGCGCCAATACCGATCGCCGCGATTTGATCCTTGCCTCAGATGGCAACCCCGTCGAGCTAACCCGCTATCAGGGCGGCATTGCCCTGCGGCGAAACTTTCTGCTGTGGCGGGGTCAACCCCTTCCTCCTACAGCGACGGAGGGCTTAAGGTATACTCCCAACCCTGTCGTTCCCTATGTGGATTTGGTGACTGGCTTGAGGGGAGTGTTTAGCGCTTACAGCAATGGCGATACCCAGCAAGTCTATACGGCCAGCATTGGAGTGCGTGGGCAATTTGGACATTTCTCTCGCCCATTCTTTGACTACACCGGATTCAACCTGACCTACTCACAAAACATTCGAGACGGGGAATCGCCCTTCCGATTTGACCGAGTTGTGGATGACCGAGTGATTTCAGGCGGCATTATCCAGCAGCTTTATGGCCCCTTTAGAATTGGATTTCAAACTTCGCTCAGTTTGGATCGGGATCGCGAAATTCAAACGGAATATATTCTGGAATACAGTAGAAGAACCTATGCAATCACGCTGCGAGTGAATCCGCGACGGGAACAGTCCTCTCTCGGACTGCGTATCAGCGACTTTAACTGGAATATTGACCCTGAACCCTTTGGCGGGGATGAGACGGGTACAGTAGACGGAGGTGTACGCCGCAGGAACGATTAAGTTTGTCAAAAAACAGACTAACGTTGAGGCTCGGCGGAATGATCAGAATTTTGTTAGAGTTTTGATTTGACTCTACCCTAGCGATGACAGAACTAGCGAGAGATGCTGCGATAGAGGCTGCTGAGTTGTTGACCCATTACAGTTTTGACCTGGGTGGGTTTACAACTGAGCGGCTAATTGACTATTGGCTGCGTGAATATCCGGTCAACTGGTTGCGGTCTGCGGTAGTGGAAGCGCTTTATCAGGGCCGATACAAAGCGGTATCGGTGACGCAAATTTTGACGCTTTGGAAAAGACGAGGGCAGCCGCTTCATCACTTTAATCACGAGTTTGAGCGCATGGTTTGCGGCAAGTTTCCTAGAACTCTGATTGCGTCGCCTGAATCATCTGCTTCAAGTCGAACTTCAAGTCGAGCATCTTTGAGCAGCGATCGCCCTGCTTCATCTAATCTGGTAGGAACCCGCGAAGCTGTTCCGCCCTACCCCCCTGAGACTGTAACTCCAGCCGATGAAGCTGCCGAAGACGGCCCGACCGATACTGCCACGCCAGAATCGACAGGCGTAGAGCAAAGCAAGGATGGGCCATCTAATCGAGAGGCACCCGCAGAATCAAGTACAGGCAGCCCCATTCGTGCCCTACTGCCTGCTGCTAAGTCCCCTCAGCCACCCGCTGCTCCTGAGGTTCCCCCTGCCAAACCCGATTCCACCGCCACCCCAGAAGCTTCAGCGATCGCTGAGTCTCTGGAAGCCAGCCGTGAGTCGCCTGCTGCCGCTGCGCCTAGCCAACCCACTGCCCCAGGGAGCGCAGATTCTCCAATTCAAACTTTCAAACCCGTCAATGTTGGGTTAGATGCTGCGGAACTAGTGCAGTGGGCAGGCGATCGCGTTAACAAACACCCCATTCACCAATTTGTCCCCGCTACAGGCGTTTCAAACTTTTACACCAAGCTCAAAGCCGTCGTGCAAAACAGGGATGACTATTTCACCGATCTTGCCCTGGCAGGAGATAGTGTTTCCTGGCAGGAGTCGAGGGAGAGGGAGTGAGGAGTCAGGGAGGAGGGATGAAGGAGGAGGGAGGAGGGAGCAGGGAGCAGGGATGAAGAGGTAATATCTGGCTTTGCTGGATTGCGTTAGCCTAGTATTCAACCCAATTTTCTGCATACATGGCTCTGGCTCTACGCCCCTTACCCCTGCCCTCCCATCCGAATCTCCGAGCAAAACGTAGCCATGCTAAAGCCACCAAAACGCTTGAGGATGCTGGTTCTCAGGCGCAGGTTTGGGCTGGCAAACCAGAGACGCTCTTCGGAGTACATCGATTCGTATTCAGTAATCAGCGTCAGGGAGCCGTCATCGCCCATCACATAGCGTCCGGCAACGGGCGCTTTTTCGGCATAGCCTGTGTCTCGCAGCAGTTTGCCTTCCCTGGGCTTTTCTGGATCAGCAACCGGAACTAAAACGGTAGAGCCTTCGTGCTTTTCCTTGTCCCATTCCATCGTGCCGTCCCAGGTGACTCGTGCCCCACAGAGTGCTAGCGTCGGATCAATTTCATTTTGTTGACAAAGCTCAACCACTTCAGGAGCATCCTGAGGCAGCATTTCAATGCGAATGTCAGACTTGCCGCTCTCAGATTGCTTAAAGGCGAGGTGATGACTCGTGCGCTGTGAAAACCATTTGCCAGCACTTTGCTGAAAAAATTCTGTAATGTCCATGAATCGATGCAGTTGCTAACAGTTCTTAACGTTCACTCTAATACTCACTAGTTTAAGCTGAGTTGGTGTTAGTCATTGGTAAAAAGCTAGTGACCCATAACCCATGACCGCTCAACACGCCGAATCGCTATATAATCATAATCCTGGAATTGCTGAATCTAAGCGCATTTTTGTGTTTGAAACGTCAGCGTCTGAACACAAAAAATTATTAGGGTTAGCGATCGCCAAATTCTTGCTGTGAAGTCTGTAACTTTAAGAGAGAAATTTTTGATGGCTGGACTGAACCAGGTTCCTTATCTGCTGCGGGCTGCTCGGGGTGAAGCGTTAGACCGTCCTCCGGTGTGGATGATGCGACAGGCAGGTCGCTATATGAAAGCCTATCGAGACTTGCGAGAAAAGTATCCGTCGTTTCGCCAGCGGTCTGAGATTCCAGAGGTGGCGATCGAGGTTTCATTGCAGCCCTGGCGAGCGTTTCAGCCGGACGGAGTAATTTTGTTTTCTGATATCGTTACGCCTCTGCCCGGTTTAGGGATTGACATGGACATCGCCGAAGGAAAAGGGCCAATCATCGATTGCCCCATTCGCACTCAGGCTCAGGTCGATGCACTGCGATCGCTTAATCCAGCGGAGTCTTTGCCGTTTATTCAAGAAATTTTGCAGGCGTTGCGGCAGGAAGTGGGCGATCGCTCTACCGTTTTAGGATTTGTGGGTGCGCCCTGGACGCTAGCAGCCTATGCCGTAGAGGGCAAAGGTTCAAAAACCTACTCGGTAATCAAGGGAATGGCGTTTTCTAACCCGGCTGTCTTGCATCAGCTTTTGGCTAAGTTGGCAGATGCGATCGCCATCTACGCCCGTTATCAAATCGACAGCGGCGCACAGGTCGTGCAAATGTTTGACTCCTGGGCAGGGCAGCTCAGCCCCCAAGACTATGAAACGTTCGCCCTGCCCTACCAGCAGCGCGTTTTTCGCCAGGTAAAAGAAACGCACCCCGATACGCCTCTCATTCTGCTAGTTAGCGGCAGCGCAGGCGTGCTGGAGCGGATGGGGCGCTCTGGGGCCGACATCATCAGCGTCGATTGGTCGGTTGACATGGCAGAGGCGCGGCAGCGGCTAGGGCGACAAATGAAGGTACAGGGCAACCTTGACCCCGGTGTGCTGTTTGGCTCACGCGAGTTTATCCGCGATCGCATTCTCGACACAATTCGCAAAGCAGGCAACCAGGGACACATTCTCAACCTGGGGCACGGCATTTTGCCCGACACACCAGAGGAAAACGCGGCTTTCTTCTTTGAAACGGCAAAGCAGGCAGACCAACTGTTAGCGGTTCATGCCTAGCAATTCATTATGACTGCGAAGCGAATTTTGGTAACGGGGGCTAGCGGCTGCATTGGTCACTACATTTGCGATCGCCTCATTCGAGAAACGTCTCACGATCTGTTTTTGCTGGTGAGAAATCCGCAAAAGCTGAAGTTTGACTACAATGCGCGTCCGGGAGTGACCGTCCTTCAGGCTGACCTACGAGAGATTGAGCAGTTTGCCGACTTGCTCAAAACCATTGATAGCGCAGTGTTAACGGCAACCGCCTGGGGTGGCGCTCAGGAGGTGTATGACATCAACGTGGTAAAAACGCTGCGGCTAATGAATCTGCTCGACCCAGACGTATGCCAGCAGGTGATTTACTTCTCCACCGCTAGCATTCTCGATCGCCACAATCAGCTCTTAAAGGAAGCCGGGGAGTTGGGTACGGACTACATCAAGTCCAAGCACAGTTGTTTTCAGCAGTTGCCGAGGCTGGCGATCGCCCACCGCATTACCACTGTTTTCCCCACGCTCGTCTTTGGTGGAGATGAGCAAAAGCCCTATTCTCATATCACTTCCGGCTTACCCGAAGTGGCAAAGTGGATTAACCTGATTCGCTTCTTTAAGGCAGACGGCAGCTTTCACTTTTTGCACGGGGAAGACATTGCTCAGGTCGTGCTGCACCTATTAGAGCATCCCCCAACTCCGGGAGAATCGCGTCAGATCGTCCTGGGTAATCCTGCGATTACGGTAAATCGAGCGGTAGAGCAAATTTGTCGCTACTTCAACAAGCCTATCTTTTTGCGAATTCCGCTCTCAACCCGGTTAGCCGACCTGTTTATCGTATTATTTCGGATTCAGATGGCAGCCTGGGATCGATTTTGTCTCAGCTATCGTCACTTTACCTACAAAAATCCGGTGAGTCCCGCCAGCTATGGCTTACCGACCTACTGCCCAACCATTGCCGATTTGCTGAAGGTGAGCGGTGTTGCTAAGTAGGGGCGATCGCCAACTGTAGGGGTTAAGATCTGCGGCTTTTTCGAGAAGTCTTAGATCTCAGCGCTCAGCAAGGCGGTGTTGGGTTTTGCTTTGCTTCACTCGATCTTGAATCTGATGGCTCAACCCGAAATTGAGGTAGGAGCAACTGTTGTAACTAATGTGGCTGTGAGAGTGTGGTTGTGAGAAGAGCTTTGCTAGACCTTGACACTGTATTGCACAGGCTTCTACTTCTTTTCCACTGGAAGACCAGAGATGCGCCCCGTGACGCAGAAGCACATCTTTAACCTTTTAGCTAATCTTCACCCGGAAGGGAAGTAAGCCATTTAGAACCTTTGTAATTTGGTTGCAATCCTCGCAAAGGATAGGTTTATGGCTTTTATCGTTTCTCTCTTAACGACTCTGGTTTCGCTTTTGGTCTATTTTTCTAGTAAAAAGATGGTGAGTTCGCGCAGTCGCTCTGGCGTGCAGGCGATCGCCATCCTGATTGGCTTAGTTTCCATCATCGTTTGTTTCTCACGAACGCTAAGAATCATTTCTGCTGGCAGTGTTGGAGTCGTAGAGTCCTTTGGCAGCGTATCCGAGCGTCCTTTAGATCCGGGAATCCATGCAGTCAATCCGTTTTCTAATCTAGAACTTTTCTCAACTCGGCTCAGAGATGTGACTGAAGATATTGAAGTGACCTCACAGGAAGGGTTGACCTTTAACCTGCACGTTAGTCTGCAATATCGGTTAGAGCCGCAGCAGGTCGTTAACTTCTATCAGTCCATTGGTGACGATGAAGCAGAAATTATCCGCTCTCGGTTTCGCTCTACGGTGCGA
The DNA here is from genome assembly GCA_012033355.1 of Leptolyngbyaceae cyanobacterium RM1_406_9. Classification (GTDB taxonomy): domain Bacteria; phylum Cyanobacteriota; class Cyanobacteriia; order Elainellales; family Elainellaceae; genus JAAUTN01. The sequence goes on along the minus strand of JAAUQZ010000096.1, from coordinate 5,219 downwards.
GAAATTACGGCTAGTTATCCGGTTGAGGCTGTTTACTCTAGCCAGCGGCAAGAAGTGTCGGAACAGCTGCAAGTGCGGCTAAGTGAACAGCTTGAGCCGTTGGGCTTCAGTGTGGATGGCGCTTACCTGCGAGAAGTAATTTTGCCTGAAACGCTGCAAGCCGCAATTCAAGAAAAACTGAGCGCTGAACAAGAAAGCCAGCAAATGGCGTTTACCCTAGAGCGTGAACGGCAAGAGGCAGAACGCAAACGAGTTGAGGCGCGGGGTGTGGCAGATGCCCAGGCAATTGTGGCTGAGAGTTTGACCGACCAAGCACTGCAACTGAGGGCGATTGAGGCGACTGAAAGTTTGGCTGAGTCTGACAATGCCAAAGTAATTGTAGTGGGTGGCGGCGAAAGTGGAGCGCCACTGGTATTTCAGCTTAATTCAGACCTTCCTGGACAATCTTCGTCGTCACAGGTTTCATCTGCCCAAAATTAGTTAAGTGGCCAGCCTAACTGGGTTGGCTGCTGATAAATCCGTTTAAGCGTATTCACATCCCTGGGCGATATTGGAGGAGGGTTGCGAACTTGTGAAAAGTAGAGCGCGTCGGTTTCTGACAAACTGTGTCCCCAGATGCCCAGGGCATGACCTAGCTCATGTCTTGCCGCTGCCCGGATGTATTCTTCTGTTTGGCTGGGGCGAAGCAGAATATTAAATCGCTGAGTTAAATAGGCTGAACCGTTTACCGGATTTACCCGATAAATCTGATAGCGAGTTTCCGCAGAACGGGCACGGAGATTGCCTTCATGCCAACCTTGAAGGGGTGGAGTCGATCGCCAAATGGAAATGTCAGCCCCTTCAGGAGAGTCAACCTGCTCTAGCGGCAAATAAGCATTCCATTCCTGAATGGACTGCGTGACTGCCTCAAACCAGTCAAGGGAGCGATGCAAGTCAGTTCCGCTTTCAGAGTAACTGCTCTCCACTAATTCTTCAGAAGGCGGCTCGACGTAGATTTTAACCGGAAACCTTGACCACACCAGATAGCCCAATTCCGTCGGACTGATTTCTGAGAAGTAATCGCCTTGATTGCTAGTATCCTGCCACTGAGCCAGCGTGGAGGGCAGTGGATGAACCTGCGGCGAGGGCAAACTCGATGATGGAGTCTGCGGATTTACCTGAGCCAGCGTGGAAATAGGAAATTGAAAATGTAAAAGGATCGATAGAAGAAGGGCGATCGCCACCCCGCTCCAGAACAGGCTTACCTGCGGCAAAAATCGCCACCTGAGTTGCAGATGGCGATTGAAGAGAGAAGATAAAGGGCGATCGCCTTTCATGGCTAAACAAACGCTTGCCTACTGAGGCGGGGTAAGCCAGCCTGCACTAAGAACGATCGTTAGCCCCATAAAAATGATGGTTAGAGTCCAGGTAACGCGGTTGAGGGTGGTTTCAGCGCTCTTGGTGCTGGTAAAAAGCTGAGCCTGTCCGCCCAACCCACCCAGACCATCTCCTTTTGGGCTGTGTAGCAACACGAGAATGATCAAACCAATCGCAGACAGGGCCCACAAAATTTCTACTACGCTCGTCAACGTCATAACGAATACCTGGATAGCTGACTCTATTCTACAGAGATACCCGCACGGGTGTACGGTTTGCTTTCACTTCAAAGCCAACTGGCTCTAAAATCGAGCGTCCGGTCATCTCTGGCGGCTGTGGCAGCTTCAAAATTTCCAAAATCGTTGGAGCAATGTCTGCTAGCCGCCCATCTGAGCGTAGGCTTACCTCTGTGCCGTGTCCAGGAATTTTGCGTCCCTCACCTTCCACTAAGATGAAGGGCACTGGATTGGTGGTGTGGGCCGTCCAAGGATTGCCCTGCTCATCCCACATATACTCAGCGTTACCGTGATCGGCGATGATGATTGTTGTGCCGCCTGCTCGGACGATGCTCTCCAGCAGGCGACCCACACAGCGATCGACTGTCTCGACTGCCTTGACTGTGGCTTCGAGTTGCCCCGTGTGCCCTACCATGTCGGGGTTCGCATAGTTGATCACAATGAGCGAGTAAATTTGCTTTTCGACGGCGGCGATCGCCACATCTGTCACCTGCTTCGCTGACATTTCAGGGGCGCGGTCGTAAGTCGCCACCATTGGGCTTTGCACTAATTCCCGGTCTTCTCCCTCAAAGGGTTCCTCAATGCCGCCATTAAAGAAGTAGGTGACGTGGGCATACTTTTCGGTCTCTGCGGTGCGAAACTGGCGCAGACCGTGCTGGGCAATCACCTGTCCCAAAATGTTATTGAGGTTTTGCGGCTCAAAGGCAACCAACACGGGCAGGCTGGGATCGTACTGGGTAAAGGTTGCAAACGTTAGCGGCGCAATTCGTTCTCGTTCAAACCCTTTGAAATTGGGATCAACAAAAGCCTGAGTCAACTGACGAGCGCGATCGGGGCGGAAGTTGAAGAAGATAATTCCGTCTCCGGGCTGCACGGCTCCCGTTGCGATGCGCGTAGGAATGACAAACTCGTCGGTCACTCCTTCGCCATAGGAGGCTTTCAGCACGTCTAGAGCCGAGCGTCCATCACCGTCGCCATCCTGAGTCATTACCTCATAGACTCGCTGAATTCGATCCCAGCGGTGATCTCGATCCATGCTGTAGTAGCGACCGCTGAGAGTGACGATGCGTCCCAAGCCAATCTGATTGATGTGTTCCTGAATGCGCTGAACTGCTGCTACGCCGTCAGTTGGCTTTGTATCCCGTCCATCTGTGATCAGGTGAACGCAAACCTCAGAAATGTCCTGCGCTTTTGCCAAGTCCAGCAGCCCTAGCAAGTGGGTCAGGTGGGAATGTACGCCGCCATAGGAGCAAAGCCCAACCAGGTGCAGCTTGCCGCTGCTTTGCTGAATTTCTTGACAGGCCTTGACCAGTGCCGGATTGCTCAACAGCGTGCCGTCTTCAACTGCATCTGAGATGCGGACTAGCTCCTGGGGAACGACTCGACCTGCGCCAATGTTTAAGTGTCCAACCTCGGAGTTTCCCATTTGCCCTTCGGGAAGCCCCACATTTTTACCAGAGGTGTGAATTACGGTTCTGGGATAAGCAGCCCAAAGGCTATCCATGATGGGTGTGCTAGCAGCGGCGATCGCATTGCCATTGGAGTCTTCTCGATGACCCCAACCGTCTAGAATGACTAGCACCACCGGAGAAACAGGCGCTTGTGTCATGCAGATAGCCCTTTTGTTGAATATTTTCTCAGCAATAATATCATTCGAGTTCCTAAGTCTGAACTAAGTCAATCTGGGAAAATTGATATTTGTCTGTTTTTCTGTCTGTAGTTAGAGCCGCACCTAAGCCTTTTTGACTTTAGACTTTTGCTTTTGTTTCTCACGCTTAGCAGCAGCTTTCTCAGCTTTCTCAGTAGCGATCGCTTCCAGTTTAGCTTTCTCTTTTTCCTCTGCTATTTTCTCCAGGTAATAGTGATAATCACCCCGATAAAGCCGTAGCTCACCATCCCGAATTTCAACGATTTTGTTGGCGACCTGGGAAATAAAGTAGCGATCGTGAGAAACCACAATCACAGTACCATCATAATTTTGAATGGACTCTTCTAGCATCTCTTTCGCAGGAATATCTAGATGATTAGTCGGCTCATCCAAAATCAATAAATTAGCTGGACGGAGCAGCATTTTTGCCAGTGCTAGCCGCGCTTTTTCGCCTCCACTTAATGCTGAAACTTTCTTAAAAACGGTATCACTACTGAACAAAAATCGTCCCAATAGTGTGCGAACTTCCTCGTTTTTCCAGTCCGGTACTTCGTCATGAATGGTTTCCATGACGGTTTTGTTTAAGTCCAGCGCTTCTGCCTGATTTTGCTCAAAGTAACCCGGAACTACGTTGTGATCCCCCAACTTAACGTCGCCCTCAGTTGGCTGCTCCATGCCCATCATCAGGTGCAGCAGAGTGGATTTGCCTGCCCCGTTGGGGCCAACAAAGGCAACGCGATCGCCCCGTTCAATCAGCAGATTTGCTCCTAAAAACAGGATTTTTTCGCCATAGGTATGCACCAGGTCTTTAATGATCACGACCTCACGACCGCTGCGGGGGGCAGACGGAAAACGAAAATGTAGAGTTCTAACGCTGCCTGTGGGGGCTTCGATCCGCTCGACTTTTTCTAGCTGCTTTTCACGGCTTTTTGCTTGAGTGCTGCGGGTTGCACTGGCGCGAAACCGATCAACGAACGCCTGCTGTTTCTCCAGTTCTTTCTGCTGTCGTTCAAAAGCGCTAAGCTGCGCCAATTGTGCCTCTTCTTTCTGCTGAAGATACGCCGTGTAATTCCCTAGATAGGTAGAAGATACGCCCCGCTCGGTTTCAACAATTTGAGTGCAGAGGCGATCGAGAAATTCGCGGTCGTGGGAAACGATCACCATCGGCGTAGTCAAACCTTTTAGATAGGTTTCTAGCCATTCGATCGTCTCCAAATCGAGGTGGTTGGTTGGCTCGTCCAGCAGCAGCAGGTCAGGAGACTGGAGCAAAATCTTACCCAAACTCATCCGCATCTGCCAGCCGCCGCTAAAGGCGCTGACCAGGCGATCGCCATCTTCCGGTTCAAACCCCATTTCTGGCAAAATCTTCTCAATCCGAGATTCCAGCCCGTAGCCGTCTAGCGCTTCAAACTGGCGCTGGGCCCGATCTAGCTGGTGAATTAGCTTGTCTAATTCTTCCATGCTGGCGGTTTCCATTTGCCGCTGAACACGGGCGATCGCCTGCTGCGCTGCGTTGGCTTCGGTAAATACCGTCCAAAATTCTTCTCGCACGGTGCGGCTGGGGTCAACCTCAAACTCCTGGGTCAGATAGGCAATGTGCAGGCTATTGGGGCGAATGATTTCGCCGGAAGTTGGCTCCATCTCGCCCGCAATAATTTTAAGCTGCGTCGATTTACCTGCACCGTTTACCCCAACTAGACCGATGCGATCGCCCAGTTTAACCTCCCAGTTAATATCCTTGAGGACTTCACCCGTCGGATAAATTTTGCTGACGTGTTCCAGGCGCAACATTGTAGAGTCTCCAGACTGTGAAGGACAAAAGGAAAGGGTATCGGTCGAGCTAGCACAATCGCTTCATAAATATTAACTGCATTAACGTTCTTTCATAGCTTGGCTCTCAATCTTTGCCAGAAGTTTACTCCATTGCCCCTAAGCCGCCGTCTATCCTGGATTTGTGGGTATTTTATGCATCTGCTAGG
>JAAUQZ010000095.1 GCA_012033355.1 Leptolyngbyaceae cyanobacterium RM1_406_9 | reverse complement strand
GTGTGGGGTGTGGGGTGTGGGGTGTGGGCTTAGGTTCTGGAATACTGGGTTTCCACTTGCTGGGTTGACTCCATCTAGGAAGCCTTTGAAGTCATCCCAGTTTGCCTGCGCTTTGGCAGGCATGAGTTTGTCCATGAAGTGCAGGTCTGAGAAGGCATCTTTGCCGTAGATCACTTTGCCTTTGTAGGTGTTTTGACAGTCTTCGTAGACAAATTTGGGGGTGAGGGCTGCGCCACCCAGAATCACGGGAACGGTGATGCCGCGTTCGTTGAAGACCTCCAGGTTTTCTTTCATGAAGGCGGTCGATTTAACCAGCAAGCCACTCATGGCGATGCAGTCTGCTTTGTGTTCTTCATAAGCATCAATGATGTTGTCCACAGGCTGCTTGATGCCCAGGTTGATTACCTTGTAGCCGTTGTTCGACAGAATGATATCGACCAGATTTTTGCCGATGTCGTGAACGTCGCCTTTGACGGTGGCAATGAGGAAGGTGCCCTTTGCCTGACTGGAATCTTCTTTTTCCATGAAGGGTTCCAGGTAGGCGACGGCGGCTTTCATCGTTTCGGCGGATTGCAGCACAAAGGGAAGCTGCATTTGCCCGGAGCCAAACAGTTCACCGACAACTTTCATGCCATCAAGCAAAAAGGTGTTGATGATTTCCAGCGGCGGATATTTTTCGAGTGCTTTGGTGAGCTGTTCTTCTAACCCGATGCGTTCGCCGTCGATGATATGTTGCTTCAGCCGTTCTTCGACGGGCAGGGTTGCGTCTTGGGTGCGATCGCGCTTCGTCGTCGCCCCTTCAAACAGCGTCGTCAATTCTGCTAGCGGATCGTAAACGCAAATATCTCCGTCAAACTGGCGCTCATCAAAGATCAGTTGACGGCAAATCTCTTGATGTTTGGGGTCAATCTTGGCTAGCGGCAAAATCTTGCTGGCGCTAACAATCGCCGCATCCATTCCAGCCTCCATTGCCAGATGCAGAAACATCGAGTTTAGCGCCATCCGTGCCGCCGGATTCAGACCAAAGGAAACGTTGGAAATGCCTAATAAAATGTGGCATCCCGGCAACTCTGCCCGAATTCGCTGAATCGCTTCGATGGTTGCCTTGCCATTTACCCGATCTTCCTCAATTCCAGTGGAGATGGGCAGCGCTAGCGGGTCGTAGAAGATTTCGTAAGCGGGAATGCCAAATTCTAGAGCGTCACGGTAGGCTCGTTGGGCGATCGCAAACTTTCGCTCAGCCGTTCGCGCCATTCCCTCTTCGTCAATTGTGCCGACCACGATTCCTGCGCCATACTGCTTTGCCAGTTCCAGCACCTTAAAGAAGCGATCGTCGCCATCCTCATAGTTAGTCGAGTTGAGCAGGCACTTGCCGCCTGCTACCTTTAGCCCTGCTTCCATCTTTTGCCACTCGGTCGAGTCCAGCATCAGCGGCAGCGTCACATTCGTTACCAGTCGCGACACCAGTTCGCGCATATCGCGCACGCCATCCCGCCCCACATAATCGACGTTCACATCCAGCACGTGCGCCCCTTCCCGCACCTGTGCCTTTGCTAGCGATACTAACCCATCCCAATCTTCCGCATTTAGCAAATCCCGACATTTCTTTGAACCACTGGCGTTTAGCCTTTCCCCGATAATCAGGAAGGAGTTGTCCTGGTCGTAGGGTTGGGCGGTGTAGATGGAGGCAGCGGCGGGGGTGTAGTTCGGGGAATGGGGGGTGGGGTGTAGGGTGTGGGGTGTGGTGGCTTGTTCCCTGACCTCTAACCCCCAGCCCTTAGTCCCTGTTCTAGCCTCTCGCTGCTTTGGAGTCAGCGTTGGTGCAACTTCTGCTAGCTGACGAATGTGGTCAGGACGAGTGCCGCAGCAGCCGCCAACCACTTGCACACCCAAGTCTTCAACGAAGTGCATGAGTGCCATCCGCAGTTCCAGGGGGGTGAGTTTGTAGTGGGCGTGTCCGCCGACGTTTTCGGGGATTCCGGCGTTGGGAATGCAGGAGATGACGAAAGGCGAGTTAGCGGACAGATAGCGGATGTGGTCTGCCATGCGGTCTGGGCCGGTGGCGCAGTTTAGACCCAGGATGTCGATCGGGTAAGGCTCCAGGATGGAGAGCATGGCGCTGACATCGGAGCCAACTAGCATCGTGCCTTGAATCTCCATCGTCACGGAAACCATCAGCGATCGCCGCTCCCCTTTCTTCTGGAAAACCTCCTCGATCGCATTCAGTGCCGCCTTAATTTGCAGCACGTCCTGACAGGTTTCCACAATAAATAGATCGACCCCGCCATCAAATAGCCCCTCTGCCTGCTCCGCAAAGGATGCCTTCATTGTGTCGTAGTCGATGTGTCCCAGCGTCGGTAGCTTGGTGGTTGGCCCTATCGAACCTGCTACAAATCGCGGCTTCTCTGGCGTAGAGTATTCTGCTGCAACTCGCTTCGCCAGTTCTGCCGCTTTTTTGTTGAGCGAGTAAGCCTGATCTGCCAGGTCATACTCTGCTAGCACGATAGAGGCAGCGCCAAACGTATCGGTTTCGATTACGTCTGCCCCGGCTTCCAGAAATTCTCGGTGTACCTGCTCCACCGCTTCGGGCTTGGTTTCTACCAGATATTCATTGCAGCCCTCATATTCTGCGCCGCCAAAGTCTTCAGCCGTCAGGTTTTGTGTCTGAAGTGACGTACCCATTGCCCCGTCGAACACAATGACGGGGCGATCGGGGCTGTGCAGGCGGGAAAGAAAATTTGTCGTCATAAGGGGAAATGACCTTTGGGCAGAAAATCCAGATAAGTTCTAGATTATCAACCTCGCACGATTTCTGCTGAGCTTTAGGCTGTAAATGTTGTGTCGAACGAACCAGATAGTTTAAGAGCATTGACGATCGCCATCGTTCTCAATGACCATTGGCATTCCTCCAGGTGACTTTGAGTGCTAGAACAGGGAGACAATTTTAGATACACTCGCCGTGATCACCGCCTCAAAACTTGAGCGGACGCTTGAAAAGTTTTTTGGGTTAAAAGATAAACCAGAACTCACGGCAAACATAGAAAAGTCTTAAGGAAGTAAGCATTGATCGCATGGAAGCAAGGTTCGCTAGAACACTCATTTTGTTCGTGATACTCACTCTAGTTCTTGGGATGCTCGAACGTTTCTTCCCCAGCATTCCTGACCAACCTAAGTGGCGGCGCGGGGTTTGGCTCGATACTTTCTACTGGTTCTTCACCCCAATGGTGATTCAGATCATGAGTATGGTGGCGATCGCCCTTGTCCTTGTTCCGCTTTACCTGCTGCTGGGGCGGATTACCGTTCAAAATGGAGCATTATCGTTTGATATTAATCAAGTTTTGGCGGGCTATGGGCTGATTTCACACATTCCACTGTGGGACCAGGGGCTAATCGCGATCTTCATTGGTGATTCTATTGGCTACTGGACGCACCGCTGGCACCACACCCGTCAACTTTGGGATTTTCATGCGGTTCACCATAGCGGTGAAGTCGTGGACTGGCTGACAGCGGTGCGGCTACATCCAGTAAATGACATAGTTTCGCGAGTCTGTCAGGCGACTCCGGTGTTGCTGATAGGCTTTTCACCCATTGCCGTTGAAGCTTATGTGCCACTGCTCTCAAGCTATATTGCTCATGTATGCACTCTCTCATTCCCTATCCCCATGACCTTTGTCATCGTTAAAAGTCACTCAAAGCAATGACCATGAGGTGTAGAAAAGAGTGGTTGAACTGTTTAAGCTGTACAGAGTCATCTTGAGAATTGCCGTTACTTACGGAAGCGAGATGGCGTAGAAAGCAACTTCAAACTTTCTGTCTGATGCTTGTAGAAAGTTGCCCATGACAACATTATTCTGGTCGCTACTGGGAACCATTGCCCGACGGTCTAAGGCAAATTTCATTCAGAAAACGCGCCAAGCGGATGCAGTGCAGGAAGGTTTTTTGCGATCGCTCCTCCAGATTCACCAAAACACTGAGTTTGGGCAGCAGTATAAGTTATCTGATATCAAAACAATTGATCAGTTTCGAGAGCGAATCCCAATTCAACCTTACTCCAGCTATCAGCCTTTGATTGAGCGCATGGCGACTGGAGAAAATAACGTTTTGGTATCTGATCGGCTACTCTATTTCAACCTGACGAGTGGCTCAACGGGTAGGCAAAAACTAGTTCCCGTAACGAAGCGATCGCGTCGTGCGATTTCCCGCGCAAACTGGGCCGCAATGGGGTTTGCAATTGATGCAGCCAGACAAAAAGGAATGCCGTTAGGCAAAATTCTGTTTGCTAGTTCAGCTAAACCTTTGGGGCAAACGGATGCTGGCATTGCGTATGGCCCGGTTAGCACAAGCGATTTGCGCCTGCCGAGTATTTCAACCAAGATCAATACATCTGGCAATCGCTACAGGCGGGTGCATTGGGCTACCTGCTCAAAAATACGCCCGCTCAACAAATGGCAGATGCAATTCGTAAAATTCAGCAGGGCTATGGACAGCTTGGCCCAACCATTGCCCCTAAAGTGTTTGCCCAAAAACCGATTTCAACCTCACCCGATCCCCTAATGAGTGTTGATGCAATACCCGTATCCTTAAATTCACGAGAGCGAGACTTGCTGATTCAGCTTGCTCACGGCAGCAGCAATCGAGAAATTGCTCAATCCTTAAAGGTGACAGAAGGCACGGTAAAAAACTACTTAACCCGCATTTTTAGTAAATTGGGTGTGCGCGATCGCACTCAAACCGCACTCTGGGCCCAAAGACATTTAAACTCTCTGATATCAATGCAGTCTGCACGAGTAGATTAGCAGCACAAAAATTACGAAGCGTTACAGAAGATGTAATTGAGGAATCCAATTGCCGTGAAATCCTAGTGGGACTCTAACGGGCAGGTGGATTTGAGCGATCGCCCCTTGCTCAAAGTGGGCAGCATCAAGAATCACTAAGTCACTGGCTTGTCGGTTCTCGTCAAATACCCAGGTGATGACATAGCTATCGATTTCAGATGTTGCATTTGCCCTGGGAATGGCGATCGCCTCACCTCCATAGCGACCTACCCCGAACCGATAAACCTGACTGGTTTGATTCACGACATCATACTGAATCAATTCTGGGAAATAGTTAGGAATACCTTTCTGAGCAACCAGAGCCAAATCAAGATAAGGCATATAGGCAAATTGATAGGGCTTGCCAAACTGCCTGGAATCAATTCTTGGCAACTCCACCACTCGATCATCAAGTGGATAGTGAGACACCGTTTCTCTCTCTAAATCTACAGCAATTCGGTGAAGGTGTGAATGATGGGCTAGCACCGCATCCAGCGTATCTTCTAACTTGATTTGAGGGTGATAGATAAAATCAATGAGAATCTGTTGACCCGATTCATAGGCATTGACAAAATGCCATATCCAGAACGGTTCTGTTTCAATCCACACGGGCGCTTTTTGAGTGTCATGACGATGAATCAATCCAATCCGAGTTCCTTTTCATGAAAAACAGGAGCGTTAATTCCCTGTAGGTAGATATGATTGCTTGTCTAACTTGCATATCTTGAAGCTTGAATTGCGCTTTGTGCCCTGTGCGTCAAAGAATAAAGTCCAATTGCTGTAGACGATGCCGCTGATGATGCAAGAAAATCTCTGCGTTTCATGGAGCTAAACCCGCTTGTTTTGCATGAGTTGCTGCACCGCTACCAATGTCGGATTTAGCTCAATGTTTTGTCGTTTGGGCTGGTTTAGGCAAGCTTGCTGCTCGTCTTCCATCATCTGCACGTCCTGAATAATCAACTTGTCCAGGTATGTTTTGGCGATGTTAAACAATCTATCTTTGATGAACTGCCGGACAGCAAGCGGCAATTTGTGCAGACGAGATAGTGAGTTTAGTGAGGTGAAATGAACCCAATGAGCGCGTGTTGCCGTTTCACTCAGGGGACAAAGCAGACAATAGATTTTGAAGGTCTCACCCAGAGCAACTGTTATGTGCGGATAAATGTAGCTGAGGTTAAATGGTTCTGTGTGCGGCTGACGTTGAACATCGGCACTAGCTGCGACCACATACCAATGCTCGAGATTGATGCCCACTTCGCGAATATCATGCCATCCCATAACTAATTCCTCTTGAAACTTTGAATGGCGCGATCGCGCTTCAAGCAAAGTAGCTTGCTATCCAGAGGATTAAATACTGCCAACAGGATTATCCGATCAGGTTCATCCAATCAGGTGATGCGACTAAACGTGCGCCAATGACCAGTGACTCATGACTAGTGACCTCAAATAAATCGATGATTCAATCCTGGTTAACTTAGAATGGTGCAATATCTCAGTTATCATAGCTCGAAACCGACAGCACAACTCATTTGCTTTTTTTCTTCTTGCTATCACCTTTTTTCTTGCCTTTACCCTCGTTCAACTCACCAGCCTCTGCATCTAAAGCACCATTGATTTTGGCATTTAACCCATACACCTGACGGCTACCCGCTAGCGCAACCAGCGTAACCTCTCGCTCATCTCCCGGTTCAAATCGAACGGCAGTACCCGCTGGGATATCGAGCCGCATTCCACGCGCCTGCTCTCGCTCAAACCTCAGCGCTTCATTCACTTCAAAAAAGTGATAGTGAGAACCTACCTGAATTGGGCGATCGCCTGTATTTGCCACTTGCAGCGTCACTGTTTCACGACCTGCATTCAGTTCAATTTCACCTGACTCTACCCATAGCTCTCCCGGAATCATACTCTACCTCACCTTACATAAAACGGCTGATCGTGGCTGCTAATTTTGGGCGATCGCCCATTTGACCTGCTATGAACTGAGCTTACTGGGGCTATCGAATCGGGTCATGCACCGTTACAAGCTTGGTACCATCTGGGAAAGTTGCCTCCACCTGCACTTCATGAACCATCTCAGCAATGCCTTCCATTACGTCTTCACGAGTTAGCAGCGTGGTGCCATAAGTCATCAGTTCTGCAACGGTGCGACCTTCTCTAGCCCCCTCTAAAATTGCGGCGGAAATGTAGGCGATCGCTTCAGGATAATTGAGCTTCAGCCCTTTTTCCTTGCGGCGTTCTGCTAGAAGAGACGCTGTAAAGATCAGTAGCTTGTCCTTTTCCTGGGGGGTCAGTTGCATAGTTTTAGCTTAGGGGGTTGACTCAGTCTAATGTGAATCAGATTTAACAGCGGAATCAGGTATAGATAAAAAGCATACGGGATAAACCCCGGATCAGTCATCAAAATCGTCGCCGGAACCAGCCCGGCAATATTCCAGGGAATCAGAGGTGAAATCACAACTACAGTATTTTCCAGGTCTAGCGCCAATTTGTAGTTGCCCTTTTCGTTTTCTTTATACTTTTGCTCGACTAGCTCTTGAGTCAGCAAAATGGCGATCGTTTGAGTGCAGCCAAAAGTAGCCGCGCCCAGCCCTACTAAAAGCGTACTCAGGAAATTGCTGCGAGATTTGAAGCGTTCTAAAAATACCTGAATCGTTTCTAAAGTTCGAGTTCCAGCAAAAATGCCTACAAAAGCAGTAGAAATTATCACCACAAGGGAAACTTTGAGCATTGAAACAACGCCGCCGCCCAACAAAATTGAGTTTAAGGATGTATTTTCTGTGGGGTGAAATCCTAAAACCATAAACTTCAGGACTTGCAGAAGAGAGTAGTGTTGCCAGAAGAGGGAAAGGGCGATCGCCACCAAAATGCTCATTAGCATCGACAGCTTTACCTCAATTTGTAGAATCGAGAATATTAGAATTACCGCAGCAGGCAGCAGTGTAATCAAATCTACACTGAATAACCGATTGATTTCTCCTGTAAAGGTTTGATCTGTCAGCCGAACCGGATTGAGTAATGACAAACCCCCGTAGATGAACGCCGAAACAAACAGCGGCAGCATTGCCGTTCTCCACATATTTTGAATGTTGGTATGGAGCCGAGTTTTAGTAATTGCTGCAATTAGGTTTGCGCTAGAAGACATTGGTGAACAGCGATCGCCAACATAAGCTCCTGCAATAATCGCTCCTGCAATCAGGTGAGGATTGACCCCACTGCTTCTTGCCATAATCATCAGCGCAATGCCAATCGTGCTGACTGTGCCGAAGGATGTGCCTAGCAGCAAAGAAACCACGCTGCTGAGAATAAAACTAGCAAGAATAAAATACTCAGGGCTGATTAACTGAATGCCATAGTAAACAATGGCTGGAACCGTACCTGCCGCCATCCAAACGGCTGTTACTGCACCAATTAATAGCAAAATACTAATTACCGAAAAAGACTTTTTGCTACCTGCAAAACCCATCGCTATTAAGTCATTAAACTTAAAACCTCTACGCAATAGCGCAAGTGTAAAGATCGCCAAAGACGATAACAGTGGATAGGCAATAAAATAGCCCTTAATAGTGCTAAGAAGCAGAAACCCAAATGACAGCGCTAACGCAAGCAGTAAATCCATTTCCTAGAAATTGTTCTAAATTGATAGCGATGCGTTAGCGGTTGCATCACGCATCGCTATTAGACCGTAAGATTTGCTAATGCAAAAATCAAAGTAAAGTATAGATAGGCGCTATCGATAGCTTCGATAGGATTTTATTGAAATACTGCAAATAATAGGGTTCTCTCCCTTTGCTTACTGGTGACTCTAAGTTGAAAATCTCTCAGCTACAGGCTTTCGTTGCCGTTGCCGACCAGGGAAACTTTAGCTCAGCCGCTCTGGAGTTGAACCTGTCGCAGTCTACTGTTAGTCATGCGATCGCCACCTTAGAAACTGACCTGGGAATCATCCTGTTTTTGAGAGGGCGACACGGCGCAACCCTAACCGCCGAAGGTCAGCAAATGATCCAGGAAGCCCGTCAAATCTTGCAGTTATTAGAGTCCATTCAAAAGAAAGCAAGCCTCTCTAAAGGCTTACAGTCTGGGCAAGTACGAGTCGCCTCAGTTCGCAGCATCACCACTCACGTCTTACCCAAAATCATCCGTCAGTTCCGCAACAAATTTCCGACCATCAACGTAGTTATCTCAGAATGCGACATTTATGTTGAGGTAGAGCAGGCAGTCCGCGAAGGACAAGCAGACGTAGGCTTCACCTCTCTCCCCGCCACCCCTGGCTTTGAAGTTTGGGAACTGTTTCAGGACGAATTCGTAGCGTTGCTACCACCTGGAACCATTCAACCCGAAACAACGCTCACGTGGGAACAGCTAGCCAGCTACCCCATGATTCTTAACCTGCGTAGCCCTCGACATAACCAGTCCGTGCATGACCACTTTTCGCAGTTTGGTCAAACGCTCAAGATTGACTACGAAGTAAGAGAGGACTCAACCATCCTCGGCATGGTACAGCAGGGTTTAGGTGCAACGGTTATGGCTCGACTGGTCGCAGAACCTATCCCTGAAGGCGTACAAATCAAAAGCTTGCCCGTGCCGCTGAAACGCACCATCGGCGTAATCATCTCATCCAACATCTTGCTTCCCCGTACCGTGTTCGCATTTCTCGATGTGCTGAAAGAGGTGTGGCGGATCTAATTGGCAAAGTGCCGAATTAGATAGTATAATCAGAAGCCTGTGCAAAAAGCACACTAGGGGCTATAGCTCAGTTGGTAGAGCACTGCAATGGCATTGCAGGGGTCAGGGATTCGAGTTCCCTTAGCTCCATGCTTTTTAGAAACATAAACTCAACCTTTTTAAGCTTCAAAATGCCTGTAGAAGTGGGTTTTAGCGATTGCAAATTTTTATTAATGTACGTAATAAGACGAGAATACACCTAAATGTACGTGTTTAAGTAGGCTCAATTTTAGGCACGAGACTTTCTTATGAACATCGATGCTCGAATTGCTCAAGCAAACGGTCGGTTGAAATCGGTTCGCGTAGGTATCTCAATTGAGCAGAAGGGAAGCCGTCTATATTTGAGAGGAACGCTTCCGCCGCGTCCTAGCTCAAGTCAGAAGCAAGCCTATCAGCAGCGTATTTCGTTGGGAGTTCACGCCAATCCATCTGGAGTAAAGATGGCAGAATCCGAGGCGCGGAAGGTTGGCGCGTTGCTGGACTGCAAACAGTTTGAATGGCAACCCTATATCAAAATTGCAACTGCTACACCCCAAACGGTGAGTGAATGGATAGAGCAGTTTGAGGTTAATTACTTTCAAAATAGAGAGCGAAATGATAAAACACTGACAACCTGGAACGGTTACCATATAAAGGTTCTAAGGAAACTATCTAAAGATGTGGCAACCTACGGACTGAGGAATCACGAGGTTTTCAGGCTTGACTTTGATTTGCTGCAACAGGGCTGCAAGGTTGTGTAGATTTTGGAGCGAACGAAGACTGGCCGCCGCCGCCGCGTGTGGGCTTGCTACCCGGAGTGGTCTGAGCAATTCGATTTGGCTAACGTGCAGTTGCCGAATGTGAACTTGAGCCGCTCCAATGAGAAGGTAGGGCATAGCGTTACCAGCTATTTCAACAGCATCAAGATTCCCTTCTCTCCCTACAATTTGCGGCATTGTTGGGCAGTGAGAACGATCGAGTTTGGGCTACCCAGCGAGTTAGCCGCTCAGCAGATGGGGCACAGCTATCAGGTGCATAGCGAGATTTACCATCATTGGGTCAAGGATGAGGTTCACCAACGGGACTATGAGACGCTGATGCTGAGGAGCGATCGCCCCAAAGCTCCAGAGATTTAGCCCCGCTTCTCCATTGGCACCTCTAGCGCAGATGCACACCAATCGCAGTGCCACTGATAGGTGGGCTTAGCCGCATAGGGCCCGCTGACGATTCGGTAATGCTTACCCAGCTTAAATAGCCCCTGCTTCCGCAGGTCGCGCAGCCGCCTGGCGGTAATTCCTAGTTCTGCGGCTGTGGCTGTGGTGGTTTTCCAGGGTGAAGGCTTAGGCATTCGGATCTCCCTCCTCTACCAACTCCAAATCTTCGAGCAGTTCCCGACAGGCACGGCGATCGCCCATCCAATGAACCAACGCATAGAGGTTGTCTTCACCGAGCAACCTGACAACCTTGCCCTGCCACCCGCGCTTTCCTGGGTTTTGACCCAAAAGTAACTTTTTCCGGGGACAGCGAAAGTGATCATCCAAAATGTTCGTGACGAACATAGGATGATCACTTTCCGGATGATCACTAGAAAAAATAAATTGTCTTTTTGTTACCAACCGCGCTCTGAGTGGGTTCTCTTTTCGGGGTTCCAATGCTGGCTTGACAGCGTTGGACGCGGCGGCGGCAAACTGAGTCAAGGTGAAGCTAGCATTGATGGCATTGGAGACATCCCACCCTTTGACCGGGCAGTTATCAGGTTTTGGTACCTGAGCAATTCGACTGCGCTTATTCAGAGCAAGGGCTGCTTTGCGAGAACCTTTTTCGCCTGACTCGTCCCAATCGTAAAAAATGGTGACCTGACCCGGTAGCTTCTGAAGTTGCTCAGTCGGTGGCACGTGGCCAGATCCACAGGTGAAGCTGGCAACGGCGATGGGTAAATCAGCTTTTCTGAGCATCCAACCCAACAGCATTGCATCCCATTCGCTTTCACACAGCCAGGTTTCTTTTGCTTCGGCGGGTAGCCAGGTAAACCAGACCATGGCTGGAATGCCAAACTGTGACTACTTCTTATACTCTGAAACTGTGGTGTGACGATTGACGGAAGGGGGACAGAGCATAATGGGGGAAGATGCCAAAGAAGATTAGGGTGATCAAGAAGCTGCTGTTGGATGCTGGTTTTACCTGGCGACCAGGGAAGGGTAGTCACTCGTTCTGGACATATCCGCTGTTGACTGAACCGATCGTCATTGCCAGGAAGGATGGGGATGATGCACCGCTGTACCTGGAAAAGCAGGTGAACAATGCTCTGGCTCAACTTAAAGAGATGGGGGACTCCGAGAAATGAACTCGCAATACAGCATGGTGATTCAGTGGTCTGAGGAAGATAGCTGTTATGTGGTGTTCCTGCCTGATTTCGTTGGGCTGGTGGCTCAGCCCTGTACAGATGGCAAAACCTATGAGGAAGCGGCGAAGCACGGACAGGAGGTGATTGAGTCGCTGGTAGAATGGCTCCAGGAGGAAGGGCGATCGCTGCCAGAGCCAAAAACTTTCCCTCAGCAGCCGCAAGTTGCTTGATCTGGTCTGCCTAGTGTGGAATTTCACATGAAAATCGGGGGGTAGGAAGTGGAGGATAAAGGCGATCGCGATCTCGAAGAGATACCCGCAAGGGGTCGCCACCCAACTCAGCAACAGCCAGAGCAATTGGCACTGCTGGTGGAAGCGGTCGCCGAAGCTGTCATTCAAAACAACCATCAACTGCGGCAAACACTGCAAGCGGTTGAGCGGCTCTCTAGAGTTGTGGAGGCGATGCGTCAGGATGGGGAGGATAAAAATCAGTGCTGAGTTCCTCTCCCTGAGTTCTCTGTGCCACAAAGTCACGATGCTTTTGGGCAACCCGGTCGAGGGCGATCGCCATTGCTAGAATCTTTTCGTCGCTGACGTGATGCAGCGGTGCTTCTATCAAGCTCTTTTCGATGAAAGCGGCGATCGTGTTCTCAAACGCTGCAATCTGGTCAGAGTCGATGTAGTTGTATTCAGTCGATTCCATAGGTAAGACCTCTGTGACATGACTCTAGATGACTTGCTCATCTACTTGTCCGCAGACTCATTGGAAGACTACTAGGGATTTAAAGGAGGTAATTAAAGCGATCGTTTTGACGGGTCAGGGCGGACACCCTGACCTGCTTTTTGCCCACAGTTACATACCAACTATGAGCCTTTAAATCATGCACCAACCAGACCAACAGACCGAATACAGCAAAGAGTACATCCGTACCCAAGTCAGCTTTCACCTTTGCGCTCCGACCGCCGCCTGTGAAGAGGCGCTTTACAGAATTGCATCACACGCTAACCTAGTTCCTGCTTGGGGGCGGGAGCTAAGCCCGACCGAGAGACAGAAAACACTCGGCTGGCTCTACGACAATGGATACTTAAATGGAGGGCAGACAGACCGTGACCTTTGACCTCTCCCCCCATCTCTACAAACGTTTAGAACTGCGAAAAATCCCCCTACAGGTTCTAGAAGCCGTCTTAGAAACACCAGAGCAGGTGTTAATCCAGGAAGATGGAATGAGCAACGCCTACTGCACTTGCAAACGGTCTTCACCGCAGTTTGCAGCCAAGATGGGGCAATTCCCTATCGGAGTAACTGGGATAGCTCTGGGTTAAAGTCACGCTCTGCGGCATAGGCTTTGAGCTTTGACTCAGACTGTTTATCCATCTCAGCCTGTAAGCGCTGTTGCCAGTTTTGTGCAATGTTAATGTGACGACTTACAAAAGCATTGTATTGACTTGCAAAAGCATTGCAGTGAATGCAGAAGCATTGTATTGGCTTGCAAAAGCAATCTGTTGGCGTGGCGATCGCTTGTATCTATCCTTTACAAATCTTGATACGTCAACTCTGCATTTGCCCAATCGGTCTCTTCTAAAAATTGGGTAAAGGGGGTTAGAAGTCCAGGAAATGATTCTCGTAGGGAAGAAACATTTGCCTGATAGCCATGCTTGCGGTACCACTGAATTAAATCAAATAGCGATTTGCGAAACAAGAGTAAAAAAATCCAGGAGGGAATTTCTTTGTAGACCACCGATCTTCCCTGTACTCTAGAAAATGCTTCTGCCATTTGTTTGGGAGTCAATACATCTCCAGCCAGTTCAATTTCTTGACCCACATATTGGGAACGGTGCTTCATCACATATGCAGCCACTCGTCCCATATCTTTTGTTGTAATCAAATGAAGCGGTTTGTTGGGTTGAACTGCAAAGGGGAAAGTCCCTTTAAGCACGGATGGTCGGGTGTATTGCTTCCAAAACTCTTCCATGAATAGGCAAGCCCGTAACATTGTTGTGGGTAAATCTGTCTGCCTTAGAATCTGCTCTACTTTACGCTTTTGCTCGATGTGAGGAATACCAGAACTGCGATCGCTCCTCCCGCAGAGTTGTAGACGAAGTGGCTAATATTAGCTTGCTTGGCAGCTTGTGCAATTCGCTCTGCCCTTGCAATTTCTTGAGGATCGGGTTTGGCAGAATCGCTGGCAGTTGCGTGGCAATAAACGGTTGAAATACCTGCAAAGGCGGCTTTTAATGAAGGCTCATCGTCCAGATCTGCTTCAACCAGTTCAACACCGCTATTGTGCAGTCTAGATAGGGAAGTCCGTTTAAGATCGAGCTTGCGAGTAATCGCACGTAAATCAGTCACATTCTGTTCGAGTAATCCTCTGACAGCATTGCTGCCTGTCCCTCCGGTTACACCTATCAGCAGTACTTTACCAACTGCTGTTTCTGCGTTGATATAATCTGAAGGGTTCACAGTAGCATAGCCTCCGACGTTCTGTACTCAGTTTAGTCCTTACAGCGCTTTACGCTTGAGTGTGTTTAGATACTTCATTATGTGCATCGCTGAGCGTGTCACACAACAAAAAATCTGTGGCTTAGGTAATTGAAAATTACTGGCATTGCTGATCTGGCGTATGAATTGCGTAGGGGCATGGCATTGCCATGTCCCTACAGAGGGAATTGAGCTCCGTGAATCATACCCATATTCAGCAACGCCAAATTACTAAGAGACATAACTCATAGGTAGGGGCGAAGAGACGTTTACCCCTACCTGTGGGTTACTTAACTCCGCAACACACATTGAATGGATTGCATGACCTGTTCTCGCAATGCAGCCTCTTGAAGCTGATTGGCAACCTGACGCGCCCGATCGCCCTGCCGCAGTTGAGCATATTGCAACGCGATCGCTTCCAGCATACTACCCCGGTCGTCGGTTATATCGATGATAGTTCCACCTTCTGCACCCAGGCGATCGACCTGGGATTCTTCACCGGGAATGGTTTGAGCCAACTGGAACGCTTGATCGAGAATGGGGAGAGCTGCATTAACCTGCTGTAAGTCGCCGTAGCGTTGAGCGATCGCCAGCAATAGCTGAGTTTTTTGGCTTGCCTGAGGCAGTTGATCGACGACGGGCAGCGTCAGGTCAAAGCGATCTTGCTGCAATAGAGCCGTTGCACTGGTTTGTAGGCGAGACTGGCGCACCTCTGAGTCGGGGGTAGCTTGTGCCAGTTGCAAAGCACCGACATATTGTTTTGCGTCCATGAATACGGCAAAGGGATGATCAATCGGACCACCAAATGTAGGATTAATGATAGATTCATCCAGTTGGCTCACCCGTTCCAGGAGTGGGCGCATCAGGTCGGTTTGCCCAGTTTGGGAATATACTACTGCAATCGCGGCGAGGGCGCTGGGTTTGACTAAAGCACTTTGCGTTAAGTCTTCAGGAAACTGTTGTTGGTAAGATGTGGTGAGAGAATCTACACTTTGCAACGTCTGCTGGAGCAACTCATTGGCCCAACTCGTTTCACCGGCTTGATGGGCGGTGAGGGCGATCGCTGCCAACAGTCGCACCCGCAAAACAGGACGGTTAGCAAGGGGAAGCTGTTGCGCCCATTCAGCCGCCTCAACGTGTTGACCCGTCGCTGCATAAGCGGTTGCCAGGTCAACCATTTGCCAATCTTGCGGGCCATAATCGATCACCGCAATGCGATTCCATTCTTTGCCAACCCATTCAAACTGTTGAGTGGCGATCGCCAGTTGAAACAGGTCTTGTAAGTAAAGGCGCTGTTCCCAGGAGTCAGGAACCGTTTCAATATCGCTCAGCCGTTCGGATAGCCACGATTCAACCACATCGTTTTGCCCAGCCTGACTAAAGGCAAGCATCACGGATTTGATCAAATCTGGCGGTGGTGGGTTAAAAGAAGTTTGTGCGAGTTGTAGGGCTTCGTCGCGTTGTTCCAACTGCAAATAGGTTTCAACCAAATTTCTATAGGTGAATTCTGGAGTGGGCAGGTTAGTTGTTGTTGCCAGTTGTCTTGCCTGACTCATCCATTGCTCAGCTTTATCGGGCTGGTTGGCGTTATGATAAGCGATCGCCAATCTCTCAAATGCTTGAATCCGTTGAGTAATTGAGGGAATTGATTGTGCGGATGTTTCTGCCTGGGTCAAGTTATCAGCGGCAATGTATGCCTCAACAATTCCCCGTAAGGCGATAGATTGAATTTCAGACTGAGCGGGCAAACGAGCGGCAATTTCTTCGGCGTTTGCGAAGTAGCCAACTTGAGCGTAGGTGGTTGCCATGCGCTGAAGGATAACCCGCTTTAGCCCTTCAGAAGTGTTAGGCGGAATTTGCTCAACCGCTCCCCCGACCTGAGTGAGAACGACCAGCGCTGATGTGGTGTCGCCTATCAAGGCGTAGGTTTCTGCAACATCGATTAACGCATTTGCAGTAAAAATGTCGCCCCGAATGAATCGTGCTGCCTGTCGCGCTTGCTCTAGCGCTTGCGTAGACTGCTGAGCTTGACTCGGATCTAAATTGGTGTAGGAACGGGCGATCGCCGCTAATGAACGAGTTTTGACATAGCTGTGTCCGGTGGTCAGGCGATTAGCGATTTGCAAAAACTGCTCTAGAGTAGGTTGCAGTCGAGCCAATTGAGCCTGCCGATCAAGGTTCTGCGTGAGTCGCTGCCATCGCGTAGCGGGGTAACCTTCACTAGCCTCTACCAACCACTGCTGCAAAAAAACCGCCTGAAGGCGCGGATCGGGTCGCTGAGTGGCGATCGCCAATGCTACTTGCAATGATTGCAGGGCTTCCTCATAGTTAGATTGCTCAAGGGCAGAACGAGCCTGATCTTCGGCGATCGCTAATCGATCTGGTGATGACGGACTGGGGTTACAGGATGCTGCAACGGTTGGGGTTTGAGCCAGCGCAAAATAAGCAGGATTGAGCGTATTTTCTAATGTAGTGATTGCTAACACACTCAATAAAAGAGCCGATTGAAGAGAACGAATCATACTACAGGTGTTGTTGTGAACAGTTCATTTTCTAATGAGGACGACCTCACCAGAAAATGAAATACAGTGTGGAAAGTTGCAATCCCGTCCGGCAAGGATTGAACTTCTCCACACTAGTCAATTGAGATGAATCAATCGAATGACGAAGAGACACTTCATCAACTGGATTAGCAATCAGGTTTTTGGAAATGTTTTGAGCTGCTTTGTGAACTTTGACGTTGAATAAGCCAATTCGTGAATTCTCCTCAAGAGAAGAAAGCGGCTATAAGTCCTATTCCCGCACCTACTGTACCTCCGATTGCAGCACTAATAGGTCCAAACACTGAGCCTACTCCAATTCCAGCCATAGCTAAAGCTGGAATGTATTCAATCAGCTTCTTTCTGATCAATTCTTCTTGCATCTTGTCTAAGTCGATGAGATTGGAAGCAACAAGTTTTTGGACAGCCTCTACATTAAATTCGTTGTAAAACCTCCAGTTAGGGTCTTTTCTTACCCTATTTGCTGTTGCTAGCAAGAAAGGGATCGCACCTCGCTCTGCCATTCGGACAAAGACTGTAGTGTAAAGTTCTCCGAGCCATTTTTTTCCATCTGGTGTAACTTCGCACTTATTACTTACTGCAACTGATGGAATAGTTTCTGGAATTGTGTCTTCGTCTGCAAATTTTGCAATTTCCTTTCTAATAAGCTCTGTTCTCTTCTGTAGATGCAGTGGGTAATCAGCCACATCTACTTTGTCTGCAAAAGTGAAAATGATGATGGAGTGTTCCCACAAACTAGAGTCGAATGCCTCAGATATTAGTTGTATGCCGCGCTTTTCGTCGCTTCTTACTCTAGTTTCATCTAAAGGACTAACAAACCAAATTAAATCAATTTGATCAACTTTTGAACGTATTAGCTCTAAATACTCTTCATTATTACCGATTTCTTCAAGATCATCACATAAACCAGGAGTATCAACTACCGTAAAGTGAATACCATTACTTTCGTGTTCATAAAGTTTGACTTCCATTGTTACTGGTTCAAAAGGATCAGTGGGGGCTACTTCCATTCCCAGTAAGGAGTTGATCGTGCTTGATTTTCCAACACCTGTACGCCCAGAAGTGTTGAATCTAGACACAAAACTTTACATCAGACTATACAAGCGTCTCTGGCAGCAGATCATAGCTCCAGTGAACAATTGAGCATCGCCGACTCAATTCTAATTGCAGATAGCGAAATTTA
>JAAUQZ010000094.1 GCA_012033355.1 Leptolyngbyaceae cyanobacterium RM1_406_9 | reverse complement strand
CCATGCGCCCAAACCTCACTCCCCCTCCCTATCCCAAAGTTCCAGTTGAACGGCGGGGAGCCGCTTTGTTAATTGACTTATTTGCCGTCGGAATTGTTAGCTCTCTGATTGGGGGCAGCATCACCGCAGTCGCCTTTGTGTTTATTGTCGCCTGGCTGGGAATGCGCGTCGTTTGGGTATCTAAGAATCACGGGCAAAGCCTGGGCAGATGGGCGCTGGATATGAAAGTAGTGGATGCGCGAGTAGGGGGCACTCCTGGCTTACAAGAACTTTTGAAGCGAGAAGCCCTGGTTGGGGCGGGCGCGATGCTATTTTATGTGGGTCTAGTCAGTTTGCTAACGCTAGGTTCTGGAGCTGCCTGGGCACTGATGCTGTTCATTCCGCTGCCGCTTGACTGTAGCTTCGCCTTTTCAGACCGAGTAAAGCGTCAGGCATTTCACGATCAGATTAGTAGAACTCTAGTGGTGCAAACGCGGCGCGGCTATTCTTTAGACCTAAAAATCAAAAGATTGGTTGCTGAAGCGAAGCGTCGTGTGAAATAATTAGGGTTTGTGCTTAACTCTTTACCGCAGATTTGATTTTGTAGAATTATGGCTAAGGGCGTTCGGATTATCATTACGCTAGAGTGTACGGAATGTCGTACTAACCCTGACAAGCGATCGCAGGGGTTTCTCGCTACACGACCACCAAAAACCGTCGTAACACAACCGCAAGGATAGAACTCAAAAAGTTCTGCCCTCACTGCAACAAACACACGGTTCACAAAGAAACTAAGTAGAACCTGTACTTAGTTCTCCATTGACTTGCAAAATTTCAAAGATTTCATCGACCTATGACCTACTATCGTCGTCGTGTTTCACCCATCAAGCCGGAAGATCCTATTGACTATAAGGATGTTGATTTGCTGCGGAAGTTCATTACCGAGCGCGGTAAAATTTTGCCCCGTCGCATTACAGGTCTAACTGCAAAGCAGCAGCGCGATTTAACCCAAGCTATCAAACGGGCACGGATCTTGGCTTTGCTTCCTTTCGTTAACCAAGAAGGTTAAGAGGCTGAGGTGCTGGGGCAGCGAGTATCAATTGTTTACCGTTTCCGGGTTGTTTACCTGTGGCCGCACCTCTAACCGCTTGACTTGTAATATCTTCACCCCCAAGCCCCAATGGAGAAGGGAACACTTGTTGAATTTCGGCTGGATGGCGATCGCCGTCTGGCAGTAGTAGACCGCCCGGAGGGAAAGAAGCACTGGGTCGTAGTGGATGAGCGAGGACAACCTTACACGCTGCATCCCCGCCAGATCACTTACGTCGTTGCGGGTCAAACCTTCAGTCCTGGCGAAATTCCCAGCTTTCGAGCAGAAATTCAGCCCTATCTTGATCCCTCTAGCCTGGAGGTAGCCTGGGAGCTGCTCGTGGAAGACGGAGAATCGGCTGACCCTTCTGGGATGGCGTTGCTCTTATTTTCTGATCAAAGCCCAGCGCTGTGTTATGCGGCGTACTGTTTGCTGTCAGAAGATAAGATTTATTTCAAACAGAAGGCAGATACTTACGAACCTCGCTCAAAAGCGCAGGTGGCAGAACTGAAACATCAGTTGACGGTAGAGGCTCAGCGAATTCAGGAATGGCAGGGCTTCTTGCAGAGGGCTAATCAGTCTCTCCAGAGAGAACAGGTAGAATGGCAGAATAGCGATCGCCTTCGTCTTGAAGCTTTGGAAAGGTTTGCTGCCTTTGGGGAAGAAGCCAAAAATCGGACTCCTGCCCTGGAAGTTTTAACCGCTTTGGGACGATCTGAAACGACCCAAGCCGCTTTTCAGCTATTGGTAGATCTTGGACTCTGGAGTCCTCACGAAAACCTATTTTTGCGGCGTAGTCAAATTCCGACACAGTTCTCCAGCAGGGTACTAGAAATGGCTCAACGCCGCTTAGCCGATCCTCCATCTGACCTCGACCCCAATCGTCTGAATCTGACCCATCTCAAGGTCTACACCATTGATGATGAAAGTACCCGTGAGATTGACGATGGGCTGAGCGTTGAGTTTTTGGAGTCTGGCCAGCAGCGCCTGTGGATTCACATTGCGGACCCGACTCGGTGGATTGCTCCAGAGGATGAGCTTGATTTAGAAGCTCGTCGGCGCTGCACAACGCTCTACCTGCCGACTGGAATGATCCCCATGTTTCCACAGGATTTGGCAACGGGGCCGATGAGCCTCACCCAGGGAAGAATCTGTTCGGCGCTGAGTTTTGGAGTGGTGCTTGACTCGGAAGGGGCGATTGCAGACTACAGCATTCACGCCAGTCAGGTAAAACCGACCTACCGCCTCACCTACGAGGACGTGGATGAAATTTTAGAATTGGGAGTCCAGGCGGAGCCAGAATTAGAATTCCTTGCTCAGTCGGCAAAACGCCGCCAAACCTGGCGACAGTCCCAGGGGGCAATTACCATCCATATGCCCGAATCTTCTATCAAGGTACAGGATGACGAGATTACTATCGATGTTCTAGACAACTCGATCGCCCGTCAGCTAGTGGCGGAAATGATGATTTTGGCGGGTGAGGTTGCGGGCCGCTATGGGCGCGAACACGGGCTACCTCTACCCTACCGGGGACAGGCTCAGCCAGAACTGCCTTCTGAAGAAGAGCTAATGCTGCTGCCTGCTGGACCTGCACGCTATTGTGCAATTCGGCGCTGTATGCCGCGCAGTGAGATGAACATCATGCCGCTGCGTCATGCCAGTCTTGGGCTAGACACCTATACTCAGGTGACTTCCCCCATTCGTCGCTACACTGACCTGCTGGCGCATTTTCAGATCAAGGCACATCTGCGCGGAGATGTGCTGCCTTTTCTAGCAGAGACGATGAAAGAGCTAATGCTGGCTGTGAGTACGGCTGCCTATGAGGCAACGCTGGTTGAGCGTCAGACGAATCGCTATTGGGGGCTGGAATATTTGCGCCGCCGTCCTAACGAAGTTTGGCAGGCGTTAATGCTGCGCTGGTTGCGAGAACACGAAAGTCTGGGACTGGTGTTGCTGGAAGAACTGGGTTTAGAGCTAGCAATGCGGTTTAACCGCCCCATTGAACCGGGCGATCGCCTCGACGTAAGGGTAACCTATGCTGATCCCCGGCAAGATGTGATTCAGTTTGCCGAGTCTACGGAGCGAGAAGCCCAGCCAGTAGGAACTTAGAAGACAAGATTTTACTAGATTTTGCTTTGCTGCCCCCTGTAAGAGTGTATGGCGCTGTGAAAGCAGTGAGCCAAAGAAGAAATCTATCTATCTAAGTATGTCTGTCTGTATATAAGTCTTAAGCACAGTAACGATTAAACTCTAATTGTTAAGTAATCGTGAGTAATTCAACTGGAGGTTTTAATCTTCGTCCCTTCATAGCCTAAACATTGCCATCAAAATTGATGTATCGCAGTTGTTCAGCGGTTTGCTGAGGCGACAAGGCTGTTGCTGGGCGATTGCTACCTTTTTTACGAAAGCTAGCAATCGCCTTCTTGGCAGAATTAACAATGCTAAGGGCAAATCCATTTCCGCTGATTCACTATGGCGTTGCTGTACTAGCTGGACTGCTGGCACTACCGCGTCGCCTACTGCTAGAGCTTTGCTTACAGAGGTAACTCGTGAGTCAACCACTACGTATTCTCTTGATTGACGATAATCAAGAGGATCGCTTTCTAACCCTGCGTGAGCTAAGACGCAAATTTTCTGACCTTGAAGTCAGAGAAGTCTCAGATGCTCAAGGGTTTGAAGAGGCGCTAGATAACTGGGAATTTGACCTGGTAGTCACGGACTATCAGCTAGGTTGGAGTACTGGAATCGACTTACTGCACGCCGTTAAAAGCCGTTTTCCAAATTGTCCAGTCGTGATGTTTACCAACACGGGCAACGAGGAAATCGCAGTGGAGGCAATGAAGTCTGGGCTAGACGACTATCTTGTGAAAGCGCCAAATCGCTATGTTCGGGTGCCGATCGCAGTGAATATTGCTCTGGAGCGGGCTGAGTCCCGTCGTACCAAAATTCGATTTGAGGCAGAGCGATCGCAACTTTTAGAACAGGAGCGGATTGCCCGTGCTGAAGCTGAAACCGCTAATCGCCTTAAGGATGAGTTTCTTGCAACTCTGTCGCATGAGCTGCGAACACCCTTGAATGCCATGTTGGGCTGGGTGCAGCTTTTGCGAATGGGCAATCTGGATGAAGTCAACTATGCTCGTGCCGTAAAAACTATTGAGCGCAACACCCAAACCCTGACGCGGCTCATCGAAGACCTGCTGGACGTTTCTCGCATTATTACTGGAAATCTACAGCTAGCTGTGCAGCCAATTAACCTGGAAGCAGTGATCAGAGCGGCAATGAGCAACCTTCGCCCAGCCGCAGAAGCAAAAGCGATCGCCATCCAGTTTCAGGCTAATTCTAAAACCAAGCCGATTGCTGGAGACTCCCTGCGGCTCCAGCAGGTAATGTGGAATCTGCTTTCCAATGCAGTCAAGTTTACGCCTGAAGGGGGACGAGTCGAAGTCCGGCTAACGCAAACGAACACCGCCACAACGGTAACCGTGCGAGATACGGGACAAGGCATTAGCTCCGACTTTATTTCCCATGTATTTGATCGTTTTCGGCAAGCTGACGGCTCCATCACTCGACGGCAGAGCGGCTTAGGGTTGGGGCTAGCGATCGTGCGTCACCTGGTTGAGCTACATGGCGGCACCGTCCAGGTAGAAAGCGCCGGAATTGGACAAGGCAGTTTGTTTACCGTTAGCCTGCCCCAAGTGCGCCAGGATACAAATTACAGCGGTGCAAACGCTCAAACTTCTGCCGATACAGGAATTTGCCCCGATCCGCCTGGCGTTCATCCGCTGAGTGGAGTACGGGTACTGGTCGTCGATGATGAGCCAGATACCTGTGAGCTGCTTGCCCTGATTTTGGGGGAATGCGAGATGGCAGTCAAAGCTACAACCTTACTGTCTGAAGCAGTCAACCTGTTCAATCAGTTTGCGCCAGAAGTGTTAATCAGCAATGTGATCATGCCAGGTGAAGCTGACTATGCATTGATTAACTATGTGCGAAGTTTGCCTGCTGCTCAGGCAAGAGCGGTTCCGGCGATCGCCCTGACCAGTTATGCCAGACAAGAGAGCAGCGATCGCATTCTTGCCGCAGGCTTCCAAAGTCATTTTGCCAAACCGATTGAGCCAGAAAAACTGCTCCAAACGATCGCCAATCTGTTGGGACGCAGTACAAACGCCTAGAATAGAGTGGATACCTACCTGAACTTCAGCAGAATTTACCTATGTCAGTTTTGGCGGCGATCGCAGTTTTAGCGATTTTGATTGTGGTACACGAAACGGGGCACTTCATGGCAGCCCGTCTTCAAGGAATTTACGCTAATCGCTTCTCGGTTGGCTTCGGTCCAATTCTTTGGAAATATCAGGGCAGCCAAACCGAGTACGCGATTCGGGCCATTCCCCTCGGCGGCTTTGTGGGTTTCCCAGATGACGACCCCGAAAGTGACATTCCTGAAGACGACCCTAATCTGTTGCACAATCGCCCCATTCTCGACCGTGCCATCGTGATTAGCGCCGGGGTGATTGCCAACCTGATATTTGCCTACCTAGTATTTTTGATGCAGTTCACGGCGGTAGGCGTTCCTGACGGGATTAATTTTCAGCCCGGTGTGTTGGTGCCTCAGGTGATTTCTCAAAACTCACCCGCTGCCCAAGCCGGAATTCGCTCAGGCGATATTGTTCTAGCAGTGGACGGTAAACCGCTTGGCTCCTCTGAAACTGCGCTCAAAACGCTGATGACAACGATTCAAGATAGCCCAGATGAAGCGCTAGATTTGACCGTGCAGCGGGGCGATCGCCAGCTAGAACTTACCGTCGTTCCAGAGCCAGGAGCCGACGGCAAAGCCAAAATTGGCGTACAGCTTGATGTAAATGGCACACGAGAATATCGTCGTCCACGGGGAGTCTTTGAGGTTTTTAGGCTTGCTGCTCAAGCGTTTCAGGAAACCTTCGTCAGAATTGTCGAAGGCTTTGTCATGCTGATCACCAATTTCTCCGAAGTCGCAGGACAGGTTGCTGGACCCGTCAAAATCGTTGAACAGGGTGCAGGACTTGCTGCCTCCGACAGCGCCAGCCTGTTTCCCTTCACCGCCATCATCAGCATTAACCTGGCCATCATCAACATCCTACCGCTGCCTGCCCTAGATGGCGGACAGTTAACCTTCCTGCTGATTGAAGGGCTGCGCGGCAAACCCCTGCCTAACCGCCTCCAGGAAAACGTGATGCAAACTGGACTGGTGGTGCTGTTGGGCTTAGGCATTTTTCTGATTGTGCGAGATACAACTCAGCTAGAAGTGTTTCAAAAGCTGTTCCAGTAAAAGTGTAGGCATAATGGCTTCTGTGGGATGGGCATCTTGCCCGTCCAAGCAGGAGTCAGCCTTCCCCTCAATTCCTTTAATCTCTCTCACTTTCCCCTGTGAGTACCACCCGTAAACTTGCCGCCAAGCGAAAGCTGGCATTAGAAATCCTGGTACGTCTGAAGCGTCTTTACCCTGACGCAACCTGTTCGCTTGATTACGAAACCCCCGTGCAGCTCCTGGTTGCTACCATTCTCTCAGCCCAATGCACCGATGAACGGGTCAACAAGGTCACGCCAGAGCTATTTCGCCGATTTCCCGATGCAGTTGCCCTGGCATCGGCTGACCTGGATGACATTGAAACCCTGATTCGCTCGACAGGTTTCTACCGCAACAAAGCAAAAAACATCCAGGCAGCCTGCCGCATGATTGTTTCAGATTTTGCTGGGCAGGTGCCCAAACTGATGGAAGATTTGCTGAAATTGCCGGGGGTTGCCCGTAAGACAGCCAACGTTGTGCTAGCTCACGCCTATGGCATTAATGCTGGCGTGACGGTAGATACTCATGTAAAGCGGTTAAGTGGGCGACTGGGTTTAACGACAGAAACCGATCCCGTTAAGATTGAGCGAGATCTGATGAAGCTGCTGCCCCAGCCGGACTGGGAAAACTGGTCGATTCGGCTGATCTATCATGGACGGGCAGTGTGCATGGCGCGAAACCCAGCTTGCGATCGCTGCCTCTTAGCTGACCTCTGCCCCTCCGCCGATCTTTCCAAAATTACCCCATCCCCAACCCGTGCTATCACCTTCTCGTCTAACTGAAGGTCAAGGTCTGCGACTTCTTCGAGAAGTCGCAGACCTCAATCGTTTCGTTACTTCAGTTCGCGTGTTGCTAGCTTGTATTTCTAGCAAAAGTCTGTAAAAGTAGTGACTCTAGTGGCAACAGCTACTACAATTAGCCCTCGTGAAGCAGTCCTGGCTTCAGTCAACCATCAGAGCATTTTGGTGCAGCTTCCCTGTTCTATCTCAACAATCTATTTATTGTTTCTATAGACTTGCTCTATGGCTCACGTCACTACCGAACCCCCTTTAAATTCAGGCTTTGGCTCTTCTGTTGAGCCTTCCACCGATCCTCTCACGGCTGCATCTCCATCTGACTCAAGCAAGGTTGGTAAAGTTATCGTCAGCCTGCAACGAGTCAGCAAAGTCTATCGAAACGGCAGTCGCGCCCTAGTAGACGTGAGTTTGCAAATTCGACAGGGAGATTTTTTGTTTATTACTGGTCCGTCTGGTTCTGGTAAATCAACGCTGTTAAAGCTTTTGTACGGCGAAGAGAGAGCCAATCAGGGAGAGGTCATCGTCAACGACTGCAACCTGTCTCAACTGCGGGGAAACGACCTATCCATGCTGAGACGGCGGATTGGGGTCGTGTTTCAAGATTACAAGCTGATTCCGCGTCGCACTGTTTCTGAGAATGTGGCCTTTGTCCTCTGGGCACAGGGCTTTACCCGTAAAGAAATTCATCGCCGCTTGCTGCCTACGCTAAAGATGGTGGGTTTGCAGGATAAAGCAAACTGCTTCCCGGATGAGCTTTCGGGCGGTGAACAGCAGCGCGTTAGCATTGCCAGAGCGATTGTCAGCACCCCGCCGATTTTGCTAGCCGATGAGCCGACCGGAAATCTTGACCCCGACAATTCCTGGCAGGTGATCAAGATTCTTAGAAAGCTAAATGGAATTGGGATTACGGTGGTGGTGACGACTCACGATGAGCATCTGGTGAGACTGTCCAATCATCCGGTGGTACAGATTCGTAATGGTCGGCTGTATCATCCCCGTCACTGAGTAGCTTACCCTTCTTCTGGCTCGCTGGCTCGCTTGCCTGCTTGCATCAGGCGATCGCGAATTTGGATCAGTTGGCTCTGAGTGCTGATGGGCGATCGCGGCTGCGGTATTTCCGTATCGGGCCAGGTTGGTAGGTCAATGCAAGGGCAGGTTAGCGCAGGCATTCCTAGATTGGGCATGGGCACAGGCATTGCACAACGGGCACAAGCGCTAATCTCCCAGGCTGGGGTAAGCAGTTCAGCGATCGACTGGTCGGTTCCTTCTAGGTAGCAGTCTTTTGAATGGAGGGAAGAAATTTGCTGCCAGCATTTCTCAAATTCGTCACTGTAGCGATCGCTCCGAATCACTGGCTGAGGCAAAAGCGCTGCCTCACCATT
This sequence comes from Leptolyngbyaceae cyanobacterium RM1_406_9, assembly GCA_012033355.1. Taxonomy (GTDB): domain Bacteria; phylum Cyanobacteriota; class Cyanobacteriia; order Elainellales; family Elainellaceae; genus JAAUTN01. The sequence continues at coordinate 9,656 of JAAUQZ010000094.1, read as the reverse complement.
TTTAATGAATACTTTTTTGCCTAACTGAAACCAATAGGCAAGATATTGTCTGACTTGATCTTGATCTGCCATAACATTCCATCGAACCCGTTGCCTAACTGACTTGATTCCTCACCCTCTAGATCAATGCTACAGGGCAGCAAAGAGCGCTATTGGGGTAGAATCTGCATCTATTGTTAAGCTTTAGCTGAGTCAGTTTCCTCTCCAGCAGGGTGGAATTTGGGTACGGGCGAACCTAAATGGCTGAGGTTTAAAGCAAATCCTGCGGTAACTAAATAGGTTGAGGTCGCGATCGCCCCAATTTCACGGGTTAATCTGCCGAGGCGATCGCGAAAAGTTCGCCCGATTGGATAGGCAGGTACAACTCCCCAGCCCGTCTCTTCAGAAACAAGAATCACGTCACTTGTTGCGTTTAACAAACTTGTCAACAGTTCTACTAAAGTTTGCTCCCAGAGGACTTCATCTTGCTCCAGCAAATTTGCTAGCCAGGTGCCTAAGGAATCAACCAATAAACAGTCCGTCGAAGCAGCATTGCAAATTGCGGCTGCTAATTCTACCGGAACAAGCTGCGTTTTCCAGGTGATAGGACGACGTTGCTGATGCTGAATAATTCGAGTTTGCCACTCTGCATCGTCTGGAATTTCTTTAGCCGTTGCAACATAGACAACTGACTTACCGGATTGCTTTGCTAAATATTCAGCCCATTCGCTCTTACCCGAACGGGCAGACCCGGTGACTAAAATCAACTGCCTTAAGTTAGAGGGCACAATTTAGAACTGATAAAATTGCACTTTATGAAAGTATTCTAACCTGATGAAACGGCGTATCTATCGGGTATCATCACTGGTGGTAGTTTCACGAGTAGTGCTTAGAAATACTCGTTTAACGCGATCTGCAAAATCAGTAAAAATTTCAGGTTGCACTAACTTTTGTATCTCTACGTTTTGATTCACCTGTAGTTTTTGATTTCCTGGAGGAAAGTAGCCGATGAGAAAACCAGGTCTGCAACGGATCGAAGCAACCCTGGAGCAGCTTCAAACCCAGCGGGTTGCGACCGCTGATCAGGCTGGCGATCGCGCATTTTCCTTCAAGCTGTCTGCTGCCACGCCGTCCAAGCGTTTGGGAATGACGACCGAGCAAGTGCGCCCCTTTCCCACCCAAAAAGCAGTGCTGAAATTCCTAACCTGCCTAAGTTTAAACTGCCTAGCTTTAGCAGCCACCGCCATGTCGCAAACCCTGCCCTGGCAATGGGGTTGCTCAAAGAGCTAGAGGGCACCGTAGAGGGCTGGCAAACCGAGCTTCAGCAAATCTTGCTGCAAATTCAGGCGCTTTACCTGGAAGGACCGATCATAGACGGATGGCTGGAATCTCATCCTCGTGAGGCTCAGCCAAACCCTTCAACCGTAGAGAGTTCGACCGTAATTCGTCATGCTGAGGTTGACCAATTGATGGATTACGTGCAGGAAATCTGCAATGTGCAGCCTGAAACTGAACAAACCGTTGCCTGTGAATCGCCGCGCACAGGCTATCGGCTGTGTGGGCTGGGGGAAGACGGACAGCCCTGGTCGCGTCCCTGTCCGCCAGAACAGATTGCTCAGGTGAGTTTGGCGATCGCCCGCTATCAAAAACTGCGGCAATTATTAGGGCGAAAGCAGTACTTAGAAGCACGGCTGAGTCAGCTTGCCCAAACGCTAATTGCACTGCACAGTCGCCTACATGATCCCACTCTTAAATAGAGTACGGTCGTAGGAATACCGAGAAATTTATTTTCACTATTAGCTTCTTCATAAAAAATTGATGAGGCACTATGGGTTTATGGGCTAAATAAAGAGTAGCTTGGTTGAGCTAGTCCATAGCAGCCTGAACCGCTGGCTGATCAGAACCCAAACCTCAGAATTAAAACCTATGTCTGAGCCGCAGATTTCCGCTATTATCTGCACCCACAACCGCGATACCTATCTCGGTGCCGCGATCGATAGTTTGCTAGAGCAGGAGTTTGCAGGCGACTTTGAAGTGATTGTGGTCGATAATGCATCGAGCGATCGCACCCGTGAGGTCGTCGAAGCTCGTCTACCGCATCCCCGTCTGCACTACATTTACGAACCTGTTACGGGGCTGTCGGTTGCCCGCAACACGGGAGCTAAAGCCGCTCGTAGTGCCATTCTCACCTATCTAGATGATGATGCGGTTGCTAGTAAAGGCTGGCTGCAAGTGCTGTATGCTGCCTACGAAGCTAACGAAAAACTAGCCATTGCAGGCGGCAAAGTAACGCTGCTATGGCCGCCCGGAGTTGAGCCTCCCCGCTGGCTTTCTCCTGGTTTGGCAGGCAATTTAGGAGCCTATGATTTGGGAGAGGCGATCGTCTACATCGACAAACCCGGACTCACTCCCAGAGGCTTAAACTACTCCATTCGCCGCTCATTTCTAGACCAAATTGGCGGATTCGATGTGAACTTGGGACGGGTTGGCAAAAACCTGCTGTCGAATGAAGAACTGCACGTCACCGAATTAGCGCTGACAACGGGCTGGCAGGTTGCCTACTTGCCGGATGCGCTGGTGGCTCATAATGTTGCTCCAGAGCGACTACAGCGATCCTGGTTTTTGAATCGAGGATGGTGGCAGGGGATCAGCGAATGCTATCGGGAACAGCTAGCGGGTCGGGCTGGGCTGGGGCAACTCAACCGAGGCGGTGAAAGGTTCCTGCGAGGGCTGTATCGCTCTGTAAAGTACATTAGCGATCCGGCGCAGCGGTTTGACAACTTCGTTTATGCTTATGGGCAAATTGGTTACTTAAAGTCTGCGATTCAAGGAATGGTGTCTGCTCCTCAGTGGGCTAAGCGATCGCAGCAATCCTCTTAACCTAACCTGTCCAAGTTTCTAGTTCTATTTGCTATCGTTCAGGCTCTTGTAACTTTCAGATTAAAATTCCGTCTGTTTATTCGTTCGCCCAGTTCCCCAAAATCCCTTGCTCCCTCTGTTTCAGTTGTTAACCCGCTTTGACTCGATATGACTATGACCTCTAAACTTCCCGTGTCGGTTCTCATTCCCGCTAAGAATGAGGAAGAAAATTTGCCCGCTTGCCTGGCTAGCGTTGCCCGTGCGGATGAGGTGTTTGTCGTCGATTCCCAGAGTGGCGATCGCTCCGTCGAAATTTCCGAAAACCTGGGCGCTAACGTCGTTCAGTTTCACTTCAACGGTCGCTGGCCCAAAAAGAAAAACTGGTCGCTAGAAAATTTACCCTTCCGCAACGAGTGGGTACTGATTGTCGATTGCGACGAACGCATTACGCCTGAACTGTGGGACGAAATTGCCGAAGCGATCAAAAATCCTGACTATAACGGCTATTACCTCAACCGTCGCGTCTTTTTCCTGGGTAAATGGATTCGGCATGGGGGCAAATATCCCGACTGGAATCTGCGCCTGTTTCGCCATCAAAAAGGCCGCTACGAGAACCTGGGCACAGAGGAAATCCGCAATACGGGTGACAACGAAGTTCACGAACACGTTGTCCTGGAAGGTAAAGTTGGCTACCTCAAGGAAGATATGCTGCACATCGACTTCCGCGACCTGTTCCATTGGCTAGAGCGCCACAACCGCTACTCTAACTGGGAAGCCAGGGTTTACTACAACCTGCTGACTGGCATGGGTGAAAGCGGCACAATCGGTGCAAACCTGTTCGGCGACTCGGTGCAGCGCAAGCGATTCCTCAAGAAAGTGTGGGTACGCCTGCCGTTCAAGCCTCTCCTGCGCTTTGTGCTGTTCTATTTCATTCGATTAGGCTTTTTGGACGGCAAGGCAGGCTACATCTATGGCCGTCTGCTGAGCCAGTACGAATATCAAATCGGGGTCAAACTGTTTGAATTAAGGCAGTTTGGGGGACGGTTGAATACGACCCCTGCACCAACCAGTGCCCCCGCACCCGTTCCTCAACCTGATGCCTGAATTTTTACCCATTCCTGATTTTCTTCAACCCTGGCGACTCTTAAACTTCCAGGATTCCTCCCAGGCTATGACTGCTCCACAACTTAACGCGGATGAGGGCGATCGCCCTCCCACTGCAACACCTGCATCAACCGATGCCGATCCAATTCTCGACGCTGCACCCCTGGCAGACCTGCGCCTGTATGACCAGTCGTGGTTTGACCGGGGGCGGCCGGGCTGGTTTATTTTGCTGTGGTGGCTGGTGCAGGCGATCGCCTTCCCGCTTAGCCCTCACCCCCTGAGCGGCATCCGAGTTTGGCTACTGCGGCGTTTTGGCGCTGAGATTGGTAAAGGCGTTTTGATTCGCCCCACTGCCCGCTTTACCTACCCCTGGAAGGTCAGCATCGGCGACTATAGCTGGATTGGCGATGATGTCGTGTTATATAGCCTTGACCAGATTCAAATTGGTCAGCATTGCGTCATTTCTCAGAAAACTTACCTTTGCACAGGCAGTCACGACATCAGCGACCCGTCCTTTAAATTAAAAACTGCGCCAATTGCGATCGGAAATGGAGCCTGGGTTGCGTCTGATTGTTTTGTCGCCCCTGGCGTGAAAATTGGCGCAAATGCTGTGATTGGTGCCCGCAGCAGCGTCTTTAGCAACATTCCCGCTCAGCAGGTTTGCCTGGGAACGCCCTGCCGTCCTCGCTATTCTCGACAGATGCGTTAAGGCGCATGAATTTAATAAAATGCAGTATTTCAGTTAGGGGTTTGGCAATGCAAAACCCCTACAGTAGCGGAATTAGGCAGTTTGATTAATTTACGTTCTTCAGAAGACGTTTGACAAGTCTAATCTGTAAACCAAAAATCTGTAGGGGCGTAGCATTCGGGCAGGAATGTTTGGTTTATTCCAGAATCTACCTGCCGAATGCTACGCCCTTACAGGGGACATAAGCTACTTTTCAAACACCCTCTAGGATTTGGCAGTCAGGGTAGGTAAAGTACGCCCCATTCATAAACCCAAGGCAATCCACTCTTCTAAACGCTCCTGTAACTCGTCTCGGCAGGCTTCTAAAGTTTTAGCACTAGCCCAAAGCCCCTTCAATTCGGGAATTTCACCCAAGAAGGTTTTATCCTCTATAAAGCTTGTAAACAGCCCTGTGCATAGCGGCTTGAATGTAGCTAGTTAGCATATTTTGCAAATCTCTCAGAAAGTAACAGTGTATAGCCCTGATTGACTGACAAAACTCTCAACGCGAGCGGTTTCCAACCGCTCGCGTTGAGAGACAAAACCTGCCTTCGCGGGTTAAAGCTAATCTTAGAGTCTGCGAAGGTAGACTTTGCCCTGATAGCAGCGGTTTCAACCGCCAAGAGCAAAAGATTTGTCACTCAATCAGATGTATAGCCTATGAACTTCGATCAAGCTGAGTTTGAGGTGCAGTGTGAGTGGGGTAAAAAGGGAGTTTTGCAGTTAGCTCCTATCAGTGATGTAGTTGTTATTGTTGATGTTCTTTCATTTTCAACTTGCATTGATATTGCTAATAGTCGAGGGGCGATCGCTTTTCCCCATCAGTGGAAAGATGAGTCTGCTCAAGCCTTTGCTCAATCCATTGGCGCAGAACTAGCCGAAAAACGCGGTAGCAATTATTATTCCTTGTCTCCATCTTCATTGCTCTCTATTAGCCAAGGAACTCGATTGGTGCTTCCCTCTCCCAACGGTTCAGCTTTGAGTCTGGCAACAGCAGCAACCCCGACTCTAACCGGATGTTTGAGAAATTGTAGAGCCGTTGCTTTAGCTGCCATGAGCTATGGACGACGGATTGCTGTTGTTCCAGCAGGAGAAAAATGGAGTGATGGTAGCCTTCGCCCGTCCTTTGAAGATTTTGTTGGAGCAGGAGCCGTGATCAGTCATCTTGAAGGAAGTTTATCAGCAGAAGCGCGGTTGGCAGTTGCGGCATATCAAGGTGTTTGCCAATCTTTAGAAGGACTGATGAAGCAGTGCAGTTCCGGGAGAGAACTGATTGAGCGAGGGTTTGAACAAGATGTTGATTTAGCGTCGGAGATAGAGATCAGTGATTGTGTTCCTACGTTGATTGATGGGGCATACGCAAACGGCGCAAGGTCATAAATTATACAAAATTGTTTGTAGAGTAGCGGTATCGGTAGGGGCGAAGCATTCAGCAAAAGAATCGTGCTTCAGTGGCAAGGATTGTGACCGAATGCTTCGCCCCTACACCAAATAGTGCTGCTTTACGAAACGGATTCCGTATCAATCAAGCGGACAGACGGGAGATCTGGGCAATATTGCTAAAAGCAAGGCCTCAAGCAATTTGAACTTGTTGGAGGCTTGGTTTTAATCAATTTTGCTCGTCAGTCGATGAACTGCTAGAGTTTTGCTTTTGTCTGCTGCTAGCTCGTAGGGGCGACTCGCCCTCCTCAACCTACCGAGAAGCCATCTGCGGTGTTGATTCCTGCTGAGAAGCATTTCCCTGCGTTCCCAGTTGAATGAGCTCGACCTTGTAGCCATTCGGGTCTTCCACAAACGCAATCACCGTAGAGCCGTGCTTCATTGGGCCGGGTTCGCGGACTACTTTGCCGCCCAACTGCTTGATCTGGTCACAGGTGGCATAGATGTCATCCACACCGATCGCAATATGTCCGTAAGCATCGCCCAAGTCATAGCGATCGGTATCCCAGTTATAGGTGAGTTCTAAAACCGTGTGATCCGATTCCTCGCCGTAGCCGACAAACGCCAGTGTAAACTTGCCGCTCGGATAGTCTTTCTGGCGCAGCAGCTTCATTCCCAGAAGATCACAGTAGAACTTAAGGGACTCTTCTAGATTGCCAACCCGCAACATGGTGTGGAGTAATCGCATCGGTTTTTCCCGTTTCTTTCCAACGTTTTACCTCCTTTATTTTGAAGCAGACTTTTAGGTTTAACAAAAATCCCCAAACTACACTTCAGTGAACAAGGAACTGCTATAGGATTAGCCTGTGAGTAATTCCAAGTAGGGGAGAAAGGGATGATTGACATCTCGGATACGACGATTGAAGAAATTCGGGCAAGGGAAATTCTCGATTCTAGAGGTCGTCCTACAGTTGAGGCGGAGGTCTACCTGGCGAGTGGCGCAATGGGACTGGCTCAAGTGCCGAGTGGTGCCTCTACAGGTAGCTTTGAGGCGCATGAGTTGAGAGATGGAGATGGCGATCGCTACGACGGCAAAGGCGTACTCAAAGCAGTAGAAAACGTCGAAGAAAAGATTTCCTCAGAGCTACTGGGTCTGGATGCCCTCAACCAATCTCTCATTGACCGCACGATGATTGCCCTGGACGGTTCTGCGAACAAGTCCAACCTGGGTGCAAATGCGATCCTGGCAGTTTCCCTGGCAACGGCAAAAGCAGCCGCAAATGCTTTAGAACTGCCGCTGTATCGCTATTTGGGTGGTCCGCTGTCTAACCTGCTGCCCGTTCCGCTGATGAACGTGATCAATGGCGGTGCCCATGCTGACAACAACGTGGACATCCAAGAATTCATGATTGTGCCAGTGGGAGCCTCATCGTTCCGGGAGGCGCTGCGCTGGGGGGCAGAGGTGTTTGCCTGCTTAAGCAAAGTATTGAAAGGCAAGAAACTCTTGACAGGCGTAGGCGATGAAGGCGGATTTGCGCCCAACCTGGAGTCTAATCAGGCCGCGCTTGATCTGCTGATTGCGGCGATCGAGCAGGCAGGTTACAAACCGGGAGAAGAAGTTGCTCTGGCGCTGGATGTCGCTGCAACCGAGCTTTACAAGGATGGGCAGTACACCTATGACGGCTCGGTTCATTCCCCGACCGAGATGATCGATTACCTGGCAAACTTGGTCAGCCAGTATCCGATTGTCTCTATTGAAGACGGGCTGCACGAAGACGACTGGGAACACTGGCATCTGCTGACTGAGCGATTAGGGAACAGCGTTCAACTGGTTGGGGATGATTTGTTTGTCACCAATCCTGAACGCCTGAAAAAGGGAATTGAGCAAGTTTCAGCCAACTCTATTTTGATCAAGCTCAATCAAATTGGCTCTTTGAGTGAAACGCTGGAAACGATCGATCTGGCAACGCGCAATGCCTTTACCTCTGTGATTAGCCACCGCTCTGGCGAAACGGAAGATACGACGATCGCCGATCTCGCAGTCGCAACCCGCGCCGGACAAATCAAAACGGGTTCTCTCTGCCGCAGCGAACGAGTTGCCAAATATAACCGCCTATTGCGAATCGAGGACGAATTGGGAGAACAAGCGCTATACGCAGGGGCAGTCGGACTAGGACCGATAGGGTAAACGATTTGCAGCTTCCTTTCCTCATGATCCTCATTTTCCTCGTTCCCAGGTTCTACCTGGGAATGCCTATGGCGAGGCTCTGCCTCGTGATCAATACGGGAGGCAGAGCCTCCGGTGCGGCATTACAAGGCAGAGCCTTGTAACGAGGGAACGAGAGGGACGAGAAAAGTGAGGAAATTCTTTCTTCTGCGGCTACATTTTTCTGCCTTCAGCGGTTAGGCTATAGCAATTTGTGTGCCTGTTGCAAGTTCGATTGGCGTATGACTCTGCATCACAAACCCATTAGCCGTTTTCCCTGGTTTTGGTTTGGCATGGCTGGAGTATTTTTACTTTCGGTCTTGCTGCGCTTTTGGGGATTGGGGCGGTTTAACACGCTGGTATTTGATGAGGTGTATTTTGCCAAATTTGCCAGCGGCTACCTGAACGGAATTCCGCTGTTTGAGGGGCATCCACCTCTCAGTACCTATTTAATTGCGTTGGGCATTTGGATTGCAACTCATACGCCAATTGGCGATGGCGATTTGAGAAATGGGTTAACGGGGCTAGTGCTGTCGCCTGTCAGCTATCGCTGGTTTAATGCGCTGACGGGATCGCTGATTCCACTGGTGGTGGCGGCGATCGCCTATCAACTCAGCGATCGCCGCAGCTTTGCCCTGATTGCGGGTCTGTTTGCAGCCGTAGACGGCTTATTTTTAGTCGAGTCTCGCTACGCCCTGATTAATGTCTACCTGGCGATCTTTGGCTTGCTGGGACAGCTATTTTTGATCATGGCGCTGAAGATTCAGTCTTACCGACGCTGGTTGAGATTGGCGATCGCAGGCACATTTTTTGGGGCCTCAGTTGCCGTCAAGTGGAACGGCTTGGGCTTTCTGCTGGGCGCTTACCTCACCTGGAGTGCAGCCTGGGTGCTTCAGTGGATCAACCAGTTCTTCCCAAAAGTCTTTGCGCCCAAAGCCACTTACCAGACTGCCCTGGAGCATCTGACCCAGCTAAAGCTCTGGCACATTCTGCCCAACCTGGCACTGATTCCCTTCCTGATTTATTACGTTAGTTGGGTTCCCTTCATCCGGCTTGATCCCAGCACCAATTTCTGGCAGTGGCAGTCTACCATTCTGGAATATCACGGTCGCGTTGGCGGCATGGATGCCCACCCATACTGTTCTCCCTGGCATACCTGGCCGCTGATGGTACGCCCCGTTGCCTACTTTTACAAAGCCACCCAAACCGCCAGTGAACCTGTTTCAGTGATGGGGCCGCCGCTCCCTGACGGAACGGGAACCGTAATTTACGATGTCCACGCGATAGGAAACCCAATTCTCTGGTGGTTTTCGACAGCCGCACTGATTCTCCTGCTCGGCGTACTGCTTCATCAAGCCTGGAAGTGGCTTACCGCCCCCAGCCTAAAGTCCTCCCCCCCTT
>JAAUQZ010000093.1 GCA_012033355.1 Leptolyngbyaceae cyanobacterium RM1_406_9 | reverse complement strand
ATTGACAAGAGAGGTCTTGCCAACTCCACCAGCCTGATTAAACAAAGCAATAATTCGACTCATGTAAGTTTTCCAAGTATTAAAGTACGTCATCTGTTGAACCACAACGTTGTGGTTCAACAGCAAAACACACTTTTGAACAATCCTGAAACGCCCCTTTAGCATGGGGATCATCAAAAATAGCAACAAAACTTTAAGCGAAACTAGGTTCACTACGGACCTGTACGCAGGACTGAGAGCAGTGTCCAAAAAACCTCTTCGGGATTAATCAGACTAAATATGCCTGATAAATAGTATGTATCAAGACCAGCTTAATTGAGCATCCATCCTTGGAAATTCGTCTCATTTCAACTCACTGTTTGGGGAGGCTCTTCCCCAATAGATTGATAAAATGCCCGTTCAGCCGCTGCACTGAGCGCTCGTTTTGCATACCGCTTAAAACTTGCTTCTGATTTATGACGGGTCAGTGTCCGAGCATGAAGACTCTCAACTCCCCTTAAGAGCAGCCCAGTCGCAAACGTGTGGCGTAACTGGTGAGGATGCACATTCACCAAAACCAGAATTTGTTTGAGTTCTACCTCACTAAACTGTCCCCATCTGTCCTGGGGATCAGGTTCTATCTCTCCTTGCTCAATGCTCTGCTGCCGCTCTAATGCCAACTCAGCCTGCTCTGCTGCAATCTTGCCCAAAGCTTTAACTGCGTAGTATAGCCCTTGATAGCCCAAACGCTGACCTACCCGGTTGCGCCCAATAGACAAAAACAGGGGGCTATCAAATAACAAATCACCCTCCTCAGAGCGACGTTGAACTAAATACGTGTTCAACTGCTCTCGCGCCTGACGGCTGAGCGGGACTGTCCCCGTACTATCATCCTTGGCTTCTCGAATCGTTAACCGTACACCATCGTAGTCTTCCACATTCAAATTCACGACCTCTTCTGCGCGCAGACCATGCCCTAGCACGGCTAGCAATGCGCGATCGCGTACCTCCGTTTCTCCCCGTTCCTCCAATGCCAGGTATAGCGCCGCAACTTCAATTTCCGATAAGTCCCTGGCTGGAGGCAAAGGAACCCGCTCCATCTCTACGGCTGTCGTCGGGTCATGGGCAATTTGCTCCGGGTAAGCTGCTCGAAACCAATCAAAGAAACTCATCAGAGCGGTCAACGACCGGTTAATGGAATTGGGAGAGAGGTTTTGCCCCTGTAAATAGGCTTTGAACTGGGCAATCTGGCGAGGGGTGAGATCTGACCAGGCGCGATCCGTCCAGGTGAGAAACCGTTTCAATTCACGTCGATAGGCTTTTTGAGTGTTATCAGCCAGCGACCGAGCCTGAAAATACTCCTCGACTCGGAGCCAACGCAAATCCGTCGGTCCCGTTGAGCGGGATGGTACTGGAGATTGGGAAGCAACCAGGCGAATCGAGGGAAGCCCATCTGAGCCTGAAAACATGAGTAATGACCCCACAACTCAAGTTGGCTCTTTCAGTTTAGGGCATTTTAAGTAAAATATTTATACAATATCTTATATACGACTAAACTACGACTAGGTTCAGAGAGGTTAGGGTATACTGAATGAAAATCCTTGCACTGTGGGAGTTTCACGGATGCTATCGCCCTTCCCTGGCATGAATCCCTACCTGGAACAGCCAGCCTTCTGGTCGTCGTTTCATACTAGGCTAATGGTGGCGATCGCCGATACGATAGCGCCCCAACTGCGCCCCAACTACTACATTGAGGTTGAGACTCGCACCTACCAGGATCAAGAAGAGCCAGAAGAAATCCTTGTGGGTATTCCAGATGCCGCTGTCTTAGCAGCTCGGTCAATCGATCAATTGGAGCCGTTGCGAGTTGAATCGGGTGCAACGTTGACTCAGAAGCAACCCCGCTCCATTTTCTTACCCCAGCCAACCACCATTAAAGAGCGCTATCTCGAAGTTCGCGAAGTCGGCACAGATACAGTTATTACAGTGATCGAGGTGCTGTCACCCAAAAACAAGCAGAAGGGAAAAGGCAGAACGGCTTATGAAAACAAGCGCAGGCGAATTTTGGGCAGTCTCTGCAATCTAGTTGAAATTGATCTGATCCGGGCTGGCATCCCAATGACGATGATAGGAGAGGTGCAGCCGAGTGACTATCGCCTCATCGTCAGTCGTAGTTCACAACGCCCTCAAGCTGACCTGTATGACTTTGACTTGCGTGAACCCATTCCTAGTGTGCCGCTGCCCCTAAGACCCGAAGATGAGGAGCCGCTGATAGAATTACAGGCAATTGTGCAGGGCGTGTGCGATCGGGCAGGGTATAACGAACGCATCGATTATCGTCAGCCCGTCCCTCCACCCAAACTATCCGAAGCAGATCAGCTGTGGGTAGACGAGTTATTGGCTCCGATTCGAGGTGCATGATGGCACGTCCCGACCAGGAAAAATGTCGGCTTTGCTCGAAGCTAGATGCTCAGGAAGCCCAACAACGTCATGGACTGAATGGTGACGGGTGCTGGAATCCAAAGGTTTGCCATAATCGCCGTTCTTACTATCGCCACCGGGGAGTCCGGAACCATGTCCGCAAACAACGACGACGCGGACAACAAACTGAACCTTTATCATCAGAACCTAAAGTTTCTGGAGGAGTACGAGTAGCGACATTAGAGGTACTGGCTCCAGCTGTTCCTGCCGCTGTCGTTCACTGGTATCGCACCACCAAGGATTCACCGCTTCATGCTTTGGGCGCAGAACTGTGGATGGGCAACGACCGGGTTGCCAAAGTTGAACCCGTTCACTGTTTAGGACTAACCGAATTGCAGGTCAAAACTTTGCTCGTGCGGATTCTGGATGTATTTTCTCAGCATAGTGGGATCAAGGTAGAACGCTTCCGCTCCTCGGTTGAACTGCATCCCCACAACTGCCCAATTCGACCCTGCCCCCTCTATCCGGAGGTCAAACTGTAATGGAAATCCAGCAGTTAGAACTTAACCTGTGGCAATCCTTGGAGACGGCATCCCAGTTTCCAGAGACAGCGGATCTGCGATCGCTCTGTGATGCGCTAGAGCAAACCCTCTCTAATCAGCCTTTAGCAGAGCAGTTAGCAGTTGCAGGAGATGTGTTGGTGCAGCTCTCAGAGGTCCATGCCGCGCGGGCAAATCTCTTGATTTCCGGGTGGGAGCGTCGGCATAACCCGGCTGAGCCTGTGGTAAATCTAGAGAACTGTGTCGATCTGTTCGTCCAATCTTTGACGCTGGATGTATCAGAGCTGTTTGAAGAACCAGAGCCAATTCAGTACCCTGCTAACCGCAAGCAGAAATCATCCATTCAGGAAGAGGGTTCAATCGTCGGGGAAGTCGATAAGAATGCGTTGTTGAATTGGGTCGATCAAGTGGCAGCAGATCAAGCACTCAATGAAGCTCAGATGGCGGAGCAAATTCGAGATCTGGCACATGGGGAGAATGTTGAAGAGTGGTCGAGGGCGATCGCCCGCTATTTTTCTACTTATATCAATCAGCGATCCTGTCACAGCGACATTACTATTTCCCTCCCTGAGCTATGTAACAAAATGCAGAAACCCTTTGTAGAAGTTTGGTTGGGACTGTTATTGGGGAATCGTTCCTATCAGATTTATCAAACCAGTGAAAACTTCTATGACACGACAGGAATTGAGATCAGGATAGAATCTCTTCGTTAGACACTCCACGAATAGGAATCGCGGGTTGATCTTCCTGGGAAAGCCGTCCCAGTTCTGAGAGCACTTCTAATGGAATCCCAACTGAGTGGGCTGCCTCCGAAACTGTCATATTTTCAGTTCGCATCAGTTCCAGAAGCTGGCGGACTTTGACAACAACGGGATCATCGATCGACGTGTAGCCTTGCATGATGGCAATGCTTAACCCAGTTCGGATATTGTCGAGCGTTAAGTTGAGATTACCAACAGCGGGATCAGCTTGTGAACGGACGATCGCAGGCAAAATCTGAACACCGACATAACGCGGATTGCTGCTATGAACAATATCAAACGTGTAGAGCCAATTCTGCCCTCTAGCATCTACCGTTTGCACCATCAGGTTGGTTACAGGCGTAGTGGTCGCTCCTGGAAAGCGTAGTGGTTGAATCACTCTCAAGAAAATAGTCTTTGCCCGCCCAGTCTCTAATTCAGTATCAGTGCTGTAGACTACCCGCGAGGCATCTGCCAGCAGAATATAGGCGATCGTTTCATCGGTCTGGCTAAAACTAATCGAAGTTGCCCGTCCAGGAGCCACTTGAACTTGAACCGCACTGGTAGTCGCTCTGGTGCGATCAACGACCTGGTAAGCTGACGTTTGTGCCTGAACGGGCAACACGGGAGATACTAAACCAATCAATAATGCTGTGCTGACTAAGGTCAGAGCAGGCAATCGTCTCATCGGTCTACCCTCAAAAAACTATTTACCACCACAGAAACTTCGGTTCCTTCAGGAACAAACTGCACATTGGGTCGTTGCAAGAGTTCTTGCATCGTTTGATCAGAGCGGCGAGCTATCCGTTCAGCAATGGGATTGAAGAAACCTTCCAATGCAGCCGCCCAAATCTGAGGTTCAGCACTTGAAGTGATCACGCTCTGATTAAAGTTACCTCCCGATGTGATGGTGCTGGACTGGGTGCGAGGTTGATTGATAATCGTTCCCACCCGACCCAGGCTGCTGAGTAATCCTGTCAACAGGTCTTGGCGAACGATATCGGGTCCCACATCATTGAGCTTTTGGGCAATCAGCGGGCGGTTGTCTTGACCTCGAATCTGAAGGCTATCGGGAGGTAAGGTTTGCTGGCGAATTTGTCCGCTGCGATCGCGATACAAAATGGCGATCGCACTTGCCGACACTAAATTATTACCTCGCCCTACAGCACTAGTGCGAATCACTAAAACCGTACCCGCAGGGAGTGCCACTGTACCATTGGTGGCTTTCATATCTTCAACCAACTCTACGGCAAAGCGATTTTCTTGGGCAGACACTGTGCCACCTGTCGAATTATTGCTGCCCTCATCCCAAATCATCGGCATAATCACCCTGGCTTTAGTGAACGTTCCGAGCGCGACTTCCCTGAAGCCACCCATTGTCCATCAAGCTGGCCCGCCGGAGTACGGTTCAGAATGCCAATCATGCCAGGAGTCATGTCAGCACTCAACGTGGAACGCAAATCTGTAGGCAAAGCCACCCCAAAGGAGTTAGGAAGCATGTCAGCACTGCTTGTCAGGCTTGATGATCCTGTTTCTGTCCTACCAATAGAGACTACGGGAATAACCGGGTTTTGCTGAGTCGCTGATGGGGATGGATTAGACTGAGCACCAGGTCGATCATTGGAAGCTGTTCTCGAAGGCTCCATAGCACCGGAACTCACTCGTAGTTGTCCAACATTTGCCAGTTGTGCCCAGCGCTGAAACGGATCGACCCTTTCGATAGGTTGAATCCTCTCTGGTGGAGTAACAGGTGACCTTACAATCACTGGGTCTGGTCGAGAGGCTGTGATAGGAGGAGACACCGCAGCCGGAGTCGGCGCTGGAGCCGTTGATCTCGAAGCCACAGGTCTGGATGGGACTGGAGATTGAGGTCTAGCAGCAGATTCAGGCTGGAGTTGTTGCTGTTGATCCTGGAACGCTAGACGACTTTTTAGTTCAGCCGTCTCATCAAACGTTGGCGGCGTTGTCGGGGTTGGGTTTGGCGACTGAGTAACTTGTCGGGCTGGTGGGCGGGGTTGAAGGAAACCAAACCACAAGACGGCTCCGGCTCCCATCACTGTTCCAACCACTGCCACGACGGAACCCAATCGAATGCTGGCACGTTCCGCTAGTGGACGCTCTACTGCACTTTCTTGGTCTTGCTTCAGCCGATATTCTTCTGAAATTAGCTGCGGAGTGGCAGGATTAAAACCCGCTAGCTGCTGTTCCTCTTCTGGAGTCAAGTCATCATCAGCTTCTAAGTCATGTTGGACTGATGTTGTAGAAGTTTTACCGTTTCCGTTTGAATGATGAGTCGGGTTGAAAAATGCCTCAGACATCTCATCAAACTCATGGGATTCAAACTGCCGATTCGCATTCGTCATAATCATCCTCGCTGCACTACCGCTGTTGCTGGGGGTTAAACTCGACAATTCGGGTGATTTGCAATCCCGCAGCACGCATTTCGTAGATTTTGCGTTCTACCAGAGGCGCATCGGCTCCGAGGGGCGATCGCGGCACTTCAACCGCCTGCAACGTAAACGTGCGATTGAAAGGAATTCGCTCATCCTTACCCGTCGTTCGATCGATCAACACCCGCGTTGCCACCAGATCCACTTCCCATTCTCCGGGTCGAATTTCTCTCGGTTCCGATAGGTAGGAAACGATCGTCGTGCTACGAATCTGCCCTGAAAAAAGCGCCGGAGGAACCAGTTCCGCAACCTTGGGCAGAGAAGCTTTGGCAAACTCCGATTCCAGCAGCAGAGAAGCAAACCAGGCATTGGTCGGAATTCGTTTGTTATTACCAACTCGAACCCCCTGATCGGGTTCATTCGTGCCAGGAATCTTTTCATCCCAGTTGAAGGTTAGGGTCGTCCAATCACTGACGACTTTCTGGATCACCGATGGATAGCGCCAGTGACGCTCTTGCTCCGAGACATAAATCGTTTCACCATTCACCAACTGAGCAAAGGTTGTCTTCCGTTCGGCAATGCGGTTCACTCGAAAGGCAGTGAATAGCGTTAAGACAAAAATCAAGCTGTTGAAGACAGTCAGGCAGATAAAACACACTGCCAGCAAGTTTTTTGCCTCTGGTAAGAGTGGAGCTTGAAGTCGTTTAATCTGCATAGCTACCCCCGGCGTATCAGCGCAATGCTGGTGACTGTACCGATCGCATTACTAAAAATGTCGATCAAACTTTTCACATTGGATGAAATGCCGTTGTAAAGTGCAAAGCCTCCGCCACCCGCAACCAGAACCGCTAGTCCCGGTGCAAAGATGCTGAGGAAAAAGAGAAATGCCACATCCGACACCAGTTCTGCCCCAGACTTAACGAGCACAACGGCGGTTAAGCCAACCACAATGTTGTAACCCAGTTGAATCCCGAACAGAGTGATAAATCCAGTTAGCCATGCCCAGATCGGGCGACCTTGCAGCGGTAAAAGCGAGAGTCCGATCGCGATCGGTGCAAACAGCGCCGTTAGCAATAGTGCCGCTTCCAGAATATTGACGAATCCCCATTGCAAAGCGTAGAGAATAAACCGGATGATGGGAATTGCAGTGTCTCGGAATACGCTACCAGGGTCAGTTGTTAATCGCACGGCTGTGCTGATTTGACCGGGCAATGATGCATTCCACAACGCCTGACCAAAGGCACGTAACGGCTCCAGGGGCGATCGCGCTTGTCGTTCTGCTTCAGCCACGATCGCTTGTGCCTGCTCTTGCTTTGAGTTCCAGCATTCCACCAGTTCAGTGCCAACCTTACCCTGACATTCGCTATAAAGACTTTCAAGCTGTTGTTTGGCAATGCCGGTGATCGTCACATTAGAAATGGCATCCCGAAACGTCAGTTCACCCACCTGAAGTTGCAATACATTCTGTACCTGCGTATAAGAAAAGCCTCGGATAAACTTGATCGTACCCGCCAGGACATTGCCATTCGCACCCAGGAAAATCATAATCACCAACGGCCAAACGAAGATTGAAGCTAGCTCTGACCAGGACTGCTTATCGATAATGTCTTTACCTGTAGTCATCGCAATAAACAGAATGCTGGCAGCTCCCAGGGTAATGCCCAATTGGATCAGCCCAATCCAGAGTCCAGACGCAAGCGGGTCTAGCGTTACTAGCCAGACCGTGTTCCAGGACTCCACCGTGGCACGGGACAATTCCAGCGAACTGGTGATAATGTCCAGGGCATCGGATTCTCCGCCTGTAGTTGGAAAGGATTGAGCAATCAGGGGCATCATGAGCATTAGCCGTCAAATCAGATCATTAAAGACATCACGATTGTTTCGAGTTGGGCTATTGATCAGAACCCAGCGTCACTCCACCCGGCATCATCAACAAACCACCTTGCTGACTGGCTGCATTGCCTGCGGAAATATTTTTGCGACGATCGGCAGTGGTAATCGCTGATAGTTCACGGGCAGTTTGAGCCGACAATGTATTGCCGATCGCCCGATCAACTCGCGCTTGTTGTGCCTCTTGCAGCACCCGCTCATTCACCTGACTGTTAAGTGCAGTCTGTTGGGAAAGGTTTTGCATAATCCGTTGAGTCACGTCCAAACCCTGGGATTCCTCACCCAAACGCACACTTTCCTGCGTGTTCTGCTGCGTTGCTTGCCGTACTTGAGCCATCTGGGTTTGTGCTTCCTGACTCAAGGTGGACTGATCCGCGACTCCTGTAGCCGTGGCTCTAGCAGCATATTTGCTCAGATCCTCGCGAATGCCGTAAGAACTGCGTCCAGTAGTCTTATTCTCTAAAGTCTCCGACAGAACCGCACCCGGATCACGGCTGGCTGAACCACCCATAATTTGACTCCAGAGTTGAGATAGATCTGGAACCTGAAACGCACCCAGAGTCGATTGAATTAAATTGTTAACCGGACTCAGTAAATCGTTTTGCACAAAGTTTTGCACATCTCCCAAGAAATCATTGATTTGATTGCCCGTATTCGATACGTATACATTGCTGCCATTTACCTGATCCTGAATTGCTGCCTCAACCGGGTCTCTACCTGTGTCTTGAGTGCGTGCAAATGCCGGACTATTCACAGATCCAGCACCTACGACTAGAAACAGCATCATGAGTCGAATCGTCATCCACTTGAGTCGCATAGTTTATACCTCCTTAACGTGCAATAAGTGAGCGTTGATCATGTTCAGCAGGGTCACTGGGATAATCCTTCTGTTGAGGCGATCGCTCCGATTTCTCTACAGATAAACCCTGCCCGATATGACTAAACCCTTTACCTTCCCGCAAAGCCGGAATATATTCATCTGCAAACGCTTTCAACCCTAGTAGCCTGCCTTTGGAAGTGGGAGGATACTGTGCCATAACCCGATCGCGCGCCTCGCGTTCATCCTGATTGTTAGCAACGCTGGCAAGCATTAATTCACCGGGGTAGAAACGAGTCCTCCAGAAGCGACCACCCAGTTCTAGTAACCAGCAAGAGTAGAGATCACTGCTACGAGGCAAAAAAGCTTCTGTAGCATTCTGACTGATGATGTTAGGGGGGTAGCCAAGATACCGTTGAAAAGAGTTGATACCGCTGCTGGTAATGCGTCCAGTAATCCGGTAGTTAATGTTCTGCATGATTTGCGAACCGGCTGAACACTCGCAAATGGTGTCTGGATCTTGAGAGAGCAACAGCACGGCAATACCGTCTTTACGTCCCGTCGCGCAGGTTTCTCCGACAATCTGGGCAAATCCATCTCTGCGAAGCAACACCGATAGCTCATCACCAATGAATAAACTGCGCGGATGGGAAAGTGCATTGCGGATACAGGCAGCATGGGCATTGATTGCCATCAGATAAGCATCCTGCTCATTGGTCAAACCACTGAGGGCGAAGAATTTGATCGCAGGTTCAGGTGAGAAAGTACTGGGACGGGCGATCGCCTTGCCCAAGCGTGAAGCCAGCAACGCACTCACCTGGCTCTGAATCTGGTTCAGCGAGTGTCGATCCAGATCCTCAAACGAGCGAAGATTTAACCGCTCACGAGTACAGAATTTGATGAAGTCTGGTAAGGTTGGAATCTGTTGCCATTCGGGCGATCGCCAACCCATTTCAAACGCACGGTTGTAACGAGTGATGATTTCTGGGTCACGCAGAAAGACATCCAGCGCTCTGATCAGCAACGCATCTACCCGTTGTGCTAAATGAGGATTATGGATTTTTCCCATGGCGATCGCGCTCAATGCACGGCGAATAAAGTCCTTCCAGGACTCCATACGGCGATCGCGCTCCAACTTATCAAATCGGCGCAAGTCAGGAGGTTCCAGCAGGTTGCTGCTACCACTGGAGATGTCGTAATACGCTCCTTGATCACCTAAGAGTTCGATCGCTGTTTTGAATGTGCTATTACCACTGGAAGAAATGTCCATCCCGACTACTGGAATGTTGTTCGCCAGAGCTTCCATAGCAAATCGCCAGCCCAATACACTCTTGCCTGAACCTGACGTTCCGGTAATCAGCGCCCGTCCAATCTGATGATGAAACAAGTCAATGTAGATCGGCTTGCCGCCGCGTCCGGTCAAAAACTCTACACCGCGTCGATCGATATCCTTCGGCATCGTCAGGGGTAGAATTCCTGCCACTGTATGTGTATCAAGGGTCAATCGGCGCTCATTCAGGTTGTTGCCATGCAGCAGACGCTTACAAGTAATCGGCAATGCCTGAAGCCAGATTTCCCAGGCAATATGGCGCTCTCGAATCACCTTCGCCGTTTCAAAACTGTTCGCCAGCAAATTGCAGGCATGGGTCAGCTCCTCAGCACTGTTGCGATAGACCAAAAAGACTGGTGCACAGTGTAGCGCTTTCGTACCCTCATAGAGACGGCGCTGTGCCTCAAATGACTCTTCCTGCTTCATTTCAGCCCCGACATCTCGCCCCTGCCCCTTCGTAACTGCAATAGTGCGAGCTGCCTTGGACTGCTTTGCCTGCCGTGCCAAGTTGTCCTGAATAAAAAAGTCGTTGCCACGGCTGATCTCAATCCAGGCTTCCGCATCATGCACGTAGCTCGAAGAGAGAATTTTCCAGACCCATTTCAATTGTTCTCTAGTACTCGTCCAGCCCATCGGTGGATCGGTCATCGTCATCACACCACAGACCTTACCTCTTCCCGTCAGGTAAATCCGATCGTGATCACCTCGATGCTCCGGGCAAGCAGAACGCCCCTGAGTTCCCTCAATCAGCAAGGTACACAGGTGCTTGTCCGTCGTCACAGTTTCGGTCAGTTCCAGTCCAGTTTCTGTCTCCTTTAAAGTAATGACCTGCGGGATGGGAGGTGCAACGCCTTGATTGAATCGGCTCCAGAGCCACTGCCACAGATCTGCTGCGCTACAGGGCATTACCTCCAGCCCCACTTTAGTATTGAGCAAGACTTCCCATTGAATAAAACCCTGTTGAAACCCCTGTAGTAAAAGCTTTTTGAAAAATGCTTCTTGATAAACCCGCTTATTTCCCGTAATCTGCTCGACTACCCAGGAACCCGTTTTTCTTAACCGCTCGATCAGTCCGCCAACCAAATCTTTGTGTTGTGTACCCGCTTCGTCATCACTCGTCCAGGTACAAAAAGCAAGTTGATTCCAGGTCTGCCGCGTCCCTCCCTGGGCAAGTTGCTGCACTCGTAATTGCTCATTGCGAGTCAACACGGAAACAGGTTTTAATTGGCATTCCTCTGCCAGAGTAGACAGTTCTTCTTGTCGCGCTGCATCGTCACTTGAACAACCTGTGCAGAAGGTAATCCGTTCACCGATCGGTAACTCTTTCATCCCTTCTTCAATGGCATGAGCAAACGCATTCACCTCACTGTCGTACAGCACATCGTGCAGTCCAGCAACATGAAATCCAAACACAAGCTGATACTGAGATTTACCTTTCTCTAGTAACAGTGCAGCCACTTCACGATCATCTTTTTTGATTTCTGCAATACAGCAGATATTGACTTCATTCTGGAATGGCATAAACGTACTTTTGCCTCCATACTGATTGGGCACTTGCACTGGTTTCAGTCGAATGTTGACCCGTGCATCACCATAACGTTTGCGAATCCAGGTTGGTCTATGGTCTGGGATAGGCGAAACATAGATATTGTTGCCGTTACACCACTCCGTTCCCGGCGGATTACGCCAGCGATCGAGAAATTGATGGGGTTGATTCCCGGTCAGAATCCACCAACTTGCAATCAACCAGAACGATGCTCCAAAGAACCAACCCAGACCCAAACTAAGGAATCCATTGGTGATGACATAGCAAAAAATAACAATGGCAACCCAGGGACCCAGTTGATCTGCCGGAATCGGACCAATACTCGCCTGCTTACCTAAGATTCGATTGACTTTGATGAATTCTCGATTGAAATCCCGTTCCATAGCTTTCCAATTCACTTTGCCAAATCAACCACCAGCAGTAGTTCCTGTGCCATTTCCTACGAAGATAAACGTGACCACATCAATCGCAATGACGATCGCAAATGCCAGTCCTACCTGGGTTACGATCGGTCGCCAGTCATTTCCTTGCTGCGCCTGGTTATAAGCAAAGAGTGACGCAGCCGCAACCAGTAATAAAAACACCCCTCGAATCAAGTTGAAAATTAGCCCGATCACATTGGCATCCAGCGTGGCAGTGCCGCCACCTGCCTGTGAACTTTGCTGAGCCAGATTGACAAAAAATTGTTCTAATCCGCTGAGAAAAATAGCCTGGGCAGGTGCCGCGAAGGTGTTGAGCAGCGCCGTGACTGCAATAATGAGTGAGGCAATATGCCAGAAACGAATTTTGGCACCCAGGTATTTTTCTAGAATGGGTACTGCCTTAATCAAATGCCAGAGGCTGAGAAATACCACACTGGCACAACCCAAAATTGTTATGAGCAACGGCTCTTTGATCAACAAATAAATAACAACAGCAACACAAATCCCAATGAACAATAAGTCAGGTTTAGTAAGGCTGAAATACCCCCATTGTTTAGTCGAGCGACGACGTAGTTGAGTTGAGTGAGACTTAGTAACAGGAGTTTTAATGGTTTGCATCATCGGTTCCTTTATCAATGCTGATCCAGCTTGTTAATTAAACTTGCAATTCTTCGCGGTTCTGTTTGGTAGACGCTTTACCAGAACGGCGATTCAGATGCTTTTCATCCGTTTGTTCAGGTATCTGCTCATTGATGGCTGACTCCATCTCTCGTATGGGAATACTGCAATGCAGGATGTCTGGCGATTGACCGGGCACCAACATGGCATCAAAAACCTGTTCATCCTTGTGGTTCGGGTCAAACCCTTGTAGCAACTGAGTCCCATTCGGTAACGTCACAACCTCAAACTCATACTTGGCTTTGCCCTGATCTGTCCAGGTAAATACAGGTTCAGCCTCCCCATTGAATCGCTCCGATAAGCGTTCCTGGAAGGTGGCAATCAATGCCTGGGCACTGGCTTTGGTGGCGTATTCCTGCTTGGACTGAGGAAGTTTAGCAATGGCGGCTTTCTCCTCAAAATTGAGATGGTCTTCTGCGATCGCCCACTGCCCATCGGTGCGGTTGCCTGCAAAAAGGGTATTGCCCTGGTTGTTGTTAAGGGCGAGATCGCTCCGCGACACTAACGTGACCGCCACCTGGTCACCCTGCTCCTCCATCCGCAGAGTTTTGTTACTGGAAATCGCAATTCCTTCTTGCTCAGCATCATCCGAGAGTTGATTAGCAACTCTGGCAAAGCCCACCAAAGATTCTGCACAAGAAACTTGTTGGGGATCAGCTCGTCGCGCCATCAGTTGTTCCAGCACTTTGGACTCTGCGATCGCTTGTGCGGGTACCGCAGCCCGACTTTCTTCTGTATCCACCTCCGGCTCAACCATTGAAGAATTGGTTTGTTCTGCAATTTGCTTCTCTAAACGACTCACCGCCACTTCTAAACGATCAAGCCGTTTGGATTGCCCTTTCAGATAGGTCTCAACCTGGTCAAGCTGTTTGCTAATGCTGGCTTCCCGATCGATCTCCAGGGGTTGCCCTTTGTAAGTGGGGTCTAGTTTTACACCCAGGGTGTCTACCTTACTCCCCACTGTTGTAGCCGCATCTGCTAGAGGATTTTTACCCACAACTGGTTCTGGCTCGACCGATGGCGTTACCGCTGAGCGCCCGGTTGTTGCCTCTTGCAAACGGCTGGTCAGATGATCAACCTGCTCATTCTGCCGTTGAAGTTCTCGGACAATTCGTTCAATTCGTTCTTCGTCATCCTGAGCTGCCAGGTTTTCTAGCACTCCCTGCCCAACCACAATGCCTAGAGTTGCCAGTTGCCCTGCCAGCCCTGCCACATTCATTCCATTGGTTTCGCGTCCATTGACAGCAGCCGAAGCGCTGAGCCGCGACGCTTCCTCCATTGGATCTCGGTAGCGGAAGTCTCGATGATTGGATTTACCAGCTTTGCCTTGAGCCTGCGCCTTGGATTGAGTTCTACTCTGAGCTTTTGTTGACGTTTTGGCTTGATGTTTAGATGGAGCAAGTTCCGCATCCTCCAGATCAGCCAACTCAACATCTAAATCGGCATCTAGTAGCGTGTCTAAATCTTCGTCTGGCTCTTCATCAAAGTCGTTATCGAGATCAAGAGCATCGTCCAGATCAGCATCCAGATCATCAAATTCTGCTTCTTCAAACCCAAACATCTCAGCAACATTGGAGGGCGTAAAGTAGTTTTCGTCCTTGTTTGTAACGCCTTCCAGGTTCTTGATCAGATACTTGCCGCTGGTTCTTTGGCTGGGGTCGCTGGTGAGGTAGAAGCGGTAGCCCCGAATTTCATCATCACTGCCACCACCTTCACAAAGTTCAACGGTAATGGGAGCCTTGCCGGATCGCTCACTAAACGACTCGACAGAAGCCTTGAAGTCCTCATGAGAGTCAATCCCTCCTTCCTGGAGCGCCTTAGTGATGGCTTTATCCAGGGTATTTTCCAGATGGCGGAGTTTGCGGCGATCGGTCAGGTTTTGCCAGGATCGCTTCTGGGTACTCTGCCGCTGCTTGGGTCGGGTGGGTGTTTTGGTAGCCATAGGCGGCCCTGGAACACAAGTTAAGGTTGCTGTAGATGTCACCCTAACAAGGCGATCGCTCAAGCTACCTATGCCGAACGGCGATTTATCCAGTATCCAGTTGGCTAGGATTCATCAGTTAGTTCACGATCGAAGAAGACGACATAACCAAATTTGCATTTCTAAGCTAGCTGCCCAGTAAACAGGTTTTTCTAACTTAGTTATCTGCTCAACTACCGGGATTTGATAGAAAACTAGCCACTTGATCCGCCAAGCTTCTTGCCCCTACAGCGTCAATTTCCTGCAAGCGACCAAGCAATGTTCTTAAATCTTGGCACAGCAATTGCCTATTGATAATCCATGTGCAGTCAGAATCCCACAGCTCAGCAAGCAATTGAACCAAGCTCTCACTCTCATCATTCCTGTCATCGGGTAGGAGATCTGAGTGTTTGACAACCGCTTTAAAGATAATCCGTCGAAACTGTTTATACGCTGACAACATAGCTACACGATAAAGTTTTCTTCTTAGCCACCAATGGGGAAATAGAACTTCTTGAAACCGATTGAAGAATTGCACAAGGAACTGATCTGCACCAGCTATATCCTCAGGGAATCTTGATTCTCGTGATAATAATTCAATTAATCTCTCCCAAACATCGCTGACTTTACCGAGCATTCGTAGCTCAGAATCGGACTGGTTTCTAAATTCAAAAAGATAGTCCCCAATTGCAAGACCTATTTGAATTATTAAGGAATCATTAATTTCAATTGAATTATTGCTTCCAGAAAGATCAAACTTTAAACCATCAATAACACTCTCTAGCAAAATGCAGTCTACCAAATTAAAAGTTCTAAGCGCATGAAGGAGTTTATCAATCTGAATCAAAACATTCATATGCTTAGATCGAATTACTTTATCCAAAAGCTGAGACTGGGATTGATAGAGACGTGTATGCACATTTCTATGTCTGCCCTCTTCTTGATCAGCTTTATATTCTAGATAAACACGTTCTCGTTCATGAAGGAGGGCAAAGATCAATTGCTCACATAAAGAGCCAATGAATTTTTGAATCTCCTCACTCTCCGCTCCTATCTCTAGTACAGGGACCAATGCAGCTGTCGAGAATTCCCAATCAAAGGCATGCTGAATAAAGCGTTTCTGTGCCCAATCAGGCATTTGTTGAACAGGCTGAATTAGTACCTCTGGAATCCATGTAAGGGTATCAACTACAGCTATCTGTTGTAACTTACTCTCCATAAAATCATTTTGCAAACTAAGCCAGGCTTCTTCAATTTTTAGATCTTCTCGCTTACTAACTTCATAGTCAATTTCTTCAGGGCGCGGAACTATATAAGACCCATCTGATCTAGCGGATTCTTGGATATTCTTGATATAGATAACTGCATGGGTTAGTGATAAAATACGGGCTATAAACGGAGTAACATTAACAAGTTGTTGAGTAAGTGGATGCTCAAGTCCATACTCTTTAACCCAAGACCTTATAAAAGCAGATGTATCCCAATTTCGTACTCCAACTAAGCATCGGAAAGCAAATGTGCAAATCGAATTGTTCGATTGAAGCCTTGTAATCAGTTTGGGAGCCACGTGAGATCTAAAGGCACTGTCATCTAAGTTATAAAGCTGACAGCGCGTGTAATGATTTAAAGAAATAGGAAAGCTGATAGAAGCTTCAGACACATAGTTCAGGTCAGCTTCTAGCTCTTGGCTTAAAGCTTTAAGTGGAGGCTCTAGAAGAATTGTAATTGCTGCCCAAATAACGTTACTAAAAGCTTGAGGTTCAAGGCTATCTCTAAGAGAATTAATTCTCTCCTCACTAGTTAAAAGAACTACTAACTGATCATGTAGCTCCAATGTTTTTTCTCGTTCCCCGTCAATAATCTGTCGGCATGTCATTGCAATTTGAAGATGCTGAAGATTCAAAAAAGCGCTGTCAGCTTTAGCATCAGCCTCAGCATCCTCAGGTAAAGTACCAACGAAGCGAAATTCCTGCTCTCCTTGAGCATTCTCTTCTTGTTGCCAGTTGCTTAGCTCAAACCATGCTCGAATTCTTGTAGCTCTACTAAAACCTACCCGTGGAACTGAGGGAATCTGGTGTGTATCCCAATTCTCTATAATTTGAGACTGTACTACTAATGGGATAACTTTATTAACCCATAAGTTAAGAATTACTTTTGCAGATCAATCCTACGATAGGACAGTTGATTAAACTCTAGAAGCTCCTGCCTGTCTTCTCTTGAAAGCTTTCGTGCCCCAATGTCATCAAATCCATAATTCTGACCTTGATCAGTTTTCTCAAATTCCAGCCATATAAGTAATTGCAAGGATGAAACAAGCGGTAGTAGTGCTCCACTCAAAAGGCTAAAGTCACATTTTGCTAGTGTCACTAACACACCTAGCATTGCAACTGTATCGCTCTGGTTTAAGATGACGGAGACAGAGCGTTCTAGCTTAGATTTAGTGGGACGGCTATAAATCCATCCTTCTAACGTCATTAGAAGACAATTAATAATTTTGGGCGATAATGGGCAATTTCGATGCCAATAAAGAGTTTTTCGCTCACCTTGAAACTTTTTATTAGTGCCATTGATAATTAGAGTCAGTTCGTGAGTATCAGCCCTAAGAGAATCTAGTAGATTACTTACCTCAGAGTTCTCTTCCGATTGAGTTCTCCTTTGATCAAGATTTTCACAAATCTCATAATTACGATGTGTTGCTATTTGACAAAGAGTGTTAACGATGCAAATTGCAACTTCTTCGTTGATTTCCAGCAAGGAGAGGAGCAGAAGAAATTTAAAAGTACAAACATCAATATCATCCGATCCTTCTGTACCCAGATCTTGATCACGCCAATCAGAATCTGGATCGCTCTCATATCGGTAGAGTGGTGGTTGAATTGTTAATCCAAGAAACAATTCGACTCCAAGTTGAGGAGATGTAAGCATGACTGCGTTCAGGAACAAACCATTCCGATTAAGCATAAACTTTCGGAATTCGTGATTTACCTCTCCTAGCGGACCTTGTGGATGTGGAGGCTCAAGTACCCCTACACCAGGTCTAGTTAGAAAACGGGAAGTTCTAGTTGGTTCTAGTTTATTCGTTGGAACAATTTCTCGACCTACTAACACTCGTAAAAACCAAGTCGAACGTTCAGGAATAATTCTGAGAGCAAAAACTATGCAAGAAAAAGCGTTTGACTCAAAATCGCCTAAATAGTAGCTTCTTCTCCTAATCGGCTCAGGTTCCGGCAGTATACCTTGCTGTCTAAGCTTGATAAGTTCAGCAAGCTCACTGCCGTTGATAATTCGCGCTTCTGGATCGGGATCAGGCAGCAACACCCTCTGTGCTACATCCAGCGTAAATTCCGCAACCTCAGACCAGAGCGGAAACCCCTTAGTATATACACTCCAATTCAGCCAAGCCTCTGCTGCTCTAAAAACTATGCAAGACTCTTCAATTACGGTCTCTGGATTCCGGGATAATAGCCAATGCCAAACGGGTTCCCATAGATCTGGTTTTGGGATTCCTGTTATTTGTTCCTGAATAGCAATGCGGGTTCGGAGAGGTGTGGATTGAGAACCATCTGCATGAAAAGGATATGG
>JAAUQZ010000092.1 GCA_012033355.1 Leptolyngbyaceae cyanobacterium RM1_406_9 | reverse complement strand
GGTAAATCTTCAGACTGAAGCCACCAGCCTGTTGAGTGGCTGGCAATTCGCTCTAGCCCAAACCCTGGAACCAGATTGACCAGAGGCATCAGTGCAGGAGGAGTTTCAGCCGGAATCATATCGCCTAACACATTACCTGTGTTCTGAATTTGCCCCATTGGATAAGGGAAATCTAGTTCACCCCAATAGAAATCATTAATGGCGATCGTTTTTTGGTAAACAGCAGGATTTGTTTTGGAACTGAGCGCCAAAATTGCCGTTGCCAGATGCTTCATAAAGTTGCGTCCGACCTGGTTTGAGCGATTTGCTAAACCGTTAGGATGCTGGTCGTTTGCAGAGCGAAGAAGTAGGAGCGCTGAGTTGATCGCACCACAGGAAACCACTACAACGTTGCTGCTAAAAAGCTGTAAATTGCCCTCAATTTCTGCCTCTACGCCATTCACTTCTCGTCCCGATGGACTGGTGTGGAGCCGCACCGCTTTAGCTTGAGTGATTAAAGTCACATTCGTGTATTGCTGGGCTGGGCGCACCGCATCAACATCGGCATCGGCTTTGGCATGAACCAGACAGGGAAACCCATCACAGGTATCACATCGGATGCAAGGACTGAATGTAGGATTGGTTTCATCTAGTTTAATTCCTAGGGGCAGATGAAAGGGGCGTAAGCCCTGATGTTGAAAGCCGTCACTCATTTCCTGCATTCGAGGCTCATGACTCACAGGTGGATGCGGATAGCCCTCACTCATGGGTGGCTCGGTTGGGTCTTCACCCTGTAAGCCATGTACGCTGTAGAGTTTTTCTGCTGCTGTGTAGTATGGTTCAAAGTCCTGATATTTAAGTGGCCAGGTGGGAGAAAATCCTTCATGGTGAGTCACTACATCAAAGTCTTGTTCTCGCATTCGTAGAAGGGCTGCGCCGTAAACTTTGGTATTGCCGCCAACCCAATATCCTACTCCTGGACGAAAAGATTTTCCCTCAAGGTTGTACCACATTTCACTTGTGTGGTAGCGCTCTTTTTGATAAACCTCTTTAGCATTCCAATTGGCTTTCTCACGCGGCAAGAAACTCCCCCGTTCTAAAATCAAAATCTTCTTGCCTGTAGAAGCTAACCGATGAGCTAATGTGCCGCCGCCCGCACCTGTGCCAATGATGATAATGTCGTAGTGAGTGTTAGTCATGGGGATTTTGAGTTTTGAGTGTCTCTGGTTCCCAAGCTCCAGCTTGGGAACCCTTTTGGGGAAGCTCTGGCTTCCTGACTGTTTTTAGAAGCTGGAGCTTCTGAGTTGGCATTACCAAGCTGGAGCTTGGTAACGAGATAAGCTTGGTAATGAGATAAATATGGTTATCGATTATCAGGAATAGAGAGGCGATCGCTCAATTCAACTTCGCCCTCTTGCTTATAGTTACAGCGAAAGATACAGCGTCTGTGAGTATGGTGATTGAGTTTGGCGCATTTGACCGCACGTTGACCAAACAAAGATTGATACAGTTCAGCAGCGAAAAACATCCCAATCAGCGGGACGAATACATAAAGTGGAAAGGCCGTCCAAATCTGAGCGGGAAAGGCAGAGGCAAAGCTGCGAGCGGGGTTCATGCTAAACCCGGAGAGGGGAGCTTCCAGGAAGACGTAGAGCATGACCAGGCAGCCTGCGAAGATGCCTGTATAGCGACTGAGTTTTTTGTGGTTACTGGTGAGTAGGATGGTGAACATCATGAGGAAGGCGATCGCCAACTCACCTAACGCCGCACCAACCCAGCCTAGCGCTCCTGGTACGGTGACAATGTAATTAACAGGCGGCTGAGTGAATCCATCTCTTAGGATTAGGGCAACCAGATAAACCCCCAGTAATCCGCCCAAACACTGAAACAGAATGTAAAGTGCGGTATCCTGTCGTTTTACTTTGCCAAGTCGGTAAAAGGTGAGTGTGACTGCGGGGTTCATGTGTGCGCCGGATTGTTTGCCCCAGGGGGAATAGATCAGGGCGATCGCTGTCATCCCCATTGCTACGCCAATTAGAAACCGGCGCAGGTCAGCATTGGCGATCGCCTGATGAAAGGGTGAGTTGGGATATTCAAAGATGACGGTAAATACTCCCGCAGAGACCATAAACAAACCCAGTAGTGCCGCTTCCATTAGGTATTCGGGCCAATGCTGCTTTAGCGTATTCACCTTAGCCTCCCTGTGCCCGACACTCAGCATTTTGGAGAATCATCGCGGCAACTAATCCTGTCCATCCGGTTTGGTGGCTAGCTCCTAAGCCTGCACCGTTGTCTCCGTGAAAATATTCATGAAACAGGATATGGTTACGCCAGTGCGGATCGGATTGAAACGCCTCTATGTCTCCGTAGATGGGACGACGACCGGACTCATTTTGCTCAAATAGGGCAACTAAGCGGTGAGAAAGGGCGATCGCTACTTGCTTGAGCGTCATTTCCTGCCCAGAGCCTGTTGGACATTCCACCTTAAACTCATCACCAAAATACTGGTAAAACTGCCAGAGCGATTCAATAATCAGGTAATTGACCGGAAACCAGATTGGGCCACGCCAGTTAGAATTGCCACCAAATAAACCTGTCGTAGATTCAGCGGGTTCATAGTGGACGTAATATTTAGCCCCAGGACATTCTAATATGTAGGGATTTTCCTGATGTTGTTTGGAAATCGCTCGAATTCCATGAGGGCTGAAAAACTCACTTTCATCTAGCATTCGCTGCAAAATTCGCCGCAGTTTTGCACCATACACAATTGACAATAGCCGTCTGGCTCCCATTCCTGGAGTTTCCATGCAGGCAACATTGTTTTTCAAGTCTGGGCGATTCTGGATAAACCAGTGCATTCGCTTCTTGAAACCTGGAAACTGTTCCAATGTTTCTAACTCCAGAACCGTGACGGCATAAAGGGGAATTAGCCCCACCATCGATCGCACCTTCAGCAGCAGTTGACGACTATCGGGCATTCTCAACGCATCGTAGTAAAACCCATCTTCGGCATCCCAGAGTGAGATATCGGCATCACCAATGCCATCGATCGCATCGGCAATATAGAGAAAGTGTTCAAAAAATTTACTGGCAATGTCTTCGTAGGAATTGTCTTCTTTTGCCAACTCCAGGGCGATCGCCAACATATTTAAGCAATACATTCCCATCCAGCTAGTGCCATCTGCCTGGTTAAGATAGCCGCCTGTGGGTAGCTCCTTGCTGCGGTCAAACACGCCAATGTTATCCAGCCCCAGGAAGCCACCCTGAAAGACATTTTTGCCCTCCATATCCTTGCGGTTGACCCACCAAGTAAAGTTAAGCAGCAGTTTATGAAACACCCGCTGAAGAAACTGGCGATCGCTGCGTCCATAAGTTTTTTGCTCAAGCTGATAAACGCGCAGTGCTGCCCATGCCTGCACGGGTGGATTCACATCGCCAAATGCCCATTCGTAGGCAGGTAGCTGTCCGTTGGGCTGCATATACCATTCACGAGTGAGGCGATCGAGTTGCAGTTTGGCAAAGTCGGGATCAATGATGACTAATGGAATCAGGTGAAACGCCAAATCCCAGGCAGCAAACCAGGGATACTCCCACTTATCGGGCATAGAGAGAATGTCTTCGCTAAATAAGTGACTCCATTCACGGTTGCGTCCTGCTTTGCGTTCGGTTGGCGGTGATGGTTGCCCAGAATCACCATTCAGCCAGTCCTGCACGACATAGTGATAGTATTGTTTACTCCACAGTAAGCCCGCAAACGCCTGCCGCTGGATGTTGCGCTCATCTTCGGATAAGGGGAAAGGACAAATTCGCTGATAAAACTCATCGGCTTCCTGTTTGCGCGTTTGAAAGAGGTGAGTAAATTCTGCGCCAAATGGTTCAGCAACGGTTGAGACATCGCTCAGACGCAGGCGAATGATGCTTGTTTCTCCCGGCGCAATGGATAGCTGATAGTGAGCCGCAAATTTTGTGCCGATGCGATCGCCATTCACCGTCTCTTTTCCCTGCACCACATAATCGTTGATGCCATCTTTCACATAAGTAGAGCGATTCTTAACGCCAAACAGCCGCTCGTAATTTGTCTCATTGTCTGTAAAGAGTAGATCTGCCCCATTTTCACAGTAAAGCCAGCGGTTTCCCAGCGTTGGATGAGCCGCTTCAACCAGGCTCAATTTCTCATCTGCTACCTTAATGAACGGTTTCTCACTCTCCGGATTCCAGTCCCAGGTATTGCGAAACCAGAGCGTCGGCAGCAGATGTAGTGCGTGAGTTTCTGAGCCTCTGTTGGCGATCGTCACCTGAATCAGGATATCTTCAGGTGAGGCTTTGGCGTATTCTACGAACACATCAAAGTAGCGATTTTCAGCAAAAATTCCGGTATCAAGTAGCTCAAACTCTGGTTCAAGTTTACTCCTGCTGCGGTTTTCTTCCACCAGTTGGGCATAGGGAAATGCCTGCTGTGGATATTTATACAGGCATTTCATGTAAGAATGAGTGGGAGTGTTGTCGAGGTAAAAGTAATACTCCTTGACATCCTCACCGTGATTACCTTCTGGACCAGTTAAGCCAAACAGCCGCTCTTTTAGGATGGGGTCATTGCCATTCCACAGGGCGATCGCAAAACATAACCGCTGACGGCTATCTGAAATGCCTGCAATGCCGTCTTCGCCCCAGCGATAGGTGCGCGATCGCGACTGTTCATGCGAAAAGTAATCCCAGGCTGCACCATGAGGGCTATAATCTTCTCGCACTGTTCCCCACTGGCGATCGCTGAGATATGGCCCCCAGCGTTTCCAGTAGGCAGTGCGCTCTCGATCTTGCTGTAACCGAACCTCTTCTGGAGTCATAGTTGCTATTGCTCCTGGTAATTCCACAACAGTCCACCATCGACAAAGAAAGTGGTGCCCGTCACATAGTCAGATTCAGCCGATGCCAAAAAAGCGACGATTGAGGCAACATCTCTGGGTTTGCCTAACCGTCCCAAAGGAATGTTTTGCAACAGTGCGCCCAATTTTTCGGGATCGTTTAACAGTTTAGTGTTAATTGGTGTTTCGATCGCCCCTGGAGCCACATTATTAATCGTGATCCCAAAGGGCGCTAGCTCCACCGAGAGGTTGCGGGTCAGCATTTTCAAGCCACCTTTACTGGCGCAGTAGGCTGCAAAGTGAGGAAAAGGTAATTCCTCATGCACTGAACTAATGTTGATCACTTTACCGGGCTGTTTCGCTTTCAACAGATGCTTAACAAGAGCTTGCGTGGCGAAAAATACGCCTTTCAGGTTTACATCCATCACGGCATCATAGTCTGCCTCGGTTACGTCCCAAAAGTCAGCATTCTTCTCGATTCCAGCATTGTTTACCAGAATGTCTAGTTTGCCGAAGTGAGTAATGCTATCTGCAATCATCCGCTGTACATCAGTCACCATTCCCGTATCTGCCTGCACGGTAAAACCATCAACCATATGGCACAGACCGCCCGCTGCTCTTACCTTTGAAAGGGTTTCTTCCGCTCCTTCCGGGTGAGAACGGTAGTTAATCACAACACTTGCGCCCTCCTGGTCCAGACGAATGGCGATCGCCTGCCCAATTCCCTGACTGCTACCCGTAACCAGCGCGACTTTTCCTTCCAGTTTCATACTTACTCCAAAATTACTTCTAAACTATTTCAATAAAGCTGCTGATTCACCTACGATAGAGATAATCTTTACGGTCTTTGACTCAAACTTAGTCTGGCAAATTCTTCCAATTCTTTAAGCAGAAGGTAGACGGACATGATGAGTGCTGCGGATATTGCTCAAACGATTCAACTAATCATTGCTCCAGTCGTGTTAATTACAGCCTGTATGCTGTTTCAGAACGGGGTTTTGGCACGGTATGCCAGCCTTGGTCAGCGGATTCGATCGCTCTCTCATGAACGGTTTGAACTGTTGCGATCGGGCAAAGAAGATATGTTTAATTTAGAACGACTACAGGCAATCGATCGCCAGTTGCCCCTCCTCACTCTGCGTCATCGGCTGATTCAAAGGTCGGCATTGTTGGCTATGGGTGCGATCGCCATTTTCATCTTTACGATGTTTGCGATCGCCCTATCCGTTGCGCTCAGCGCAGGAATCATTGGCAGCATAGCGCTGCTCTTATTCCTGATCGGCACAGGTGTTTTGCTAGTTGGCATATTTCTTATTGGGTTAGAAATTCGGATGTCTCATCGAGCAATCTGCTATGAAGTTCATCAAGTCACTTTGTTAAGGAAGTGAGTTTTTTGTCCTTGTTTCTGGTTTTCCCGAAAAGTCCAGATTACACATGGGGAGGAGAACGGGTTTTTCCCTGGTGGGGGCAAACGACCGTTCACCCCTACCAGGCGCTAACCTTCAAACTTGGCGACTCCGAATGTAGCGTTAAACTGACGACACCAGATTGCAGCCGATTGATAATCGTCCAAATTCACGTCTTCAGGAATCTGATAGCGCTGAGCACCAGTGAACTCCTCAAGGGGTCCTAAAATCACATAATCTCCCTCCTGCAAAGGATAAGCGGGTGGCTCAGTTGTGGCCAGCACATCGTCCGAACGGTGCAAAATCACAAACAGGTCTGGACCCTGGTCGCTGGTTTGAAAGGACTCATCTAGCTCTAGATAACTCTCTCCATTTTCAGTTACGATCGTTGCCATGCCTGAGGTTGGAGCTTCTCCGGGGACAAAGGTGCCAGATTTTGTAGTCACTGCTGGTGCTGGTTCAGCCTCAGCCTCAGGTTCAGCCTCAGGTTCAGCCGTAACTTCAGCCTCGGAAGATGGGTTAGCAGTCTCACTTTCAGGCTGCTGGGCAGACTCCTGCGTACAGCCCACAGAGAAAATCAGAAGGCTAGCAAGAATAGTTAGTGGAATAAGTTTCATGGGTTGGAACCTCTTGAGTGGAATGAGTTTAAAGGGGTGAAAACTTCATCACATATTGGGACAGGAAGGCATATCATCCCCAATCAGCAGCCGAGCCAAACTGGGCAGCGCCTCTCCATAGGTGGGGTGAATGTGAACCGATTGCTCTAGCAATTGCCAGGTGGCTTTGGCTTCGATTAAGGACAAAAAGACGTGGACGAGTTCGGCTGTTTCGTAACCGACTAATGTTGCTCCCAAAATTTGGTTGGTGTCGCGGTCTATCACCATGCGGTAAAAGCCGAGGTCGTGTCCCCACTCGATGGCGCGGGCGATGTGAGCCATTGGCATCGTCACCGCTTCAGCGTTAATGCCCTGCTGCTGAGCCTGTTCCAGGGTCATGCCGACGCGCCCGACCTGTGGCTCGGTGTAAACGGCGTATCCTAAAACGCGATCGCTTCGGCTGCGCTGATCTCCGCACAAAATCGCTTTCAGGCGGCGGTAGTCTTCCCAGGAAACATGAGTGAATGCAGGCTGTCTGGACACATCCCCGATCGCATACACGCCAGGGCTGGAGGTATTAAACTGGTCATCAACTTTGACATAGCCCTGAGAATCCAGTTCCAGGTCGGCTGCGGCTACATTCAAAGCACTGGTGTTGGGCTTGCGTCCAATTACAACTAGTAAGGCTTCCCCTTGCAGGGTTTCACCATTGTCTAAAGTGAGGGTAAAGACACCATCTGCGTGACTCACTTTTTGGGTATTGACATTGAAGTGAAGGGAGATGCCATCCTGCCGAAATGCGTCGGCTAGTGTGGTGCTGACATCAGCTTCCTCTTGGGCTAGGAGGCGATCGCCCCTGACAATCAGATGCGTCTCACTGCCCAAACGCGCTAATCCTTGCCCTAGCTCCAGCCCAATATAGCCGCCGCCAATTACCAGTAGACGGGGCGGCAGTTCTTTTAAGTCAAAGAAGTTACGATTTGTGAGGTAAGGCGTGTCAGCTAAACCAGGAATATTGGGAATTGACGATGAGGTGCCTGTGTTAATCACGACGATGGGTGCTTCAACGGTGACATCACCGCCTTTAACCGTGTGATAATCAGCAAAAGCAGCTTCCGCACAAATGACTTTGACCCCTGCACTTTCCAGGCGGCGTTTTGATCCCTGATTGAACTGGTGACGAATTTCTCGAACCCGCTCCATCACTGCCGCAAAGTCAACTTCAACCTGAGCGTGAACCCCCAGTTTTTTGGCGGCACGGGCCCGACCTGCGGCATGGGCAGCCGCCAGAAATGCTTTAGAAGGGGTGCAGCCATAGTTAACACAGCTTCCACCCAGCGCATCCCGTTCAAACAAGACCACCTTTCGCCCTTCCTTAGCAAAGTCGGCCGCGAGTGGAATGCCACCCTGACCACTGCCAATCACAATTACATCTGCGGTTTCCATAGTCTTTAAACTCACATCAATGGTGGGAAACGGCGATCGCCCTAACGTTTGCCTGACGGTCAAACAAGAATCGCGGTTTAAGTAGGATTTTAAGCAGCAATCCCAAAGATTCCAACTCTCCGGGAGAGCAGCGATTCTTCCACTGTCCTGGACGGCAATACAGCAGTTCCACCAGGCTCCGTTGCTGAGGTAAGTTAAGGGGGGCAAACAAAACTTTTGCAAGCGGGTATTCACCACCTAAATCAATCTGCGAGATCTGTCCTGAAAAAGTGAGTTCTTCCTCCATCAGCGTTATTTGAACTGGAAGCGTTCTCACTTCGCCCATTTCTAAAAAGTGAGTTTGAGTCAGGGTAACTTCTAAACCTATTTCTGAAATCGCAGTGGTGAATCCCCAAAAAGTTTGCTCACCGACCTGAACTCGTGCAGTGCGACGCAAGTTATACCATTCATAGGGACTGGTGCGGGGCACATCCACTAAAATTAGCAGAGCAATACTCAACATCAACAAGTTGTAGGCACTCCAAACCCAGCCTAGACCGACGCCCTTTAACTGTTCTGCCACTTCCAGGGGCATACTGGGCTGCCAGTTTCCCATGAGTAGGTAAGTGCCCAGGTTGGTCCACAGGCTGATTGCTGTCACAACAAACATGGCAATTAGCGGAAAGGCTAGCTGCCAGTTAAAGGAGAAGCGATCGCTCACCCCTCCTTTGGGAGTCACCTTAAAGCCTTTACCAAAAGGATTAAGCATGACTTTAACCACAGTGACTGCTAGCGGAAAGGCTAACACCAGTGAGTAAACATCCGATAGCACCGCAGAGCGTGAACGTGAGTTGAGCCAGGAGAATGCGCTAAGCTGCACCAGGTAGAAGGGAATGAAGAAATACAGCACCTCTGCGCCTGTTGCCCGAATCGGAATCACGCCTAGAAAAGCGTAAGCGAGAGGGATAAACAATAGTCCTACCCGGGCCGGGCTGGTAAACCAGTGCAGCAAGCCTTCCAGGTGCGCTAGCCGTTGCAGTGGCCCTAACCCTGGAACGGTGAGTGGGTTGAACTGAATGAAGAAGGCTTGCAAGGTTCCCTGGGCCCAGCGTGTCCGCTGAAGTGCCTGAACCGCAATATTCTCAGCCGCTAGCCCTGCACTTAACTTTTCATTCAGGTAAAGCACTCGATAGCCATTTGCCGCCAGTCGAATTCCAGTGAAATAGTCTTCACTTAGAGATTCGGTGACAAAGCACCCGGTTGCGGTCAATGCCGAGCGTCGCACGACAAATGATGTTCCCGCACAAATCACTCCCCCAACACCATCGCGAATCGGCTGAATCTGTCGATAGAATACTTCTTCATCGGGTGTCAGTGTATTTTCCAAACCCAGGTTGCGGGCGATCGGGTCAGGATTGTAGAAGGTTTGAGGGGTTTGCACTAACGCCACCTGTGGGTCTTGAAAGAAGCCAACTGTGCGGGTCAGGAAGTTTCGAGTCGGCACAAAGTCAGCGTCAAAGATAACCATGAGTTCGCCGCTGATGTGGGCGATCGCATCGTTCAAGTTCCCGGCTTTGGCATGGCGATTGTCAGAGCGCGTCCGATATTTACAGCCCAACTCTTCTGCTAATGCCTGCACTTCTGGTCTTCGAGTGTCATCAAGCAAATAAATTGTTTTTTTCTCATAGTCCAACGCCTGACAGCCGATCACAGTGCGGCGCAAGATAAAGTTAGGTTCGTTATAGGTGGGAATCAGAATGTCAATGGTGGGCAGATAGGTTTTGTGAATGACTGCTTGTGAGAGGCGATCGGCTTCGGGACGGCGATCGTGAGTTCGCAATAGCAACATGAGTTGAATAATGCCGCCACTCAGCAACAGTAACTCCATTAAAAATAATCCAATGCTAAACACTCCGTTCAGGGGAGTGCTGAGGTTGAGGGTGGAGAGCGATCGCCACAGCAAATAACGTATAGCCAGAATTAACAGAATGCCCACGACTATCGTTCTCGACCAGGTACGCGGTCGTGGAGATATTTTTGTGATTGCAATCACGACGAGCATCAGTGCTACCGTCCAAAACAGCAGATAGCTTCCAACCATCATTGGCGCTTCAATCCACATCGGTGAGCTTGCCTGAAGCTGATCCAATCGTTGAAAAAGGGTACTAATCGTGCCCTCTCCAGCAAACCAAGCAGCCGTAATGATGCCTGACAAAGCAACAATCCCTAACATTAGCAGGGTTGCAAAGTGAGGAGATGACATTCTCCAGCGACGCAGAATAGAGATGGAACGGCGAGGTTCTACAGTCATCGATTTACCCAGAGCTTCCCAGAATTCTGTCAAATATTCCTATTGCTCAGGTCTATCTTGCACTTGAAGATAAGGAAAACTTTAAGGGTAAACTTATTTGCGTAGTTTTTAAATAATGTTATTCTCACCTAGAAGTGCGATCGCGCAGTTCTAAGCAACGTGATCCTCACTTGAAAGTACGTTCACGCAGTTCTAAGTGACGTTCACGCAGTTCTAAGTGACGTTCATGCAGTTCTAAGTAACGTTCGCGCAGTTCTAAGTAACGTTCGCGCAGTTCTAAGCAACGTGTTCCTCACTTGAAAGTACGATAACGCAGTTCTAAGCGACGTTCACGTAGTTTTAAGTGATGTTATCCTCACTCAGAGGTGCGATCGCCCTCAGCAGGCTGAGCTGGATTGAGCATAGCGAACCCGACACTCATAGGTATTTACGTTAGGTTTCGTACCTCAACCTAGCCTACAGCTTCTCCTGGAAAGCAATTTAGTACGATGCTACACGCCAGATCGATATATTAAACATAAGTTTTCTCTTAACTTCAATACCATCTTTTTCCACAAAACTGACTCCAGCACAGATACTTCGTTCAAGTCTTGTGAGTTTTGCGTTACCTCAAGGCTGCTTGTATCCGCAAGGAAAGATAAAAGCTTCCTGTATTTGACGCTCCTTTCTGAGAATTCTCAAGGCTAACTCAGGCAACCCTCATTTTTGCCATCCATTCATCGGTTAGTGCGATCGCCTAAACGGTAGTTTATTCCAGCAATATTCTAACTAAGAGAGGTTTCTAGCATGAAGCTCAAGTCAATTAAGCGTCATTCAATTGTGATTGGCATGGTTTCAGTTTTGGCTTCAGCGCTTTCAATTGCTGCTGCTATTGCTAATCCTGTCCATGAAACTCTCGGATCGGTTACTGCAACTGAGAGCTTAGTTGCTCAAAGTGAGTCTGTCATTGCCCTTGCCGGAACTTTTGTTGCAGCGGAGGCTCCCACCACAGGAACTGCTCAAATCATTGAAGAAGACGGACAGCGGTATGTAGTGCTAGATTCTGCCTTCAGCACGACTGATATGGCTCCTGATTTACACGTTGTGCTAGAAACATCTGAAGTTCCACCCGGTAGCTACACTGATTTCGGCAGCTTTGTAAACTTGGGGGCACTGCAAAGCGTTACGGGTGAACAACGTTATCCCATTCCAGATTCAGTCGATTTATCAGAGTTCAAATCAGTATCAATCTGGTGTCGCATGGCTAACGCAACGATGGGTTACGCCGTCCTGGGAGGTTCAAGCAGCGCTAGCATTCAGTAGATGTACTACGGTGTACACACAAGTCCTCTCAGCCCCCTAAGTCCACCAGAATGGGGGACTTTGAACCACTGGAAATCCCTGCCACACGGCTCGGAAGTCCCCCATCTTGGGGGGTTGGGGGGCAAAATGCAGGATTTTGAAGTTGGAGTAGAGCTTGTGGGTACACGGTAGCCGCGTTGAGTTATGTATTTGTTCCACCCAGCCTACTTCTTATCCTTTTACTAACCTGTGCGAGTTACTTAGCCAGATGTGGATATCATGAATTCGTCAAGTCCAACTGTGATTTTAGGGGGTGGTTTCACCGGATTGCTGACGGCATTACACCTTTGCCATCACCGCCACTCTCGCCCAATCATCTTGATTGAACAGTCCGATCGATTTGTGTTCAAGCCGCTTCTCTACGAGTTGTTGAGCGGTGAAATGGCTGATAGTCAGGTTCAACCCCGTTACGAAGAACTGCTAGATTGTGACAGCATTACATTTGTGCAAGATACAGTTCAAGGCATTGATCTGCATCAACGACAGGTTAAGTTAGCTTCTGGATTGCACTATAGTTACGGTCATCTGGTGCTGGCATTAGGAAGCACCACCAACTACTTTGGCATTCCTGGAGCCGAAGAATATACCTTTGCGTTTCGCACAGGTGAGGATGCTTTATCGTTGGGGCGACATTTGCGAGCGTGTCTTCAGCAAGCGAGTCAAACTGATGATCTGGAGCGTCGTCGTACCCTGTTAACAGTGGCGATCGCCGGGGCAGGTCCATCCGGTGTAGAAATGGCTGCGACCTTAGCAGACTTGTTGCCCCAGTGGTATCACAAACTCAGTGGCAGTCCTGAGGAAATTCAGATTTTTATCCTCAACCGCAGCAAGGAAATTCTCAAAGGAGATATCAATAGTCACCTGCGACAAGTGGCTGAGAAGGCATTGCAGCAGCGCACAATTCCTGTGAAGCTTGTAACTGAGGCAACTGTCAGCGCTATTCATCCAGAGTGTTTGCAGTACAAGCAGCAAGAACACCAGAAAACTATTGCTGCGGCCACAATCATCTGGACGGCTGGAACTGCCGTGAATCCTTTACTGAAGGAGTTAGATATTCCCGATCGTTTGCGCGATCGCTCTGGTCGCTTGCAAATTACACCCACCATGCAGCTCCCCGATTTTCCAGAAGTATTTGTAGGCGGCGACAACGCTACGCTAGCCATGATGTTACCCGCAACTGCACAAGTTGCTTACCAGCAGGGAGCTACAATCGCTTACAACATCATGGCAATGGTGCAGGATGCACCGCTTAAGCCTGTCAAAGTCACCCTGAGAGGAACTTTGATGAAATTAGGATTGGGTGAAGCGGCGGCTAATTTATTCGATCGCTTTATCATCTCTGGGCGATCGGGACATTTGATTCGTCACGGCACTTATTTAGAGCTTTTGCCAACCCCTGTTCACAACTTTAAGGCAACTGTAGATTGGCTCACTGACGAGGTGTTTAGTCGCCACAGCCACCCTAACCTGTCAAACCAACCCTCTTCTTACCTGGTGCAACGGCTGGGAGATATTGCGGCTGTCCTGGTAGTGTTTAGCAGCGGTGCGCTGTTTTGGCGGACGATTCAGCCCAGTCTTTTTAACCAAATGCTACAGCCCACAGGCTTACCTGTTTTGCTAGATCAAATTCAGCAAAATCAGTAATGTTTCTACTCATCAAAAACTGGTTTCTAGACTGGTAGTCACTTTAGGAGATTTCCAAATGCTTCAGGATGCTTATGATCAAAGAGTCGGACTAAAGAACGAGCGCAGTATGGTGATTATGGCGATCGCCACTATGCGTGTTCTCTTGGGGATTTTCTTTATCCTTTCAGGAATCGCTAATTACATTTACTTTTACGCTCCCGGCGGTTTCTTTGAAACCGTAACGCAAAGCAAACTAGCCCTGTGGGGCTGGGGGTTTCAAGGAGTGGGTCCTTTACCTGCTTTCCTGGCTCTACCCTATGCCTATTTGCTGCCCGCAGTTGAAATGATTGCAGGAGCCGCATTTGTCATAAACCGCTGGGTTCGATGGGCTGGCATCCTCATCATGCTCATGCTCTTCAGTTTTATCCTGGCGTTTGGACTAATTGGTCCAGGTGGGTTACTCCCCAACAATCAAGGCAACTGGGACAAGAATGTATTTATGCTAGTCGGGGCATGGATTTGTGCAGCTTATGACCACTACCGAGTCAAGCGGCAAGTCAGGATGAATGACTTAATCTGAATGGCATTGACCTTTTAGCAACTAATCTTCAACCAGAAAGAGAGTAAGTTAGAGACATTCAGCCTAAGGGAGTAAGATCTGCGACTTCTTGAAGAAGCCGCAGATCTGCTTCTTTTTCTTTTTGCCCTGAATGAGGCGATGGCTGGATCACCAGTTTACGCAAGCTTTAAGAAAAAGAGCTTCATTGTGGTCTTTCGCTGAAGCTCAGTATTAATACTGGAATGCTGTGTAGAAATATCATAGAAATACAGTATATGAATCAGTACTTATAGTCAGCCCTAAACCAGTTGTAGAGCGGTTGCGTCGCAAGAGGCGCACCTGCACAACCTATTTAGGATTGCTGTAGTAGTGGATTTCTGCATTTACCGCTTCAGTTTTTCATGGCTGGTAGGCGATCGCCCCTCCCTTCGCTCACCCAGCAAAACATAAAACCCCTACGAGAAACTACTTTCGGCTCAAAGCGTTAACCGATAGCGCTGCTTAATACCTACAGAGCGATCGCCTCATTCGGCAGATGGCATCGGATCAGTATGCGTCTACTCATCCGCAGTTCATCTCCTCACTATCACGATAAAGGAGCCTTACAGTGAGAAAACGTGACATGGTTAAAGTGGCGATCGCCACAACGGGTACGGCTGTAGGACTTGTTGCAATCCCTACAGCCGCTGAGGCGGTTACCTTTGACTTTAGCGACTTTTCCGACACCTCTAGCCTGACGCTCAACGGCAGTGCTATTCAGACAGATAACATTCTGCGGCTGACCGCTGATACCTCAAGTCAGGCTGGCAGCGCCTTTATCGCCAACCCGTTCAGCATCACAGCCGATACCTCCTTTTCAACTCGCTTTGACTTCTGGCTGACAGGAGACGGGTTTGGTGGAGATGGCCTTACCTTCATGATTCAAAACGATCCGCTAGGTAACAAAGCTATTGGTGGAGCGGGTTCTGGACTCGGCTACAACGGGATTTCGCCCAGTCTAGCCGTCGAGTTTGATACCTTCTTAAATCCTGAATTTGGTGATCCAGGCAGGTTTGGCTTATTTTCCAATGACCACATTGGCGTAAACACCAACGGTTCAGTTACATCACTGCAACTGGTTAACCTTGCGGGCGTATTTGATCTAGATCAAGACGGCATCTTTACAGCCAATATCAACTACGATGGCTCAACTAACCGTCTAGATATAACCATCACCAATGGTGAAACCACCCTGGGAGAGTTAAGTCCCACGATT
The DNA here is from genome assembly GCA_012033355.1 of Leptolyngbyaceae cyanobacterium RM1_406_9. Classification (GTDB taxonomy): domain Bacteria; phylum Cyanobacteriota; class Cyanobacteriia; order Elainellales; family Elainellaceae; genus JAAUTN01. The sequence goes on along the minus strand of JAAUQZ010000092.1, from coordinate 2,969 downwards.
GATTTGTTTGAGTTGGTGGGCTCACAAGCTTACTTTGGCTTTAGTGCATCGACCGGGTTTGAATCTAACAATCACGATATCTTAAGCTGGACGCTTGACACAGACGCAACGCTACTTCCTGCACCCACCGAGCAAACCTTTGAGTTTTCAGGAACGCTTGGGGAAGATTTGCTCAATAACTTTGAATCCTTCAATGGTGACAGTTTTACTGGCTCTTACTCTTTCTTCACTAATACACCCGACCTAAACAGCCAGCCTGGACGCGGCACCTACGCTCTCAGTGATTTAAGACTCACTTTGTCTGACAGCGAGAGTGGTGACGAGACAGATCTGGTGTTTGACGCGACAACGGAAGCTTTTGTTGACCTCGATAGCTACATTGTGCGGGTGCGTCCAGCACGGGTGAACCGTCGTCGAGTTGCTCCTAGAACCTCGTTTGTGGCTTTCTCGTCTGAAGATTTTGCCCTACAAACCGCAGCAGTCGAAGATCCAGATCCCCAAACCTGCACGGTTGAATTTACTGATCCCGATCGCGTCAGTTTTGTACTGACCTATGATGACACGCTGGCTAACCCCGATCTCCCACCCACCGGACCTCCTCAGGGCAACCTGATTCTCAGCGAAACCTTCTTTGAGTTCTTCCAGGAATTGTCTGGGCCAGATGACCTATGCCTGATTGACCGAGTGCAAGTTGCCGAAGCTGAGGTGACCGATCCAAACTCAAATCCAGATCCAGAACCTGTACCAGAGCCGGGAACTGCCCTGGGTTTAGGACTACTAGGTTTGGGTTGGGGCTTGAGGAAACGTCTTGTACGCTCCGTTGAGGGTTAACTCACTATAGGACTGACGCACTCCCCATTATTCGGTACCCCTTATTCGGCAATATAGCAATTCTCAATTGCGTGTAGTACAGGTTGTTTTGTGAGAGCCGTGCTCCGCGCGGCTCTCACAAAACAACCGTTAGTTATCCAAGCGCGGAGCGCTATAGAGTGCATCAGTCCCGCAAAATTCTTAATTCCTCCCTCTATACGAACTCTACCTTCCGCGTTTATTCTGATAGCGACAGCGTTGAGGTTTGTTTGGATATTGGAAATTTGCGGGAGGGAGGATGCCTCACAGCAATCAGGCATGGCGATCGCACTGGCTTTCTAGCCTAGCGTTTACTGGAGTATGGGCAGTCTTGATGGAGCTATCTGGAACGGACCCTCTCCAGTTGAGTTTTGCTGAACGGGCGATCGCCCAAACGCCCCCCAATACTTTCACAAAAGCTGAATTGCCAGAAGCCCATCCACTCTCCATTCAAGCAGCAGATCAGCCAGAATCGTGGCTCCCCTCTTTGGCTCAGGTCCCTGAACCTCCCTCAGTGGAACCGTTGCCCGAACCTGAACCACTGCAACCCCTGCCGCCGCCCGAAGAGTTATTAGAAACCCCTCCCGCTACTTCCCCCGACGAAATTCCGGGAGAATTGCCAGAAACAATTACGGTAAGCGGTTTTGAGGTGGTTGGCAGCACCGTTTTTGATGACGCAACGCTGGCAGAAGCAACCGCCCCTTTCACCAATCGCCCGATTTCCTTTGCCGAACTGCTCCAGGCGCGATCGGCGGTGACGCAGCTATACATTGATGCGGGCTATGTCACCTCTGGAGCGCTGATTCCTCCTCAGGCTTTGGAAGATGGAATCGTCACGATTCAGGTAATTGAGGGCAGCCTGGAAGAAATTGTCGTAACTGGAAATCGCCGCCTCAACTCCAGCTACATCCGAGAACGACTGGAACTGGCGGCTGAGCCACCGCTCAACGTTCCTCATTTGCTAGAAGGACTGCAACTGCTGCAACTTGACCCGCTGATTGAGAATATTTCAGCAGAGCTATCAGCGGGTTTGCGCCCGGGCACCAGTCTGCTAGAAGTGGAGGTGACTGAGGCAGATACGTTTGCGGTGCAGCTAGCGGCGGATAATGGGCGATCGCCCACCGTCGGCAGCTTTCGGCGGCGCGTCCAGGTGAGCGAGGCAAATTTACTCGGCTTGGGCGACGGCCTGAGCATCGGCTACAGCAACACCGATGGTAGCGACGGACTCGATGCCAGCTACACCTTACCGCTGAATCCACGCAACGGTACGCTCAACTTCAGCTATGGCACGACAAACAGCGAAGTGATCGAAGACCCATTTAATTTCCTCGATATCCAATCGGAGTCGCGCTACTACGAAATTACCTATCGCCAGCCGCTCGTTTTAACGCCAACGGAAGAATTTGCCCTCAGCCTGACCGCCTCTCGCCGTGAAAGTGAGAGCGAATTTCTAGAAGAACTGATTGGGGAAGCGCTTCCCTTTCCGTCTTTGGGCGCAGACGAGGAAGGACGAACGCGGGTTTCTGCTCTGCGGTTTTCCCAGGAATGGACGCGCCAAAGCAGCCGCCAGGTGTGGGCAGCGCGATCGCAGTTTAGCCTGGGTCTAGATGCGCTCGACTCCACTATCAATGAAGACATCCCCGATAGTCGCTTCTTTTCCTGGCGCGGACAGGGGCAGTATGTGCGGCTGCTGGCACCCGATACGCTGCTGCTAGTGCGGGCAGACATTCAGCTTGCCGATGAGGCAGTCGTGCCGCTGGAGCAGTTTGGCATCGGCGGTCAGCAAACGGTACGCGGTTATCGCCAGGACTTTTTGCTGACGGATAACGGCGCGTTGCTGTCAGCCGAGGTGCGTCTGCCGATTTTAAGAGTTCGCAACATTGATGGACTGCTGCAAGTGGTGCCTTTTTTTGACATCGGCACGGGTTGGAATGCAGGTGAAGATCCTGATCCCAATACCTTAATTGGCATTGGGGCGGGGTTGCAGTGGCGACAGGGCGATCGCCTCACCGCTCGGCTTGATTTTGGGCTTCCGCTGGTTTCAGTTGACTCTGAGGGCACAACATGGCAAGAAGACGGGATCTATTTTTCCATCGTTTATACGCCGTTTTGAGGGGGAG
>JAAUQZ010000091.1 GCA_012033355.1 Leptolyngbyaceae cyanobacterium RM1_406_9 | reverse complement strand
TGCTGGTGGCGGTGTTTATTTACATTAAGGAAACTCCGGAGCGGCAGAAGCGATCGCACTACGAAGCCTGGAAAGTCATCGATGCCGCCTACGGCAGAAAAAACAGCTACGCCCGCATTCAGGCACTCCAAGACCTGAATGAAGATGGCATCAGCCTCAAAGGGCTAGATATGCCCAGAGCCGAACTGCGCGAAATCAACCTGAGAAAAGCAAATCTGCTGGGTGCCAACTTACAAAAAGCTGACTTGCTTGAAGCCAATCTCTACAAAACCGATTTAAGGGCCGCCAACTTACAAAGATCGAACTTGCAGCGTGCCAATCTGAAAAAAGCTGACCTGAGAGCCACTAACCTGCTAGAGGCAAATCTACTCGGCGCTGACCTGCAAGAAGCGAATCTCAAGGCGGCTGAGCTTCAGGGCGCAAAACTGCGGGCGGTGAACTTTAAGGATACAAACCTGACGGGAGCTAACTTGCTCAATGCGGACTTGAGAATTGCTGAATGTCTTACTCCATCTCAGGTTAAAGCCGCTCGAAACTGGGAAAAAGCACTTTACGATCACGATTTTGCGCTCCAGCTAGGCTTGATGCCCACTTCGCCTTCCACCCCTATCACTCAGCTTTAGAATGCCTACTCCAGCACAAAGGACTAGGCGCTGACCTTAATTCTTTCAGGTCAAGAGCAGGAAATGGCTGAACTGGAGGCGATCGCTGCGTCCACGCAGTTTCAATAGCTTGCAGGAATGAATGACCTTCTCCCCCAGTAACGGACTGTTGAGGGGTCTTAGCCTTCTGGACTAATTTATCCTGAATGCTGTAGTTTTTAATTGTTAACAGTATTTGGTGTTTGCCTACCGCTGATTTATCCTGGTTTGGGGAAATCGAGTAGTGCCAGTTGCAATCAGAGCGAATCTAGGTAATATTTCGCTTCTGAAAGCTGTTTTGGGCTATTAAGCTAGGCTCGTACCATTTTGATACTTAATCGGTCAAATCAGTTTTGATTCAGCCCGGTCTTAAACTAAGTTTCCAAGTTTCTCAAGCCTCAAACCTTCAAGTTACGCTCCTTTCCAAGAATCTACTCAAAGATCAAGTGGTCCTCGGTGATTAAGCCGAAGAACTGTTGACCCACCTGTTGTAGGGTGCAGCCAGGAATGGTTGTGGTGAGGTTGAGCAAAGCTGGTGAAATTTAGCAAAGCTTTCAACCTGTAGGTTTTCAGATTGACGGAGTATTGTCGTTATGTATTTCGCTGAATTTGCCTTTACGGGCACAACAGAATTGGCTAGTGAACTTTTGATTCATGCGCCCTCTAAGATCGCGGCAAGTGATTTTGCCCAGGAGTATGCCTCCAATTGGGGCATTGAGCTATTTTCTCTAACTCCTGCAACTGAGAAGCAAGTCAGACTGTACAGCCTCTTAGGTAAATCGATCGAGCTTTAAAGGAATGAAGCTGAACAGGTTTTACTTCATCCCTCATCCTTCCGCTACAGCAGCATTTGCTTGCTCCATATCGGTGTGAATGGCAAACGTAAGCACCGTTTCATCTACCCCTTTAAGCATGAGGGGACTAAATTTGGTAATTGCGTTTTCTTCCAGATAGTCTGCTACGGCGGCTGATACCAGAATGCTGTCTGGGCCTGCGGCTTCCTGGATGCGGGCAGCGATGTTGACACTTGGGCCGATCGCTGTGTAGTCTGCTCGTTCTACCCCACCAAACATCCCGACGACAGCAGTTCCCTGGTGAATGCCGCAGCGGAACTGGACGCGGCTGATTCCTTGAGCCTGCCAGCGTTCGTTGAGTTTGGCAAGAGAGCGATACATTTGTCTGGCAGCGGCGATCGCCCGTCTAACCTGTTCATTGGGCGTAATTTCTTCGGGTGCGCCAAAGATTGCTAGAATTGCGTCACCCATAAATTTGTCAACGGTGCCGCCCTGATCAAAGATGGCGTGGGTCATCTCGGTCAGGTATTCATTCAACAGTTCGGCAACTCGGCGCGATCGCAGCGTATTCGACAACTGAGTAAAGCCAATGATATCGCTAAACAAGACTGTGATTAGCTTTGGCTCTGGACGCAGATCAAGCGCCAATTCGCCTCGTGCTGCTTTCTCTACCAACGAAGCAGGCAAAAAGCGGCGCAGCACCGATTCTGTCAGGTAGGAATTAAGTTCTGCCACCTTTCGCTCATTCGCCTTTAGCGCCAACAGGTTACGCACTTCTGCCAACAGTTCTCGACGGTTGAAAGGCTTCGATAGATAAGCATCTGCACCCTGCTCAGCCCCTTCGATTCGGGTATCTTCATCTGCTTTGGCGGTCAGCAGCACGATTGGAATGCCTTTCAGGGCTTCATCCTGACGGATCATCTGGATCATCTCCAGCCCAGATACCAGCGGCATCATCAGGTCGGTGACGATAAGCTGAGGGGGAGTTGCCTGTGCAAGTTGAAACCCTTCTGCGCCATTGCGGGCCGTTTGCACTCGATAGCCTGCCTGCTGCAAGATACCGGAAACATAGTTTCGCAGGTCCGCATTATCGTCCACTACCAAAATCTGAGCGTTGAGTCCCTGCTCTATCGTTGAATCGCCTGGCGATAATGGCTCAATCGGATGGGAACCATTGGGCACATGAACGATCGCTCCTCCTTCAGAAAGCTCGGATTCGATGTCTGCCAACTCAACGGCAGCCCGGACAGGCTCCATCTCCGCTGGAATTTCGATCACTTGATTGAGTGGCAGATGGGCAATTCCGGTTTGCAGCCAGACGGTAAAGGTGGTGCCTTTGCCGTAGTCTGACTCAACCCACACTTTGCCGCCGTGTAGCTCAACCAATTCCTTCACCAGCGCCAAACCTAAGCCGCTACCTTCGTGACTGCGATTGGCGGAGCCGTCCGCCTGATGAAATCGCTCGAACAGGTGAGGAATTTGGTCAGGCCGAATACCGATGCCTGTATCTTTAACTTTGAGCAGGCAGTGACTCCCTGCCGACTGTAATATCACGTCGATCTTGCCACCTGTAGCGGTAAACTTCATTGCGTTAGACAAAAGGTTATAGAGTACCTTGTCAAACTTTTCTAAGTCGAGATAGATGGGCGGACAGTCGGAGAGTTGGGGCGAGAGAGTAATTTGCTTGCGATCGCAATACGGCCGAAATGCCTCAACGACCTGCGTGATGAAATCTACTAAGTTACAGGGGCGGAAACTGGGCTGCATTCTTCCTGCGTCGAGTCGCTGCAAGTCGAGCAGTTGGTTAACCAACCGCAGCAGACGACGTGAGTTTCGCAGCGCAATCACAGACTGGTCGTAGGATAGTCCTTCCTGCTGGGCAACGGCTGTTTCCAACGGGCCGATGGTCAGGGTCAGCGGAGTGCGAAACTCGTGGGAAACATTCTGGAAAAATTCGGTTTTTTGCCGATCTAACTCCATCAGTTGCTCGGCTTGCTGACGGGTTTTTTGGTAAAGGCGCGACTGCTGCACGGCGATCGCCGCCTGAGCCGCTACGGCCTGAGCCAGTTCAATTTCAGAAGTTTCCCACTGACGCGGCTCCTGAATCTGACGCAAAGAAATGCTGCCAATAATTTTGCCGTTATAGAGCAGCGGTACGACCAGCAAGGCACGGGCGGGCGATCGCAGCGGCACATCCAGCACATTCATTTCTGGATATTGGCTGAGGTCATCAATCACGACAGGCTCTTGAGTCGTCAGCAGAAGCTGCAAAACCGGATTTCCCTCAATTGGGACAAGCGACTGGGGCAAATGGTGTCGCTGCGGCAAAATGCTTTCCTCAGTGGGCTGACCGACTAATGCTTTAGTGCCGTTGTTGGAATAATTGGAGGCTTTATTAGGAAGTTGCTCTGCTGTCACCCAGCCATTCCAGTTTCGTTGCTCTACAGCGGGTAAGAGGGCGATCGCCTGAGAGGCTTCAACGTCGTGACTGGCATCATGCAGCCCCACACATTGAACAAATTCGTCTTCCTCAGTCCAGAGCGACAAAGCACAACCGTCAGCATGAAGCGCCTGTCCCAGCTTTTGGGTAATTGCTGCAAAATTTCTTGCGGGTCAAGGCTAGAGCGAATTGCCGCCGTAATCGTGTTGACTAGCGCTTCTCGCTTTGCCAGCGCCCTCACCTGCTCGTAGGCGCGTGCCTGGGACAGTGCCAGTGCCGCCTGGTCTGCCACCATCACCACCAACTGCACCTCATCGCCCTGCCAAATGCGAGAATTGCTGCACTGATGAAGCGCTAACACCGCCATTAGCTCCTGCTGACAAATCAGCGGAATCACCAGGCTGGATTGAATTTGGGCAGTTTGATAAGCCTGTTGGCAGCGATCGCCAATTGCCTGATCACGAGGAGCCTGCACATCTGCCTGGGCATCGTTCATCACATGAACTTCTCGCGTTTCCCAGAGCGTATTTACCAGGTCATCTAAATTCCAGGAAGTGTTGGCAGCCGCATCAGCCGATTCGGGTAGACGAGCCGTATACACAAATAGTTCATCGCTGACGCGATCGTCATGAAACGGACGCAAAATGCAGCAGTCTACCTCAAACATATGGCCCACCGTTTCCACGATGGTTTGAAGAATCTGCCGATAGCTCAAGGCACTGCGAATCGTATTGGTTACTGCATTCAGCAGCGACTCTTGGCGCAGCGTCCGACAAAGCTCTTGAGTGCGAGTCTTCAACACATTGTGTGTATCAACCGCCTGCCGCACGACGACCTTGAGTTCCTCATCGTCCCAGGGCTTGGTGACGTACTTAAAAACTTTGCCAGAGTTAATCGCCTCTACCAGATCTTCGACATCGGTGTAGCCCGTTAAGATAATCCGAATAATGTCAGGGTACTGAGTTGCAGTCAGGCTAAGAAACTCAGTTCCGCTCATGGAGGGCATCCGCTGGTCGGAGATGATTACCGCAACATCTCCTTCCCTAGCCAGAATATCTAGCGCCACAGGACCACTCTCTGCCCTCAGCACCTTGAACTCGCGGTGAAAGGTGCGATAGAGCAGATCTAGATTATCTGGTTCGTCATCAACGACCAGAATTTTAGGCTTGCTGTGATCTAGAGATATCATGCACCGTCCTGCTTCAGGGGCAGTTAAGTTAAAAGGAATTGAAGGGAATCGGACAAAGTTTTTGGCCCATTACAAAATCTGCCTCGCACAAGGCAACGCAACATTCTGCTTTAGAATCTTGTCCATCTCTTGGTTAACTGTAGCTTTTGACCTGAGATAGCGATCGCACCTTGCACATCCTGACGTTTACTTAAGTTTCAGCCTCAACCGTAGACACCCCTACCCAAATATACCGCTGCGTGAGAGGCTAACCGTAAAGCCGTACTCTGAACTGCACCCCTTTAGAACTTCCCTAATTCTACTCAAGCAGACAAAGCTGCGCTTTTGATTCTATTGTGCCTTGAGAGTGAGAAAAAGGTTGTGGCGAAAGCTGCTAAATTTTCCCGCAGGCAGACTCTAACCAGGCTTGCGCGGTTTAACCCTGGGTTAAGTAGATAACTGTTAGCTAACAATAAACTGCCTCTGTAACAGTGGCGTTACTTTGCGACATTGAAGTTTTGTAAAAGTTATGACTGTGAAATTTCTCCGAACGTTTTCCAATTTAAACAATCTATAGGATGTAGTTAAACTACCTATAAAATGTAGCTTCAATGTAGGGTTTGTCATTCCCTTAATACAGCGCATAGTCTGAAATCTCAGGATTAAAATGAGAGCATTCTGCCTCTCAAGCGTAAGGCGCAAATGTCCTCATCTCAATACAGGTATTTTTTTATCCTTGGTATCTAATCAATGGGAGTTTAGCGATCGCCTCGACACCGCTCCGGCTCTAGTCCGAACGGCGCGACAACAAGACCTAAACCGCCTTGCAGATGTACTCTCCAGCAGCTTTCACACCAAAGAAGGAGTGATCGGCTGGCTCTATCCGCTGTTTCGCATGGGCATCTATGAAGATCTGCGAAACCGCTTTCGGACAAAGCCTGCTCACTATATCTGCCTCGTTGCAGTGAAGCAGCCTTCTTCAGCATCGTCAGGGCACCCACTGGGGGAGGAAAATTTGGTGGGAACGGTTGAAATGGGTTTACGGACCCAATCATTTTGGCAACCTCGCAGCAGTGCCTATCTGTATGTGTCGAATCTAGCTGTACAGCGTGAATATCGCAGGCAGGGAGTCGCGAAACAGTTGCTTTTGACTTGTGAACGGGTCGCTCTGGAATGGGGCTTTCAGGAACTTTACCTGCACGTGTTGGAAAATAATTTCCAGGCGCGACGGCTCTATCGCAAAGCTGGATATCAGATCAAATATGCTGAATCTAACCTGAGCTACTGGTTTCTCGGACAGTCCAGGCAATTACTCATGCACAAACGTTTGAGCTAGAGATTTGTAAAAAGCAAGGATGGGTGGCAGAGAGCAAGAGTACTTATTTCTCGTTCCTGGCTTTTAGCCAGGAATGCAGTTCTAGAGGCTCTGCCTCTGTTCGCAGCTACAGGAGGCAGAGCCTCCGAAGCAGCATTTCCAGGCAAAGCCTAGAAACGAGATGATATCGCCATAAGCCTTCTGCCTTTTGCTATGGCAGTCTCTTTAGGATCAGGACAGCAAGGATTGGTAGGCGACTTCTACTCTTTGCGACTGGTCGATGACGGTTGTTTCGAGCGATCGCAACCTCACCAGTTCTGTATCTCGATTAATCTCACGAGTTTCCTTCTGTTTCAGCAAATTGTCCAGTTCTGCCTTGCGCGACTGAATGTCTTCGTTAATTCGCTTGGCAACTTCTCGGTCATAGCTATCAAAGCATTCCTGCACTGCGCTGTAGATGGGCTGCCACTGTTCCTGGGCGATTTGGGGCAAGTGTTTGACCAGTTCCTTCTTGATGGCTTTGGCAAACTGTTTACGCGCATCGTTTGCCTGAAGCGCCCCAACACCTAATCCGGCTAATAAAATTCCGAAGGGGCCCAAAATCGGTGCAAACAGCAGCGCAATCCCCCAGGTGGCAACCAGATTCAGCAAAATGCTTTTGAAATCAAACCCGGTGGCGGCAAGGGCGGCTCCGGCGAGATTGCCGCCCGCTAGTGAGAAAAGTCCCATTGCCCATTTTGCCCAGCCAGGGGTGTCTTCTTCCCCAGTCAAGTTGAGTCTGGTTTGAATGTCCTGTCCCGTCAGCTTTTCAGTAATTCGATTCGTCACTCCGGTATAGGACGCGCCATATCTCGCGGCGCTTTGAGACAATTCGGCGAAGGCAGCTTCCAGGTCTTTTTCGGCGGTGAGCGTCCAGGCAAAAAATTTGTCGTTGACGTACTGCTGAAACCCTTGCTGGGCAGAGCGGTTAAACTGCTCTCGCTTGCTTTCGCTAAAGAAATCTAGAAACTGTAGCTCTGAGGGCTGGTAGCGCAAAAAGTCTTGCTCAAAGGTGTTTTCCAGGCTGAGAACATAGGTGCGGAAGGAGTCGGCGATCGCCCGTGCTTTGCGATCGCGCATCTGCCGAATCTCATCTCGAAACTCATCCCGAATTTGGCTCAGCTTAGAAAATTCTGGCTCTACGGAGCTAATTCGCTGTTTTAACTCTTCTACATTCTGATCGAGCAGGGGAATACGACGTTCGATGGCTTGCTTAACTCGCAGATTTGCTTGACGGGACAGGGTTCTGGCTTGACGAAATTCGGCGATCGCCCGCTCTTGTGTCAGAAAAGTATTGAGTGCGCCCATAAATTCTGGAAAGCCCGTGCCCTCCAGTGATGCAGAAGCGTCTTTAATCCGTCGCCGCAGCGCTTGAATGGCGGAAATTTCAAACACCCGTTCATCGTAAATGTCTTGCCCGTCTACCTGGCAGTAGTCCACCAGATTGGTGTGAAAAACCTTTCGCAGCTTGCTCTCCGCTTCCTCCAGTTCCTCTGGATCGTCGGGATCAATCAGTCCTTCCTTGACTTGATCCCAGGCGTTGATCAAAAAGAAAACCGACAGCCCGCGATCCTGGATGTAGTTTTCCAGGTAGCGACGTTCTGCCAGGGTGCAGGGTTGTGATGCCCGCAATACAAACAGAATGGCGTGACAGTTGTTGATGTAGCCGAGTGACAGTTCGTTCCGGGCTTCGGTATCGTTTAACCCTGGACTATCGACGATTTCAACGCCTTTTTCTAGCAACGGCAGCGGATATTCTACGACTGCATGACTGATATCGGGAAACGCCTGCTGTTGCTGCTGTTCTAGCTGTTTTGCCTCCTGCGGATCGATCGTGTAGCGCTGCTTAAACAGCTTAAAATCAATCTGCTCCGGTGGCTTACCGTCGTTAAAGTGAACTGTAACCCGTTTCTCTGGCCCAAACTTGAGAATCGTCAGCAGTGCAGTACAGGGATTGACATCGCTGGGCAACAGGTTTTCGCCAATCAGCGCATTCAAAAATGTGCTTTTGCCTCGCTTCATGTCGCCCAAAACGAGCAGCCGAAATGCACCCTGTCGTAAGTTTTTTCCGGCAATGCTGATATCAGCAATTTCCTGGTCTAAACCTAATTTGCCAGAGGCTTCTGCGGCTGCGGACTCTGCGGCTGTGAGCGTTTCAGAAATCGTTTCTAAGTAGCCCGCAATTTCCTGACGCACTCTAGAAACCCGGTCAAGGTCTTGCAAAAAATTGTGAGTTTCAACTTTATAGCTCATGATTAATCGTTCTCAAAAAAGATTTTGTAAGCCAGCCAAACAATTCCAATAACAATAAACGTGCCCGCCAACCAGCTTGCAATTTGAATGCCAATGATCATTAGCACTACGATTCCAATAAATTTAGCGATGTTTTCTAGCTTTCTATAAAAGCGCTTGAAGACATTGAGCGGCTTGGCATGGGGAGCAGCATTTCTGAGATGAGCGTGATGCGGAGGGTGCTGTTGATTAATTTCTGCTTCTAACTCCCGCAAACGAACGGCTAACTCGCGATCGCGCAACTCTTGCTCCCACTGTTGAAATTGCTTTTTATCAGAATTCATAGATGTCTACCGGGGTGTCGCCCATGCGGGTGAATGTTCTACGACTTTAGCCTTCCTAATGCGGTACTGACCAGGATGTGCATATCTTCTGTAAGGGCGTAGCATTCGGCAGTTAAACTCTGGAATAGACTAAGATTTTTTGCCCGAATGCTACGCCCCTACAAATTAAATTCCGCAAATTTCTGCTAGGGTTTGCTTTTGGCGATCGCCCCCACTTTCCCCTTCACAGCACTCAGGTATTCCGCTGGAGCCAGTAAAATCATCGTGCCGCGAACGCCTGCTGAAACGGCGATTTGGTCAAAGAGTTCAATGGTTTCATCGACGTAAACGGGATAGTCTTTTTTGCAGGCTAAAGCAGTCACGCCGCCGCGAATGTAGCCCGTGAGCGGCTGCACTTCCTTAAGCGCAACGGTGTCTACTTTGCGATCGCCCGTGAGCTTTGCCAGTGCCTTTAAATCAAGCTGATCGCTACCCGGAATGACGGCGAGACAAATACCCTGGCGATCGCCTCTGGCAACGAGAGTTTTAAAGATTTGCTCAGGTGGCAATCCAATTTTTTCGGCGGCTCTTTCTGCCGTCAAATCATCTGGATCAACTTCGTAGTCTCGAAGTTCATACGCAATGTCTAAATTATCTAAAATACGAACTGCATTCGTTTTCATAGAGGTTAACGAAACTTTGTGGAGACTCGTTGTGTTGCGATCGCAGATGGATTCCTAAGCGGATGTTTGAATAAAGTGAGGAAATCCGCACCTTTGAATTTCTCGCAATGGGGACAGGTCTGATCGTAGTATTTGATATTCAAATTTAAACATTCTCTGAGCTATTGTCGTGAGAACTTTTGTTGTTGAGCAAATTAGCTTTTTAATTTACCAAGTCGTTGTGGTGACTCAACAACAAAAACCTCACTGGCTCATTCCAAAATATAGAAATTTTAGCTTTCGAGAAGTTCAAGCTGATTTTGTCGAAAAGCTAACCGCTAGACTAGATCATCTGGAGAGCAAAGAGACGTTCATCTTTGGATTAGTTCGATTTCTAAGGAAGCTGTTTGTCCCTGATTTTTTTAGGGGACGTGTGTTTAGCGATCTGCTGCAAAGGGTTCATTTGCTGCTAGCTCAAGCACCATTGTGGGATGGTAGTTCTAATATCTTTGGGGTTTCAGCAGGGGGTTATGAGGAAGGGAAGGGAGAAGGGGCGATCGCCATCTTACTAGTCGATGCTGAAAACATCGGTCTTACCGTTGAAGGCGAAAAGTTTTTGCAGAGTATTTGTCAATTCCCCATTCAAATTAAAATTGCGTTTGCTAACTGGCGCAATAGCAACATGAGTAAAAGAGATCTAGTTTTGCACAAGCGAGGCTATCAGTTGGTTCATGTTCCTTCAGGAAAAAACAGCGCAGATTTACAGATGACGGCGATCGGTTCATCTGTCTTTGTGCATTACCCAACTGCAAAAGAAATCATTATCTGTTCATCAGATCCAGACTTAAACCACCTATCTAACATTTTGCGAACTCGTGGATTAGCCGTTTATTCAGTCGTGAAGCAGGGCAAATCGCTAGTCATTTCTAATTACACGACAGGCGCGGTTGAAACTCACTTTCCCACAGGTTCAGGGGTAAGTTCAGGCTATGCACTGGAGCAGGAAATTACTCGAATTCTAAAAGATTTAACCGATCCGCTGCCAGGTACTTACATTTCAATTTCGACCCTAAGTACACAATTTAAGCAACTGCATGGACAGTCGGTGACAGAAGTGATGAAAGACCTGAATTTAGGCAGTAAATACATCAAATTCCTACAAACTTGTAGTGACTTGAAGCTTCGCCTGACAGACAATGGTTGGCAAGTTTCGCTCTGCAATGACCTGTTTGATGCATAGATTAGCTACTACTTGTCGCCGCCAATCGGTAGGTTAAATAGACATCTGCTGTCGCTGATAGAGCGACCAGTAAAGTCCTTTTTGCTGAATTAGCGAATCATGCGTTCCCCGTTCGGCAATTACGCCTTTTTCCATGACCAGGATTAGGTCGGCTCGTTTTAGTGGCGCAAAACGGTGGGCGATTAAAAACATCGTGCGATCTTTAGAAACGCGCTGAAGGTTTTCTAACACCTGCTGTTCGGTTTCTGCGTCGAGGCTGCTGGTGGCTTCATCGAGAATCAGGATTGGAGCCTGGGAGAGAAACAGCCGTGCCAGGGTAATTCTTTGGCGCTGTCCGCCAGATAAAGCGGTGCCTCGTTCCCCTACGCCTGTTTCGTAGCCATCGGGCAGATCGCAAACAAAATCATGGGCGACAGCAAGACGAGCCGCTTCTACGACCTGCTCAGCCGTCACATCAGGATTTCCTAGCGTAATGTTTTCTAGAATTGAGCCGTTGAACAGGAAATCTTCTTGCAGCACAACGGCAATTTGAGGGCGGAGAGAAGCCAAATCTGCGCTTTTGATGTCAAAACCGTCGATCAAAATTCGCCCAGACTCAGATTGGTAAAGCCGCTGAATTAGCTTAGAAAGCGTACTTTTGCCAGAGCCGCTGCGACCGACGATGCCCACGAACATCCCCGGTTCTACATTGAGGGAAACGCCGCGCAAAATCGGTTCCTGGTTTGCCTGGTAGCGAAAAAATACCTGGTCAAAGTTGACTTGCCCTCTTAGCGGCGGCAACACCAGACCTGTTCCAGGTTCAGCTTCAGGGGCGACGTTGAGAATGTCGCCAATGCGGTCAACGGCGAGCAGCACTTCCTGAAGGTTTTGCCAAAGCTGTACTAGCCGCAGTAACGGACCTGTCACTCTGGCAGAGAGCATTTGAAAGGCGACGAGTTGACCAATGGTGAAGTCCTGATTGATGACTAACCTTGCCCCAAACCACAGGATCAGCAGGGCTGAGAGGCTGGTGAGAAAATCACCGATGTGGTTGCTGATGTTGGCAGTGGTGGTGGCTTTGAAGCCTGTGCGAATGAAGCGGGCGTAGAGTCCTTCCCAGCGATCGCGCGATGCCTTCTCTGCGGCATGGGCCTTCACCGAGTGGATACCCGTGATCGTTTCTACGAGAAAGGATTGGCTGTCGGCGCTGCGGTTGAAGGTTTCATTCAGCCAGTTTCGTAAGATGGGGGTGCTAATCAGCGTCAAAATGGCGAACAGCGGAATCACTGCCAGCGCTACCCCGGTCAGGCGAACGCTGTAATAGAACATCACGGCCAGATAAACGACCGAGAAGATGCTGTCGAGGATGACGGTCAGGGCGGTACTGGTGAGAAACTGGCGGATTTCCTCAAGTTCCTGCACTCTAGCAACGGTGTCTCCCACCCGACGCGACTCAAAGTAAGACAGCGGCAGTCGCAGCAAATGTCGAAAAAGCTGGGCAGAAAGCCCCAAATCGAGCCGATTGGTCGTGTGGGTAAAGATAAACATCCGCAAGGTGCCCAGCAGCGCCTCGAAGATGGCAACCGCAAGCAGGGCGATCGCCATAACATCCAGCGTGGCCAGGCTTTCCTGCACCATCACCTTGTCGATCACCACCTGGGTAATGATCGGGGTTGCCAATCCCAACAGTTGCAGTGTGAAGGAAGCCAGCAGCACTTCCCCCAGAAGGTTACGGAATCGCCAAACGGCGGGCAAAAACCAGGTGAGGCTAAATCTTTCCTGCTTTTGAACGAGTTCTACCTGCCAGAGTTGTCCGTCCCAGACTTCCTCCAGCATGGTTCTAGGAATGCTTTCGCAGGTCTGGTTGGGGTTCATTGGGTCAGCAATAATCAGCGATCGCCCCTCACCGCATAAACCACTACCCAGCGCTCTTGCCGCCAGCGAATCAGCCCCGGTAGGGTAAGCTGCCGCAAATCCTGCCAGTTGCTCACCAGCACTCGCCGCAGTTGCAGTCCCAGCTTTTCGCCCGTATCGGTCAGGTCTTTGGGTCGCTGCCCTCTAAGTTGGCGCTGCACCCATTCCAACTGGGCCGGAGTTTCTAAGTGCTGACACAGCATGGTCAGGCAGGCCGCAGCGGTGTTGACGGCAGACACAAACGGAAAGCCAGAAACAGGCTGCGGCGCGGTGGAAAACTCAGGCTGATAGCGCGATCGCAGCGTTAGCCAAAACTGTTTGATTTCGGGAGTGGCGATCGCCTCCACACCTGCGAATCCCATTGAATCAGGACTACTTCTTTGCTGGAAGCTCTGGCTTTCCACTGATCCGTCAGTTCTGGAAAATCGCCAAACCAGTCGCCTGACTTTAGCACCGTTGGCTTTCCCTCATCTGGGATCAGGCGCACATTTCCTGAAACCACTAAAAACTGACTTCCAGGCGTATCTGTAGACCAGATCACCTCTCCTAGCCCGCAATAGCGAGTCTTTGCCTGATCTTTAAGCCGAACTTGCTGCTCGGAAGATAGCCAGTTCAGCGGCGGAGACCCCCAGGGAATCCTGGCTAGCTGGTCATCGGTAATCATGATCCCACCTGTAACTTAATCGGCAATCCCTGAATTTTGTCCATTAGCCATTGTTCAAATAGCTCATCCATCAGGCTTTGCCTTAATTGCAGATCGTCCAACGCGGCTGGCAGAAATTCTTCTACGCGAAACAGCGCCCAGCGATCTTCCATGCCCAGCGGCCCAACGATTTCTCCAGGTTGTGCTAGATCGACCGCCGCCCGAAGCATATCTGGCATTGTGCCTCGGCTGATTGGGCCGACCATGCCGTTCACGATACGGTCGTCAGTGAGGGAATATTCCTTTGCAAGCTGCTCAAACTTTGCGCCTTCCGCAATTTGGCTTCTCAGTTCCTCAGCTAATTCCTTGTCGTCCACGATGATTCGGGAAAGGACAACCCGATCTAGAAAAATTTTGCGCTCAATGAAAAATTCTTGCAGCTTGGGGAGCGCGATGTCCTCTTTGAGCTTTCGCAGCTTGAAGCCAGAAGAAACCTGATTGTGGAATGCTTCGTAGTCCATCCCGCTGCTGGAGAGCCATTCCTGAAACTGCTTTGGGTCGGTAAGCTGCTGCTCCAGGCGAAAATCAATCACGGCTTGCTCGACAGCAGCGGTGTTGATTTTAAGGTCTTCACGGGTTTGTAACTCCTGGTCAATCACAAACTGACGAACGATTTCGCCAATGAATGCGTCAAATTTTCTCCCTGTTTGTAAATAGCGAATAGCTTGCCCCAGGGAAATGGGCTGGTCGTTAACAGTCAAAAAGGGTTCGGATGTCATGAATCAGCCAGTTAGACGCTAGCAAACTCAATTATGCCCAAACCCACAGGTACTTCACCCAATCTTTATTCATTAAGTTAAGTGAAATTACGGTTTAGCCGCACGGGGGTAGCGCTGCATCAACTCCTGCACCTGCTCAGCATGATAGGAACTGCGGGTCAGGGGCGAAGAAACAACCTGGAGGAAACCTATCGTTTCGCCAAATTGCTGCCATGCGGCAAACTGGTCGGGCGTAACAAACTGCTGTACAGGCAAATGCTTAGAAGAAGGCTGGAGGTATTGCCCAATCGTCAAAATGTCGCAGTTGACCGATCGCAAGTCTTGCATCACCTGGCGCACTTCTGTATCTGTTTCACCCAGACCGACCATGATGCCTGATTTGGTGTAAATGGAGGGCGCAAAGTGGTGCGATCGCCTCAGCAATTCCAGAGTTCGCTCATACTCTCCTTGAGGACGCACCCGCCGATACAGTCGGGGAATCGTCTCCATATTGTGGTTTAGCACGTCTGGTCGCGCCTGCAAAATTACCTCTAGCGCTTGCCAGTTACCGCACAGGTCTGGAATCAAAACCTCAATCGTGGTTTTAGCAGAAACAACGCGGATTGCCTCAATGCACCGAACAAATTGAGCTGCGCCGCCATCGGGTAAATCATCGCGATTGACGGACGTAATCACCACATGGTTTAAGTTCATCCGGCGAACCGCTTCTGCCAGACGAGACGGTTCAGTGGGGTCAAGCGGCTTAGGCTTCTTTTCAAAATCAATGTCGCAATAGGGGCAGGCTCTCGTGCAGGCTGGCCCCATAATCAAAAAAGTTGCCGTACCGTGACTAAAGCACTCGCCAATGTTGGGGCAGGAAGCTTCTTCACAAACCGTATTCAACGATAGGTCCCGTAAAATCTCCTTGACATTACCGACCCGCTCCCACTGAGGCGCTTTAACCCTTAACCAATCTGGCTTAACAGTCACGCTAAAAACCACCAAAACGGTAATAAGTCTAATCTTAGCAAGAGTCAGGAAGCGAGGGAATCAGAACCGCCAGGGAATAACTTGGATGATCTGCCGCTGTGGTAGTCTAGTTTAAAGTTGATTAGCGTAAATCTGCAATTACGGGATGTAGCGCAGCTTGGTAGCGCACCTCGTTCGGGACGAGGGGGTCGAAGGTTCAAATCCTTTCATCCCGATTTAATAGGTATTCAGTAATTCTATGAACCGCTGTGCATTAAAGCTGCGGGGATCGCGGCGGGTGCCTGAGCGATCGACGGCTTGATGAGTTGTGATTCTTTGATCGGGAACGTGGGTTTGGGCAATCACCCAGGCCAGTGATTGATATTGTGCTTCGGTGTAGCCGCTATGTCCTCGGCTGTTGCCGCGCCCGTCAGCAGGGGATTCTAGCGAAGTGTGATAGGCAAAGTTGTTGACTGAAGACGCAAAGGCAGGATTGGTTTGCACGGTTTCAGAGCCATTGGCCCCTTCAAAGACAGAACTGCCTGCGCCAAAAGCTCTCATTTCAGGCGGCACGATGTAAACTACAGTGCCGTCTCGCTTGATTAATGAGTGATAGCTAACCTGGTCTTCGTCTCGCGGATGGGGCGTTTGAAAGGTGTTGATGGCGCTGGAAGCAGATCCGACAGTTTCATGAATCACCACAATCAAATCATTCGAGACGGGTCTACCGTTTGCATCTTGAGTGAACCGCTCACCATAGTTAGTGGGATGTGCTGGAGCGCTCTCCTGCCGGGGAACGTAGCCTGATGGCGAAGTCGTTGTTCCAGCCCAAAAAGGCGTTGCCCCTGGCAAAATTGGCTCTGGAAAGGGTGGCTCTGGCAGCGGCATTCCTCGTAGCATTACAGGTTGGCGGATGGATTGGGCCGAGGCGCTGCTATCTTCGTTGGACTGGCTAATGAGGATCGGAGGAACGCCCGAACTCCAGGAGGCGATTTTGGCGATCGCCCCTCGACTTAACCCCAAAATCATCACCAGCGTGATCAGCCCTAAAAGGAGCGATCGCCCCACAGCAGTTTGAATTAGTTTCACGACAATCCCAACGTTAATAACGAAAATAATTTGTTTTCCACAATAAAATCCAGCCTTTGGGGGAGTTCAATCTGCTAAAGAATCCACTACACCATATAGTCAAGTTGGCGTTACGAGTTTCAGGAACGAATTTGTGTATGGCTAACAGGATGAAAACTAAAATCATTTTGCAGGAAAAAGACATTAAGCGGGCGATCGCAGATTATCTAATCTCTCAAGGTCAGGAAAGGTGTTAGCGATCCGGTTAGAGAAGGGCGATCGCAACGTTGCAGATGACCCCAGAGAACAGGGCTATTTCATTCCAATCCCATTAGAGGTAAACGGCATGATACCAGTTCCATTTGAGCTTGCACAGAATCAACTCTTGCGAGACAGGGTTAAGTCCCTTATTCCGTGCAGCGTTACAAAGAATCGGTATGACGACCTCCGCTAATGATGGAATTTAAGGATTGGTTAGAATCTGAATCGCTTACTCTTTCCCTACGGTTGCTCGGTTTGCTCGGTGGATGGTGGATTTGATTGGGCAGGGCGATCGCCCCGACGCAAATACAGCAAGATTTTTACACTTGAGTCCTAACATTATTGCTACCAATATCTGAAGCTGCCAATACTTGCTAATAGTTACCAATACTTGAATTAAGCCAGGTTGGCTGCTGAGCCTAACAGATGTGCTAGAGGAGATTGAGCAAAAGCGGTGTAAAGTTCTCCAGAATTGGCTAACTCATAAAGCCGCCCAGCATGATAGCCCAGCGCCGTGCTCAGACACAGCAGCAAGAAGCGGCGATTGCCTACCACAGCGCCAAGCCCCAACGGAGACGGCGATCGCCTCCGCCCCAACTGAAGAATCTAAAAAGAACGTTAACTCTGCCGCTAAAACCATCTGCGTTTTGTAAACTATTGCAAATGAGTACAAATGCTTAATAATCCTGTTTTGAACTGGCAGTTTTTTTGAACTGGCAGTTCCATCTCCCCGGCGGGAGGTGAGGTTGTGGTGTCAAAAAAATTTAGTATGCGTAGGATGAGTGCGGAAGAGCTATTGGCTGAATACGCTAATGGCAGACGAGATTTTCGGGATATAGATTTGAGTCAAGCCCACCTGTTTGAATGCAACTTGCAAGATGCTGACTTTCAGGGAAGTAACTTAAGCCATGTCTATATGCCTTACGCTAATTTAGGTCGCGCCAATCTGCAAAAAGTTTTACTGCACAGTGCTGAACTCAGTAATATCAGATTTCAAGCTGTTAATTTGACCGATGCAGACTTGACGCAGTCCAACCTATTCCGTGCCGATCTACGCAATTGCCGACTAGAGCGGGCTAACCTGTTTGGCGCAAATTTTCAAAGCGCCGATTTGCGTAACGCTGACCTTAGCTTTGCCGACCTGAGTGAAGCAAACCTAGATAGCAGCAACTTAGACCAGGCAAAACTGATTGGCGCAAAGCTGAGCCGCTGTAATCTGTTTCGTGCCCAATCTGTTGATCTAGATGGGGCAAATGTAGATAGCACAACGGTCTTCCCAGATGGACATCGGTCCAGACCCTGATGAAAGCAGCATTTTGCGGAATGCTTCGATAAAAGAAACTTAAAGTTCAAACCTGTCCGTCACTGCTCTAACACTACTGGAGGAGACAAGTTTGACAGATTTCGCTAGAGAGCATCGGCATCAATGGGGATAGTGTCGCCTTCCTGAACGAGGGCGATCGCCTCTTCCACAGCGGCTTCTGGCGCAACGTGCCCAACCACCAAACCGTAGGTGCCGCCCGAAGAGCAAAAGCTTTGCCAACGAAGCCAGTTTAGAAGAAGCAGACTTGAGAGATGCAGACTTGAGAGATGCCGATCTGAGCTGTGCGAGAATGATGGGCACAAATTTGATTAATGCGACCTTGACGCGCACTAGCATTCGAGGCGCAAATTTGAGTTGGGCTTCCCTGCAAGGGGCTAATCTGCGGGGCGCAAATTTATATTGAGCGAGATTAAGCTGGACAAACTTGAGCAGGAATTAAAAGTTCAGGGATGCACCCCCGCTTAGCAAGAGTGCATCCCTGTTTGAATGAAACAGCCTGTTTGAATAGAACAGGAGTAGGCGATCGGCGCTGCGACTACTTAGTTTCTGAGAACTCAGCGTCAATCACGTCATCGTCACCGCCTGTAGGAGGTGGAACATCCGCACCGTCTGCACCAGGGGCACCGCCTCCAGGAGGTGTAGAGCCATCACCGCCTTGCTGCTGGTAGAGGTTGCTGCTGATGCTGTAGAAGGTTTGCTGAAGTTCGCTGGTGAGGGTCTTGATCTTCTCGTAGTCTTCAC
>JAAUQZ010000090.1 GCA_012033355.1 Leptolyngbyaceae cyanobacterium RM1_406_9 | reverse complement strand
CCCTTCTCGGAGCGATCGCTCACAAATAGTAACCGTCTCCATGCCCAACAGGGTCATCGCTTCCTGCAAAATGACTGCACCAGCCACAATGATTTCGGCACGACGATCTGACATTCCAGGAACGTTTAACCGTTCCTCATAGCTGAGCTTACGCAACTGATTTACGATGTCTCGCAGGTCTTTCAGGCTGAACTGATAACCATTCAGTGGTGCGGGAATAACCCCCAGCTTTTCACGGGCATGGATTATCGCTAACGACTCAATTGTGCCAGAGGTGCCAACTAATCGGGGCAGTTCGCCTACTTTCAGGTGCGCCTGTACTTCTTCGACCGATCGCTCCAGCATTCCCCGGACAAATGCTTGCAGGTAGTTAAATTCGCTGTTGCTAATTGGGTCAGTACTGATAAAATCAGCCGTTAACCGCACTGCTCCAACTTTTGTGCTGCTGAGGGTACGAGGTTCATGGCTATCGCCCAACACTAGCTCAGTGGAGCCACCGCCGATGTCAATAATAATGTGGGGCTGATTGCCAAACTCCATGCCTGACAGCACACCCAGGTAAATTCGCCGAGCCTCCTCTTGACCTGAGATCAGGTTGACCATCAGCCGCAGCTCTGTCTCAATCTGCTGTAGAAAAGCGGCCCCGTTGGGGGCTTCGCGGACGGCGCTAGTGGCGACAGCCACGATGTCTTCAGCGTTGAGGCTTTGGGCAATTTCCTTGCAGCGTTTGAGTGCGTCCATTGCCCGCGCCATTGCCTGAGAGGTCAGCTTGCCTGTGTCTCTGTCGCGATCGCCCAATCGCACGGTTGTCTTCTCTTTAGCAATGATCGTAAACGCAGGAATTGCAGGCTGAATTCGCACAACAACCATATGAATTGAATTCGTTCCAACGTCGATCGCAGCCAAAATACGATCTTGAGCAACGCTGCTTGAGGGGAAAGTGAACGAACGGTCTTGGGTTTCGTAAATCGAATTAATCATCCAAACATCCAGGGTTTTAATGTTGGGACGGACTTCTGCCTAGACTTGAATGAGTATCAGTAAAATGATCCAGCCACAGCAGACTGGCTCAGACGAATCAAGATCTTTGCCTGAATCTCTGACAAACCTTAGTGAAGTAAAGTCTTTATCCAGTTACTCTGCAAGGATCACAGCGTCCGGAGATTTCTTTGCGCTTAACCGTGATGGGCAATCAAATCGGGCGAAAACGTTGGCAAACCGAAGCTGTCTGCGCTACTAAACTTCTATAGCTACCATTATTTTCTACCAGATTGCCGCAAATAATCACATCTTGCTGAAGCTGGATCTTGGGAATTTACACAGATTTTACAATCACTCGCTTTTTGCAAACTTAATGGCAACCTACAACTGGTGCTTGGTGGTTAGGTGTCAATTATTCCCTGCTACTCCCTGCAAAACTCTGTTGCGCGAGAAGCGATCGCTTGAGAAACCGACCAATATCGTTACGTCATTACGCCTACACAAGCCGCTGCACTGCTTGTGTAGGCGTAAGCAATGCGATTGTTGGCGATCGCATTGCATTTGTAACGGCTGCAATGCGACTGTGAGCGTTTCACTGACTGTATCGTTCGGTTGATTCAATGGGATACATCCACTCTAAAGAGGTATTTCGTAAGGCAGAAGTTTAGGCAGGGCAATGCTGCACAGGGCGTTTGTCCTTTTTTTGTCCTTTTTGTTTGCAACCTTTAGAGAGGGCGGGTCAAGGAACTTCATAGATGCCATAGAGCAAGCTTGCTCAAGGTTAAATTTGGAGTTTTCCTGAATGTCTCTGTCCCGATTCAGCGTTAGCTAAAGGCGACAGTCTCGTTACGCTTTACTAGTGCAGCAGTTTCTTAGGGTCGTTGGGCAAACGCTAAAGGAAGTTGGGCAAACACTTTGCTGTACTGGGGAAACGTAATTGATTCTATTGCTAGCAGTTCGCTGGTTCGTTGGACAGTTGCATCTCAATAACCTCCCCGAAAAGTTTTTTCTTGAGCTATTGCCAACTGTCTAACTTAAGGATGCAGGATTTCCATGATTTTTAATAGACGTACACTATTTGCTTCGGCGTTCGCTTTAACGCTAGGGCTAGCTGCCTGCACAGGGACTCAAGAAGCTCCCGAAGCTGAAGCTCCAGCAGCGGGCGGAGATGAGCAAGCTGCTGTTGATGAGACGCTAAGTGCAGAACTCAGCGGAGCAGGTGCAAGTTTCCCCGCGCCGCTCTATCAACAGTGGTTTTCAGCGTTCAACGAGCAGTATCCTGGCGTGCAGATCAGCTATCAGTCTGTAGGTAGCGGTGCCGGTATCGAACAGTACTTGGCTGGAACAGTAGATTTCGGTGCAACTGATGCTCCTCTTAGTGAGGAAGAGCGAGAGCAATTCGCTTCTCAATATGGCGCTGGACCCATTCAGGTGCCAATGACGGGTGGCGCGGTTGTGTTTGCCTACAACTTGCCGGGAGCTGAGGAAGGATTGCAGCTCTCCCGCGAGGCTTACTGCGGCATCGTCGGGGGTGACATAACGAGTTGGGATGACCCAGCGATCGCTGAGGTAAACGAGGGCGTTGATCTGCCCAGCACACCCATTCAGTTTGTTCACCGCTCTGACGGCAGTGGTACAACTTTCATCTTCACCAACCACATTGCAGAAGCTTGCCCCAATTGGGAAGCAGGCGCGGGCAGAGCTTTAGAGTGGCCCACAGGTACGGGAGCAAGAGGAAATGAGGGCATCACGGCTCAGGTGCAGCAAACGGAAGGGGCAATTGGCTACGTCGAATATGCATACGCCAATGAGAATGGTTTGTCTATGGCAACCCTGGAGAATGAGGCAGGTGAATTCATTGAGCCTACTCCTGAATCGGCAGCACTGGCATTTGAAGGGGAAGAAATCCCTGAGGACTTTGCACTGACTGTACCCAATCCAACCAACCCTGAAGCTTATCCCATTGCAGGTTTGACCTGGCTGCTAATTTACCCTGAGTACGATGACCCAGCTACAGCGGAAGCGCTGAATGCAGTAGTTGAATGGGCACTGACTGAAGGGGATCAGTATGCCACCGAACTGGGATATATTCCGCTGGGTGGAGAGGTGCAAGAGCGCGTTATTACCAGAGTCGAAGAGGCGATCGGTGGTAATGAAGTCGCTGCTAATCCTCAATAGTGCGGTTTGATTGAGAGTACAGGATTGGGGCAAGTCCTGCTTGCCCTGTCTAGGTGCGATCGCTTTCGGTGCAGTGGAATACCAACCTAAGGTTAGGTTTACAACGAGCCGATATTTAGGGGGAGCTTGGCAATGCCAAGCCCACACCAAGTTTTCCACATCTTCGAGTCAAAGCTTTTCTGAAGCAAGTTTAGAGAGTGCAGGTCATGAGTTCGTTAACTACAGTCCCAGGATCTTTGATAGAGGCTTCTAAGAAGTTTCGCGCCGTTCGGCTAGCTGACCGCATTTTCTTTTGGCTAACTGCTTTATTTGCGACCAGTATAGGGATACTGCTGCTGTGGATTACATACGATCTGTTTGTGACTGCGTGGCCAGCGATCCAGACGTATGGGCTGGAGTTTTTAACAACGTCAACCTGGAATCCGGTGACGGATGTTTTTGGAGCCTTGCCTCAGATCTATGGCACGTTGGTTAGCTCGGCGATCGCCCTGCTATTTGCAATTCCCATTGGTATTGGGGTTGCCATCTTTTTGAGCGAAGATTTTTTGCCCTCCAAAATTCTTACCCCGATCGCATTCACAGTAGAGTTGCTAGCGGCAATCCCCAGCGTGGTTTACGGTATGTGGGGCATTTTTGTGCTAATTCCAGCAATTCTGCCTCTTTTAGATGTAATCCATCAGACTCTTGGCTGGATTCCTCTATTTGGCACTGAGCCAGCTTCCCGTCAAATGTTTGTCTTAGGTCTGGTGCTTGCCATCATGATCTTGCCGACGATCATTGCGCTCTCCCGCGATACGCTGGTTTCCTTGCCGCCTGAGTTGCGTCAAGGCTCAATGGCGCTGGGGTCAACCCGTTGGGAAACGATTTTGCGGGTTTTGTTACCGGCTGGTTTATCTGGCATTATCGGCTCAATCATGCTGGCACTCGGTCGCGCCCTGGGTGAAACGATGGCGGCTGCCATGCTGATCGGCAATGCAACTAACATTAATATTTCTCTATTTGCCCCAGCTTCCACCATTTCTGCCCAGATTGCGAATCAGTTTGCGGAAGCAAGCGGGCTTCAAGAGGCTTCCCTATTCTACATTGCTCTGGTGCTGATGCTGATGACGCT
The DNA here is from genome assembly GCA_012033355.1 of Leptolyngbyaceae cyanobacterium RM1_406_9. Lineage (GTDB taxonomy): Bacteria > Cyanobacteriota > Cyanobacteriia > Elainellales > Elainellaceae > JAAUTN01. The sequence continues at coordinate 14,246 of JAAUQZ010000090.1, read as the reverse complement.
TGGAGTCAACATTCTGGCAGAGATGATTATCAACCGCTTCCAGGAAGTGGAATAGTTGCAGTCTTGTGTTCTTTTAACTGACAAGGATATGGCTAATTCATCTGATGCAGCGATCGCTGACTCCCAACTAGGCTCTGGGGCTTACTCTGTTTCCTCTAAGCGCAGAATCTTTGGCAAAGTCATGACAGTTTTGGCAGGTGCCTGTGCTGCGATCGCCCTCATCCCCCTAGCATCCATCATCTTCACCTTAGTTGTGAATGGCTTCAGTCGCTTTAACCTGGAAGTCTTCACCGAACTACCCCCTCCACCTTTGAGTGACGGAGGCGGATTCCGTAATGCCTTGATTGGAACACTGATCACAGTCTTCATCGGTTCCCTCATTTGCGTTCCATTTGGTGTGCTGGCTGCGGTTTACCAATCAGAGTTTGGGCGCGGCTCAAAACTTGCTAGCGTCATTCGGTTCTGCACCAACGTGTTGAGCGGCGTTCCCTCAATTATTGCGGGGCTGTTTGCTTATGGTCTGGTTGTGTTAGTTACGGGTACTTTTTCTGCCGTAGCGGGTGGAGTTGCCCTGTCCGTTTTGATGCTGCCGATTGTGGTGAGAACGGCAGAAGAGGGACTGAAATCTATCCCGATGGACGTTAGACGTGCCGCAGTCGGCGTAGGAGCAACTAACTTTCAAGTGGTGTGGAAAATCGTTCTGCCTGCTGCATTGCCGTTCATTGCAACGGGGGTGACACTAGCCGTTGCAAGAGCGGCTGGAGAGACGGCTCCTTTACTATTTACAGCACTGTTCAACCAGTACGGAATCACTGGACTTGAAGACATCTGGCAGCCGATCGCCACGTTATCCGTCATGATCTACACCTACTCAATTTCGCCCTATCAGAACCAGCAGGAGCTAGCCTGGGTTGCGGCGCTAGTCGTAGTTCTACTAATTTTGACCGTCAGCATTATCTCTCGTTACATTGCCCGCCGCAGAGTGTATTAAACACCTATTACAGACCATGACTAACCCTTCTTTAGAAAACAATTCTGCGAATATTGCTCCGAGTGATGCTGTCCTCCAAACGGAGAATGTCTCTGTCTTTTATGGCTCCTTTGAGGCAGTTCGTAAGGTCAACTTGAACATTCCCAGAAACCAAGTAACGGCGTTTATTGGACCTTCTGGCTGTGGCAAAAGCACCTTGATTCGCTGTTTTAATCGGTTAAACGATTTGATTCCAAGTGCCAGGGTTGAGGGCAAGGTGCTGTATCGTGGCACTGACCTCTACGACAAGCAGATTGATCCAGTTGAGGTGCGTCGCCGCATTGGGATGGTGTTTCAAAAGCCCAACCCTTTTCCTAAATCAATCTACGAGAACATTGCGTTTGGGGCGCGGGTAAATGAGCAGAAAGGCAACCTGGATGAGCTGGTGGAGCGATCGCTCGAGATGCCGCCCTCTGGGAAGAGGTGAAAGACAAACTGAAGGAAAGCGGCTTATCTCTTTCTGGTGGTCAACAGCAGCGGCTTTGCATTGCGCGGGCGATCGCCATCAAACCCGAAGTCGTCTTAATGGATGAACCCTGCTCCGCCCTTGACCCGATCTCTACTTTGCGCGTCGAAGAATTGATCCATGACCTGAAACAGCAGTACACCATCCTCATTGTCACCCACAATATGCATCAAGCCTCTCGCGTGTCAGACATGACTGCTTTTTTTAACGCAAAAGCGGCTGAAAATGGCAAGCGATTTGGCTACTTGGTCGAGTACAACGAAACAGGAAAAATTTTCAACAGCCCTCAAGAAGAAGACACAAGAGACTATGTGAGTGGTCGATTTGGCTAACTCTAAAGGGATGAGGGATGAAGGATGAAGCGTGCTTTCATCCCTCATCCTTTCCCCTACACCCCTCCTCACAAATTGGATACGTAGGTTCGTACAGGTTAGAGCGTTTGCCAAACCAGGCATAGCGGTTATCGCGGACTTGAGCGTAGAGGCGATCGCCCCCCCACTTCATTCCTGGCATTGCCCGATACGTATTCACAAACACTTCACCCAGTGGCAGTAAACGCCCAATCTCTTCAGCCGCGTCGCTGCCCTGCCACCGCTGCTCAAGGTTCTCAGCGTTAATTAAAATCATTCCTTTTTCGCAGTCTAGAGAGGTAATGCCAAACTGCTCCAGCGTTTCCTGGTCTTGCATTGGCGCATAGCGAAACTGATTGCCCTGATCTAACCGTTCGAGCAGTTGCACCAGCGTAGAGCAAAGATTGCAGTTGCCGTCATAAATTACGTAGTGGGTCATAGCAAATGTGATTCAAAAGTGACTATCAGTACGCGGAAGCGCACTGGTTTAAACAAAATTAACATTTCCCTCAACTTAGCCTAAAAATCTCTGCTAGCGGTAATCATTCATCCTCGAACGTATATTGAGTTACAGAATCGCGGTTCAAGTATTCCAGAAGACAAGTTTACTTAACCTTACCTTTACACTTAGACGATAGGATGCAGGCGTTTCCCAACAGATTTACAACACCCAAAGATCATGCTGTTTCAACTTCGTTCAAAGCGTTTTGCATATTTAGCCGCTTCAATTGCTCTGACTTTCGTCGTGTCTGCTTGCGCTGGCGGCGGCACTGACACCTCCACCGAAGCACCCGAAGGCGAGACTGCGGAAGCGCCAGCCGAGGGCGGTGGTGATCTGAGCGGTTCCATCGCCATCGATGGTTCTAGCACCGTCTTCCCCGTCTCTGAAGCGATGGCGGAAGAATTTATGGCTGCTAATCCTGGCACTCAAGTTACCGTTGGTACTTCTGGTACAGGTGGCGGCTTTGAGAAGTTCTGCAATGGAGAAACTCAAGTCTCCAATGCTTCTCGCATCATCGAAGCAGACGAAATCGCTGCCTGTGAAGAAGCCGGTATTGAATTTATTGAGATCCCCATTGCTCAAGACGCGCTAACCGTTGTGGTTAACCCCGAAAACGACTGGGCAGAGTGCATGACCATCGAGCAGCTCAGCACCATGTGGGCACCCGAAGCTCAGGATACCGTCACCAACTGGAATCAGGTTGACCCCTCTTTCCCAGATGCGCCTCTGGCGCTCTACGGTCCCGGAACTGACTCCGGTACGTTTGACTACTTCACCGATGTCGTCAACGGTGAAGAGGGCGCAAGCCGTGGAGACTATACTTCCAGCGAAGACGACAACGTAATCGTTCAGGGTGTAGTTGGCGACCCGAATGCAATTGGATATTTTGGCTACGCCTTTTTTGAAGCGAATTCGGATAGCCTCAAGGCCGTTCAAATCGACGGTGGCGAGGGTTGCGTCTCACCCAGTGTTGAAACCGTTCTAGACGGCAGCTACACGCCGTTCTCTCGTCCGCTGTTCATCTATGTCAGCGCCGCAGCACTAGAAGAGCCTCACGTTCGCGGGTTCGTTGACTTCTACCTGGATGCGGCAAACGCCTCACTGGTGGAAGAAGTTGGCTATGTACCGCTGGGTGATGAGCTAACTCCTCTGGTGCAGGCTCGTGTAGAAAATGGCACAACGGGTTCGGCGTTTGCAGACGCACCTGAAGAAGCCTCTATTCCTGAGATCTTGGCTCAGTAGTTTAAGTTAGTTGGCGATCGCCTCCTCTCCTCCAGGCAGATGGAGGCGGTCTGCCTCAACTCAACTGTTGACTTTAGACTGCTAGTTTCCTGCTTCCCCCTTCACCTTTGTCATCATGACTACCAGTCAACTACCAGACTCACCTCAAAACAGCGGACTCTGGCAGCCCAACCGACAGCTCAGCAAATCGATGGAACTGCTGGCAAAAATCGTGTTTGGAGCTTTTGGGTTAGTTTCCATTGCCACAACCATTGGAATCGTTCTCACTCTGATCTTTGAAACCTTTTTATTTTTCCAGGAAGTGCCCATTTGGAACTTCCTCACTGACACCCAGTGGACTCCTCTGTTCACCAATTCCCAATACGGCATCATAGTGCTGATTAGCGCCACATTCCTTACATCCTTCATTGCTCTAATCGTGGCGATGCCAATGGGAATATTGGCTGCTGTTTGTTTAAGTGAATACGCGCCTTCAGGGTTACGCAAGTGGCTAAAGCCAGCACTAGAGATTTTGGCAGGGGTGCCGACCGTTGTGTTTGGCTACTTTGCCCTCTTCTTTGTCAGCCCGATTCTTGAAACTTTTGTCCCTGGTCTCCGGCCCTTTAACGGGTTGAGTGCCGGAATTGTACTGGGAATTGCAATTCTACCTACGATTGCATCTCTCAGCGAAGATGCAATCTATGCTGTGCCCCAAAGCCTTCGGCAAGGTTCCTACGCTCTAGGAGCAACCAAGCGGGAGACAGTCACTAATGTTGTACTGCCAGCCGCTCTTTCGGGAATTGTCGCTTCGTTCATCTTGGGAATAGCTCGGGCAGTTGGTGAAACGATGATTGTCACCATTGCAGCTGGTCAAAACCCGAGGCTAACGCTTGACCCTCGTGTGCCAATCCAGACCATGACTTCCTTTATCGTGCAGGTTGCTAAAGGTGACGCACCAACTGGCTCAATTGAGTTCATCACTATCTTTGCGGTGGGAATGACTCTGTTTTTGATCACCCTGGTGCTAAATGCTTTCAGTTTCTGGTTTGTTGGCCGTTTCCGGGAGAAGTACGAATGACAGCTACAGATCCAAACGCTTTTTCACAAAGTAGTTCAGCCGAGCAGCATTTTTCTTCAGACTTGTCCGGACGCTACAGGCTAGACAACATTTTTAGAATTGCTAGCTGGGTTGCTACCGTCACGGCATTAGTTGTGCTGGCATTCCTGCTGATTGATGTCCTCATTGATGGGATTCCTCGCTTAGACTGGCAGTTTATCACTAGCTTTCCTTCTCGTAGCGCTGAACGAGCGGGAATCTTGGCTCCCTTAGTGGGCACAATCTGGCTGCTGTTTGTCACTGCCCTCTTTGCCTTTCCGATTGGAGTGGGAGCTGGCATTTTTCTAGAAGAATTTGCTGGTGATAATCTCTTTGCTCGAATTCTCGAAGTTAATATTGGCAACCTGGCTGCTGTTCCATCCATTATTTATGGGTTGCTGGGTTTGGCTGTGTTTGTTCGCGTTTTTCTGCCGATCACAGGGGGGCGTACTGTATTCTCGGCGGGACTGACGCTAGCGCTGCTGATTTTGCCAGTCATCATTGTAGCGACTCGTGAAGCTTTGAGAGCCGTACCCAGCAGCTTGCGACAGGCAGGGATGGCGCTAGGGGCAACGCGCTGGCAGACCGTCAGAGAACACGTACTGCCGCAGGCATTTCCAGGCATTTTGACGGGTACGATTCTGGCTTTGTCAAGGGCGATCGGTGAAACTGCGCCACTGATTGTGATCGGGGCACAAACCTTTGTGCCATTCGTTCCATCCTTCCGGGGAACAGGCTTTAGTGCTCTGCCTATTCAGATTTTTAACTGGGTGGGTCGTCCTCAAGCAGAGTTTCACGTTAATGCTGCGGCTGGAATCATCGTTTTGATGATTGTGCTGGTAGCCATGAACGCAACGGCGATTTATCTGCGGAATCGATTCCAAGCTGAAAAAATGTGATCTCTGGGTGCGTATTGGAATTTTTGCTGGTCTTAACTTACTTGAAATGAAAAGGTCAATGTTTCATGCAGACTAACCCTTCTACAGCCGTTGGCACCGGCATAACTTTCCACGTAGCTCAAGCCAATTATTATTACGGTTCTTTTCTAGCGGTCAGCAACGTCAACCTGGATATTCCTGAGCGCAAGATTACCGCTTTCATTGGTCCATCCGGTTGTGGTAAGAGTACGGTTCTGCGCTGCTTTAACCGCTTGAATGACCTGATTCCAGGCGCTCACGTTGAGGGTACGATTCAATATCGTGGGGTTGACCTTTACGATAAGAGCGTAGATGCAACAGAACTGCGCCGCCGCATTGGAATGGTGTTTCAAAAGCCCAATCCTTTCCCTAAGTCGATCTATGAAAATATCGCGTTTGGGGCGCGGATCAATGGCTATAAGGGCGATATGGATGAGCTAGTGGAGCAATCGCTCCGCAAAGCTGCCCTCTGGGAAGAGGTCAAGGACAAGCTCAAGGAAAGTGGTCTATCTATTTCTGGCGGTCAGCAACAGCGGCTTTGCATTGCTAGGGCGATCGCCATTGAGCCAGAAGTCTTGCTAATGGACGAACCCTGCTCTGCACTTGACCCCATCTCAACCCTACGGGTTGAGGATCTAATGCACGAGTTAAAAGAGCAGTTCACGATCATCATCGTGACTCACAATATGCAGCAGGCTTCTCGCGTCTCTGACATGACTGCCTTCTATAACGCTCAAGCAACTGAGAAAGGCGGTAAGCAAGGCTACCTGGTGGAATACGCGCCGACTCAGACTATCTTTAACAACCCCACTGAGCAAGCAACTCAGGATTACGTCAGCGGTCGTTTTGGCTAAAAATCTAGCTCCATTGACCTTTTTGAGACAGACAAGTTGACACAGACTGATTAGAGCGTAGAGGCAATGCTTCTGTGCTCTGATTTTTATCTGTACGGGGCTAATGTCCTTCGGTCAAGGGAGTGAGATCTGCGACTTCTCCAGGAAGTCGCAGATCTGGGCGCTCACTGTTTGCCTAGAAGCGTGTAAGTTCTGAAATTGATTGGCACAATAAAAGAATGTAAAGATTTGTAATAACCCCTTTATCCGTGCGCTGCGATGCCTCTAACGTCTAACCTCTCAGATGCTTCTGTTAGCCCCCTTTCGCCTTCCCAAACCTGGATGTGGAAAGGATTCCCCATTTGTTATCAGGCTGAGGGAGAAGCCGGGCCAGCCGTCGTGCTGATTCATGGGTTTGGGGCATCGTGGCAGCACTGGCGCAAAAATATTCCTGCCCTGGCAGAAACCTGTCGCGTTTATGCGATTGATTTAATTGGCTTTGGGGGATCTGCTAAACCCGCTCCCTTCACCGAAATTGAGTACACCTTTGAAACCTGGGCAGAACAGGTTGCTGACTTTTGCCGAGAGGTAATTGGCGCTCCGGCTTATCTGGTCGGCAACTCAATTGGCTGCATTGTGGCGATGCAAACCGCCGTTGACTATCCTAAATCGGTGCTGGCGATCGCCATGCTCAACTGTTCCCTGCGATTGCTACATGATCGCCGTCGCGCCACCTTGCCCTGGTATCGCAGCATGGGAGCGCCGCTGCTGCAAAGAGTTTTGGCTGTTCGCTGGCTAGGGCACAACTTCTTTAAGCTGATTGCTCGTCCCAACACCGTCCGCAAAATTTTGTTAAAAGCCTACATTCGCTCTGAAGCCGTCACCGATGAATTAGTCGATATGCTGATGGCTCCGGCGGCTGATCCGGGTGCGGCAGATGTGTTTTTGGCATTTACCCGCTATTCTCAAGGGCCACTGCCCGAAGACCTGCTGGAGGTGCTGCCCTGCCCTGCCATTTTGCTCTGGGGCACCCAAGACCCCTGGGAGCCAATCGATTTGGGGCGCAATTTGGCAAACTCTCCTGCCGTTCAAACATTTATCCCCCTAGAAGGGGTTGGGCACTGTCCGCAAGATGAAGCGCCTGAATTGGTCAACCCAATTTTGCAGGAGTGGATTGTGTCTCAAGTTTCAGACGTTTAGATTTAGATCTGGATACGTTTAGATCTTGATGTATAGCGATAATTACTCAAGTTACTCTCTTCCCGGTTAAAGATTAGGCACAAAAGATCAGGGATGCGCCCCCGCTTCCCTGATCTTTTGGTGGGAAAGGAGTAACGTGAGTTCGACGAGACAAAAATAAGGCAAAAGGAAAGCTGAGACGTATTCTAAAGAGTTGTACACTGATGCGTCTGGGCTATGGAACTAATCGTATCGCACTTAGACATCACCCAAATTTTCTGTGAGGGAGACGATTTTTGCCAACGATTTGAGCCGTTGATGTAACCCTAGTTGCAGTTGCCTGCGGTGAGTGGGGAAAAGCAGAGCCAGTCAACGGGCGATGATTGAGTCGGTCAATGACTATCTCAAAAATGTCTGTCAGATTGAGCATTCCCGCCATCGCAGTTCCCTCAATTTTTTAGTCAACTTGGTTTCAGGCTTGGTCGTTGAGCAAGTTGTCATCTTTCTTAAGCCCACCACTTCAGAACTGGCATTTGCAGACCAGTTCACCGCCCGCAATACCTCTCACCGCTACCGCATCATCCGAATGTGGGAACAGCCCCCTGAACCTTTGCTAGTGGCTCCTGGACTCTTGCCCCTGGCGACTCTGGCCCAAACTGATGCGCCTCAACAGCTCCTTGAGCGAGTCGCCGCACAAGTGAATATGATTGAACCAGCCCAGCAGCAAAGTATTGCTGCTTGTGTACAGCTAGTAGCAGGGCTAATTCTAGATACGGAGTTAATTCAACAGCTTTTTCGGAGGGATGTTATGCGGGAATCAGTGATTTACCAGGAAATTCTTCAGGAAGGCAGAGAGGAAGGCAGAGAAGAAGGCAGGCAGGCTCAACTCAAGCTGGTGCTGCGTTTGCTTCAACGGCAGCTTCATGGATTAAATCCTGACTTGCAAGCTAAGGTTGAGGCGCTATCGTTAGCTCAATTAACTAGCTTGGGTGAAGCGTCGCTAGATTTTAGCAATGAGGCTGATTTAGCGAATTGGTTCAGTCAGTCAGAACCCTAGAGGAAATATTAGAATGCTTCTGTCGCCTGACTATTGAACGAGCCATGACTGATGCTGCATCGATGCCAAATCCTGTGGGTGACTTGCCAGAGCGGCTGGTCAAGCATGATGTGCGCTATGCCGACCATCGGGTGGTCAATCGGGATGATTTGACTCCGATGATGCGCCACTATGTAGAGCTAAAGGATCAGTATCCCCATGCGCTGCTGCTGTACCGGGTGGGCGATTTTTTTGAGACGTTTTTTCAGGATGCGATCGCCATTTCCCGCGAAATCGAGATTGTGCTAACCAGCAAAGACGCAGGCAAAGAGATTGGGCGCGTTCCCCTGGCTGGCATTCCCCATCATGCGCTCGATCGCTACTGTGCCATGCTGGTGGAAAAGGGCTATGCGATCGCCATTTGTGACCAGCTTGAGGATGCCGCCGAAGCGCAAGGACGGTTGGTACAGCGAGATGTCACCCGTGTAATCACCCCTGGCACAGTATTAGAAGAGGGGATGCTGATTGCCCGTCGCAATAACTTCTTGGCGGCGGTGGTGATTGCGGCAACGCACTGGGGGTTAGCCTATGCCGATGTTTCGACGGGCGAATTTCTGACGACGCAATCGAGCAACCTGGAGCAATTAGCGCAGGAATTGATGCGGCTTCAGCCGTCTGAGGTGCTGGTGCCGACGAATGCACCTGACCTGGGCGGACTGCTGCGACCGGGAGAAAAATCTGAGCAGATTCCAGAGTTTTTGCCGTCGCAGTTGTGCTATACCTTGCGATTGCAAGCTCCCTTCACCCACACCGAAGCCCGACAGCGTTTGCTCGAACGGTTTCGGGTGCGATCGCTAGAAGGCATGGGCTGTGAACACCTGCCGCTAGCCGTGCGTGCCGCTGGGGGCTTATTGGAATACCTGGAAGACACCCAAAAGCAAAACCAGGTATTGCTCCAGTCGCTCTGCACCTACACGCTGACCGAATACCTCACCCTCGACCACCAGACCCGCCGCAACCTAGAAATTACTCAAACAGCTAGAGACGGCACCTTTCACGGGTCGCTGCTGTGGGCGCTCGATCGCACCGTTACCTCAATGGGCGGACGGGCGCTGCGCCGCTGGCTGTTGCAGCCATTGCTCGACATTGCCAGCATTCAGTCGCGGCAGGAGACGATCGCCGAATTGGTTAGTAATGGAGCGCTGCGGCAAGACCTCCAGCAGTTGCTCAAGCAAATTTATGACCTAGAGCGGCTCACCGGACGGGCAGGTTCTGGCACTGCCAATGCGCGAGATTTGGTGGCGATCGCCGATTCCCTCGAAAAACTGCCCGACCTAGCGCAACTGGTCGCCTCAGCCCATTCCCCTTACCTGACTGCCCTGCAAACCGTTTCCCCCGTTCTAGAACAGTTGGGAAAACGGCTGCGATCGCACCTGGTTGATCGCCCACCGCTCTACCTCACCGAAGGCAACCTGATGCGCTCTGGGGTGAATGCCCAGTTGGATAATCTGAGACGGCAGGTAGAAGTAGACCAGCAGTGGCTCACCCAGCTTGAAGTCACCGAACGCCAGCGCACAGGCATTCCCACACTGAAAGTCAGCTTTAACAAAACCTTTGGCTACTACATCAGCATCTCTCGCGCCAAGTCGCAGCAGGCCCCCGACCACTACATCCGCAAGCAAACCCTGACCAACGAAGAGCGCTACATCACCGCCGACCTGAAAGACTGCGAAACCCGCATTCTCAACGCCCAGCAAGACCTGAATCGGCTGGAATACGAAATCTTTAACGGCTTGCGCGATGAAGTGAGCGAACAGGCAGACCTGATCCGGGCAGTGGCGAAGGCGATCGCCGCTGTTGATGTCCTCGTTGCCCTCGCCGAAGTCGCAGTTTACCAGGGCTACTGCCGTCCCAAAATTACTGGCGATCGCCAAATCTACATCCAAAACGGTCGTCATCCGGTGGTCGAGCAGTCACTTCCAACGGGTTTTTTGTCCCCAACTCAACAGAACTGGGGACTGATTCCGAAACCCGAAACCCCGACCTGATTGTGCTTACGGGTCCCAACGCCAGCGGCAAAAGCTGTTACCTGCGGCAGGTGGGACTGATTCAACTGATGGCGCAGGTAGGAAGTTTTGTGCCTGCTGAGGCGGCGACTTTGGCGGTGTGCGATCGCATCTTTACCCGCGTTGGCGCAGTAGACGACCTGGCAACTGGACAGTCTACCTTCATGGTTGAGATGAATGAGACCGCCAATATTCTCAATCACGCTACACCCAAGTCTCTAGTACTGCTAGATGAAATTGGTCGCGGCACGGCTACCTTTGATGGGCTTTCAATCGCCTGGGCAGTCGCGGAACATTTGGCCACCGAAATTCGCGCCCGCACGATTTTTGCGACTCATTACCACGAGTTAAATGAGCTAGCGTCGATCTTGTCTAACGTCGCTAACTATCAGGTGACGGTAAAGGAAATGCCCGACCAGATTATCTTTTTGCATCAGGTGCGCCCCGGTGGAGCCGATCGCTCCTATGGCATTGAGGCAGGACGTTTAGCCGGATTGCCTACCAGCGTGATTCAGCGGGCGCGGCAGGTGATGGGGCAAATTGAAAAGCATTCTCACATCGCAATCGGGTTACGCAAAGGCAATGCTTCCAGCAATTCTGTTCAAGAAAGGAACGGTAAAAGTAGAAGGGTTTCTGAAAAAACGGCGGATTTGTCTCAACTAGACATTTTCAATTCATAACTCTAAACCCATAACTCAAAACTCATAACCCTAATCCACAACTTTAAGCCGCCCCGTTCGCAGCCCATCAAAGACTCGATTTACCTGAGCTTGCTCGGTAGGAGTTAGAACTCGCTTAGAAAGTAGCACTGACATAAACCTCTCCTGGTCGGCGCGACTGATCCGACGAGCGGCTAACATTTGCTCTACGATTTGTTCTACTGACGCTTCTAATACATTTGCTTCAACTCGCATCGCAACCTCAGTCTTTATGCTTCAATCTGCTTTACGAAAAGTTCGCAGAATCTTTAAATCCAGTTGAGCTAATCCTGCCACACGCTTTGCAGATTGAAATCCGAAGATACACGAGTGTCCCGTAGATTGAGTGAAGCAAAGCGGAACCCAACACAACCTTTGCACTGTAGGGTTTTCTACAATCAAGGCTTAGCTGGGCGATCGCTCACTTCCATTGGTTTCAACTGACTTTGCAAATGAATCTCGTCGTTCCCAACGATTGCCTCTAAATTTGCCACTCGCTGCTCTAAATTTTCAGAGAGTCTTGCACCGCTAGCCAGATCTCGATGTTTAGCATCTCGCCAAACCGCAACCGTCCCTACACTTGCCCCGGTAATCACCCCTAACGGCAAAATTAAATTCCCTCGCGTCAATGCAACCAGGGGAATACAAAGCGCCAACATTCCCGTCGCAAATCCCCAAATCAACCCAGTTGCTACAACCTGCTGTGTCTTCCCGTTTTGCTGCACCACTTTTCCCCCTTACCAATAAGCAATGCCGATTAATAGCTGATTAGTAATAGATCGAGTCATCTTGCCGCTTAACAAAACGGTGAGATGACTTCCACCCAGTCTGAGGCGATAAACTGCTTACGTCAAGACAAAAAGAGAGATCGCCGTCATCAGCGCAATAAACAAAGAATAAAAATCTATGAAATCTAATGAGTTTGGCTTCAATTGAGTTACTAAAACCGTAACCTCTGCTCAATTTTTTGGCACTGCTGCCATTGTGAATGAGTAAATCTATTTGCGTGGGAGGAGTCCAACATGAATCAGCAATGGTTTAACCGCCCTTTGATAACTTTAATTGGCGGCATGATGCTTTTAGGTTTAACCACTGGGACAGCAGCTAAGGTTGGAAGACAGGCGATCGCCCAATCCCCTTCACCCTCTTCACCGCCTACCATGAATCAAATTGAAGAATCGAACGTGGATACAAGATTGGTTGAAGCCAACACTCACTTTGGCTTCAAGCTATTCTCCCAAATTCTTGAGCAGAATGGGGAACCCACGAATTTGATGGTTTCGCCGACTAGTGTGGCGATCGCCCTCACCATGACTTACAACGGAGCCAGCGGCACCACCCAGCAGGCAATGGCAGATGCCTTAGAGCTAGAGGGAATGAGTCTGGAAGAAATCAATCAGGCAAATGCAGCCCTGGAATTGGCGCTAGAGAATGCTGACCCGGATGTGCAGTTGGCGATCGCTAACTCACTTTGGGGCAGAGAAGATATCTCCTTTAACCCAGATTTTATGCAGCGCAATCGTGACTTTTACAGCGCTGAAATTGCCACCCTGGATTTTAGTGATCCTGGTGCGATCGCCACTATTAATAACTGGGTGAGCCGCAACACTCAGGAAAAAATTCCCGAAATCCTTCAAGAAATTAGACCTGATGCCGTTTTATTTTTGATTAACGCAACTTACTTCAAAGGTAACTGGACAGCGCCCTTCAACCCCGAACAAACGAGAGATCTGCCCTTCAACCTGCTGGACGGCAGTGCAAAACAGCACCCTTTAATGTATCAGCGTGGTACCTATGCCTACCTCGAAACCGACCAGTTTCAAGCGGTGAGTTTACCCTATGGTGAGTCCGAACGGCTCAGTATGTACGTTTTTCTACCGAGTGAAAACTCCAGCCTGGGTGCCTTTCAGCAAAGCCTCACGCCTGAAAACTGGGCAACCTGGATGAGTCAGTTTGGTAGACGAGAAGGAGGAATCAGCCTTCCTCGATTCAAGTTAGAGTATGAAACTCAACTCAACGATGCCTTAGAAGCGCTAGGTATGGCTGTCGCCTTTGATGCTGGTCAAGCCGACTTTTCAGACATGAGTGACGAGCCGCTAGCAATCAGCCAGGTGCGGCATAAAACCTTCATTGAGGTGAATGAGGAAGGAACCGAAGCCGCCGCAGTCACTTCGGTAGAGATCCAGAGAACCTCCGTTGCGATAACTCCTCCGTTTCAGATGACGGTCGATCGCCCCTTCTTCTACGCCATTCGCGATAATCAGACAGGGACAGTGTTGTTTATGGGAACGGTGGTGGAGCCGGAGTAGAAAGGGCTAGAGTTAGAATAAAGCTAGAAATACTGCTGTAATTGTGGTGTGGGCATCTTGCCCGCACATCTCTCGTTGAATTAGCGAGAGCATAACAGCAGTTTTCTAACTTTCCGTAATTCCGTCCTCTGCCAGGGTAGTTATCTTCCATGAAACGTGCCAACCCGTTTGTCAATCAGGACCTCAGGCGCATTCAGATATTCATTTACCTGATTCCGGTGGTTGGCTTTTTCCCGGCGCTGTGGACGCTCTATCAACGGCAAGGCAGCCGTGAGCAGCGGGCCGTGAGTCGGCTAGCTGTAACCCTGGCAACGGGCTGGTTATTTGGCTATCTGCTGCTAGGAGCGGGTGCATCTGCCGCTCAAGCAGGGGCGCTGCCGCTGTTGATTACTAGCAGTTTGCTAACCTCTGGCTATTTTTTGGTCAATCTCTGGCTGATGGTGCGCCTGTGGCAGCGTAAAGCAATATGGCTGCCAGGAGTGAGTCAGGTCAGCGATCGCCTACCGTAAGCTAGCCTCTCTACCGCTTTGGCCAAAACGCTGC
>JAAUQZ010000388.1 GCA_012033355.1 Leptolyngbyaceae cyanobacterium RM1_406_9 | reverse complement strand
GGGGGTTGGGGGGCTGGAGGGTTTAAGCTAATGACCGATTCTAACTACTACTGATTACTGTATCCCCTATGCCCCAAATTCCTGGTGTTTATTCCCTCCCTGAGTTGGTAGAGGCGATCGCCCTTCAGCCTGACCGTTGGCGACCGCTGGTGTTGACCAATGGCTGCTTTGACTTGATTCATTCGGGTCACATTCGCTATCTGCGGACGGCGAGACGATTGGGGCGATCGCTCATAGTTGGGTTGAACAGCGACCCGTCGGTTAGAGCCATCAAACCTCAAACATCAGGAAAGCCCGCCCGTCCAATCGTGCCTGAAATGCAGCGGGCAGAAGTACTGGCTGCGCTAAAGCCAGTCGATGGCGTGGTAATTTTTTCAGAGACAACGGCTTGCCGCCTCATTCAAGCGCTTCAGCCCAACCTCTACGTTAAAGGCGGCGACTACAATTTAGAAACGCTACCCGAAGTACCAGATGTTTTGGCTTGTGGAGGGCGAGTTGAACTCGTCGCCGTTGAGATTTCAAGCTCTACAACTTTCATTATTCAGAGCATTTTGCAATCTGTCCAAGAGTAGAATAGGCTTGATAAATCTCACCACTTCGCCCGAAACCCATCCATCTGCCGCCATCTACCGTTAGAGTGAGAATAAAGCGAGAATCGATGGATGAATTGCAGTTGCTAACATGAGTCGCTCAACCACTAATCCTACCTCTGCTCCACTGTCCAACTCAGACTTCGCGATCGATCTGCCTCGTCTCAACGCTGAGTCTGAAAAAACTCAGTTGCA
The DNA here is from genome assembly GCA_012033355.1 of Leptolyngbyaceae cyanobacterium RM1_406_9. Taxonomy (GTDB): domain Bacteria; phylum Cyanobacteriota; class Cyanobacteriia; order Elainellales; family Elainellaceae; genus JAAUTN01. Next base: position 2,741 of record JAAUQZ010000388.1, on the reverse strand, counting down.
ACTGATTCAACAATGCGCTGATGCTAGCGATTCTGGCTTAGAAACACTAATGGAATTCTTGCTGGAGCGACAAGCCCAGCGGACTTCTGCGGCGGCTGGCAAGGCCTATCGATTGTTGCGAAAAGCCAATACTGCCAAAACTCAAGAATTTTGTCAGACTCACTTCCCTCAGGGCGTTGTGCCGCTGCAATCAGCTCAGGAGGTAGACTACTCTAAGCTTCAGGAATTGTTAATTCAGCAAGACTTTCAGGCGGCCGATCGCCTCACTTTGGAGAAACTGTGCGAACTAGCAGGCGACGCAGCAATTCAAAGAAAGTGGATTTACTTTACCGAGGTTGAAAGCTTTCCTACGATTGATCTGCAAACGATTAATTTGCTTTGGCTAGTCTATTCTGAGGGTAAGTTTGGATATTCGGTACAGCGAGAACTCTGGCTAGGCTTGGGCAAAAATTGGGAGAAGCTGTGGACTGCAATCGGTTGGAAATCAGGAAACAGCTGGACGCGCTACCCGCAGGGGTTTACCTGGAATTTATCTGCTCCTAGAGGTCATTTGCCGCTGTCAAATCAACTCCGAGGAGTGCGGGTGATTGCTTCTCTGCTGATGCATCCGGCTTGGACAGAAAAGTAGAGGGCAACTTCTTCTGAACTAATCGATTTGATCTATCTAGGTAGACAGATTTTACATCTTTTCATCATGTCTAAGATTGGATTACATATATTCATCCCGACTGGAGTTCGTTAATGCAAGCGTATGATGTCGTGATCATTGGTGCCGGACACAATGGTCTGGTCTGTGCCGCCTATTTGCTTAAGGCAGGGTACAGCGTGTTGCTGCTAGAAAAGCGTTCGGTGCCCGGTGGAGCGGCAACGACCGAGGAAATCATGCCCAAAGAGGCTCCTGGGTTTAAATTTAATCTTTGTGCGATTGACCACGAATTTATTCACCTGGGGCCAGTGGTAGAGGAACTGGAGTTGGGCAAGTACGGGCTGGAATATCTTTACTGTGACCCAGTAGTGTTTTGCCCACATCCAGACGGCAAGTACTTTTTGGCACACCGTTCTGTTGAAAAAACCTGTGCCGAGATTGCTCGATATAGCGATCGCGATGCTAAAAATACGCTGAATTCACTGCATTTTGGCAGCGTCTCACGAACGCGATTACCCCAATCTTTAACGCTCCCCCCAAATCCATTCCCGATATTGCAGGCAATTACAACATCAAAAGTCTGCAAGATCTATTCTCCGTGTTGGGTGGAATGGATCAGAGCCTGGATATGCTGCACATGATGCTGACCAGTCCAGAAGACCACATCAATGAATGGTTTGACTCTGAATTTCTCAAGGCCCCGCTGGCCAGACTTGCCTCAGAATTGGGTGCGCCGCCTTCGCAAAAAACGATCGCCATCGGCGGTATGATGATGTCTATGCGCCACAACCCAGGCATGGCAAGGCCCAGAGGCGGCACCGGGGCACTGATCCAGGCATTGCTTAATCTAGTTAAGCACGAGGGCGGAGTCGTGCTGACCGATCAGCACGTTAGTCAGGTTTTGGTTGATGATGGACGGGCTGTTGGAGTACGGGTGGCAAATGGCACTGAATACCGAGCAAAGCAGGCTGTAATCTCTAACATTGACGCAAAGCGGCTGTTTTTGCAGTGTATGAATGCAGCCGATGTAGATGCAGCCGATTCAAAGTTGCGCGATCGCCTCGAACGCCGCATTGTCAACAACAACGAAACGATTCTCAAAATCGACTGTGCCCTCTCAGAAGTTCCCCGGTTTGAGCATCATCATCATCAGGACAGCAACCTGATTGGCTCTGTGCTGATTGCTGACTCCGTTCGCCATGTAGAAATTGCCCACAGTCACCCCACCGCAGGCGACATCCCAGATTCTGACCCATCTATGTATGCTGTTGTACCCACCGTGCTTGATCCCTCAATGGCACCCGATGGCAAACATACCCTGTGGATTGAGTTCTTTGCGCCCTACCAGATTGCTGGAGCCGAAGGAACTGGACTCAATGGCACAGGCTGGACAGACGACCTGAAGAATAAAGTTGCCGATCGCGTCATTGATAAACTGGCAGACTACGCTCCGAACTTGAAAAACTCCATCATCGCCCGTCGAGTTGAAAGTCCGGCAGAGCTAGGCGAACGTCTGGGAGCCTACAAAGGCAACTACTACCACATCGATATGACGCTCGACCAGATGATCTTTATGCGACCCCTACCAGAACTGGCAAATTACAAAACGCCGATTCAAGGGCTTTACCTGACCGGCGCGGGTACTCATCCAGGCGGCTCGATTTCAGGAATGCCAGGTCGCAACTGCGCTCGTGTTTTCCTCAGTTCCCAGCGACCCATTGCTCAAGCAGTGAACAAGTTTAAAGATTCTTTTGCGGCAGTGACCCGATCTATGTTGGGTATTGTCTAGCGATTTTCGAGGATCTGCTTTCGTACAGTGGAGGCAGATCCTTCAAGACTTTTTTACTCGGCTTGAACTGAGGGGTGCGATCGCAGCCAAACCATCAGGTCTTCCAGCGATGAGAAATCCAGCAAAGCCTCTCCCAGTTCCTCTAGCTGGCTCAAGGATAATGCTTGAATTTGAGCCTTTAACTCAACGGGAATTTCGCCCACTCGACGGCTTAATTGTCGCAAAACCAGAGACAATTCTCCCTGCTGAAGCCCTTGTTGCAAGCCTTCCTGAAGCCCTTGTTGCAAGCCTTCCTGAAGCCCCTTG
>JAAUQZ010000387.1 GCA_012033355.1 Leptolyngbyaceae cyanobacterium RM1_406_9 | reverse complement strand
AGCAGCTATCAGATTGAATCCTCCGTCTCAGTTGCCCCTCAAATTGGTGTTTGGACGACCTTCACCCCCGATCACCTCAGCCGTCACTACACGCTAGAAAATTACTTCGGCATCAAGGCGCACCTGCTAAACCAGTCTTGCTATCAAGTGTTGAATGGTGACGATCCGTACCTGCAGAAAACGGGAGGCGATCGCTGGCAAAACGCCTACTGGACGAGCGTGACAGGCAAAGCTGACCTGGTTGCCAATCCTGATCGGGGAACGTATATCGAAAATGGCTGGGCGATCGCCCAAGGAGAACCCATTGTTGAAGTTTCTGCCCTGCGAATGGTCGGAGATCACAATCGTCAGAATTTGCTGATGGCGATCACAGCGGCAAAGTTAGCGGGAATTGAGAGAGGGGCGATCGCCAGCGCTGTCCGCAGCTTTCCCGGTGTTGCCCATCGCCTCGAACACATTTGCACCTGGCAGGGAATCGATTTCATTAACGACAGCAAAGCCACCAATTACGATGCGGCTGAAGTTGGGCTAGCCTCGGTTAAAAGCCCTGCCATTTTAATTGCAGGTGGTGAAGCAAAAGCGGGAGACGATCAGGCTTGGCTTGCCACCATTCAATCTAAAGCTGCTGCCGTATTGCTGATTGGCAGTGCCGCCCCTGCCTTTGCCCAGCGCCTCAACCAAGTTGGCTACTCGACTCACGAAACGGTTGAAACGATGGATCGAGCCGTGAAACGCGGTGCAGAACTCGCCAAACAATACAGTGCTAAAGTCGTTCTCCTTTCTCCTGCCTGCGCCAGTTTTGACCAGTATGACAACTTTGAGCAGCGTGGCGATCATTTCCGTCAGATTTGTCAGGCGATGTTCAGCTAAATTTCAACTAAAGTTCTGGTTTCTTGTGGGGTAAGCATCTTTGCTTAATCTGGGCGGGCAAGATGCCCACCCCACATAAGATGAGGAGCGTTGCTTATGCTCTGTCTATAATGAATGTCATGAATGAGAGGCAATAAGGGGGAAGTTGTATGACGATGGCGACCAAAAAACTCACCCTCGAAGAGTACTTTGCCTATGAAGATGAAACGGATTGTCGCTATGAATTGGTCGATGGAGAACTGGTTGAGATGCCTCCTGAAACCGATCGCAACAACCCTGCTAAAGCGCTTGTTACGGTTTTGACTCTGGTTGATGGATTTTACGAAGAAGCTGTGTTTCAAGGGGGCGATCGCATTATTTCTACCGTATTCCCAGAATTGAACCTGACTGTGGAGCAAGTATTTGCGGCAGGGCAGTAGGAGAGAGTGGGAGAGGCGATCGCTCTTCTTTCTGTTAGAAGGAAATACCAAGAGCCATGAGGGTTCGGCGAAGCTCTACACGTTCAGGTAGATTGACTGACAGTACATCAATCGTTGTTCTTCCAATCGCTGTACGTCCAGTCAAATAAGAACCGTCCCAAAGAAAGTGTTCATTCCATCGATCACAAAGGGGATGGAAAAGGCGGGTAACTTCTTTGGTATCTAAATCGATACCTGCAATATTAGGACCCTTGTATGCGTTGCAGTTGTAGCATGAGAGAGCAAGATTTGCTGCCTCTGAAGAACCATGATGTTTTAACGAAATGATGTGATCAATTTGAAATGGGAGAACATCATATTCTTGAGGCATCCGACAATATTCACATTGGTGATTGGCTCGTTGTTTGACAAACTCACGCAGAGTGTAGTCCATGTATCAATTGCTTGAGTTTTGTAGCGATCGCCGAGCTTTAGCGTGGAGTAAATTCAAAAAATTACCCACTCGTAAATATTTCTCCATTTCCTGGCGTTCAGCCTCGCTGAGTAAACCGCGATTATTCTTTTCTGCCAACTCATTCATGCGGGTGATGTCTTCGACTTCAAACCGTAAATCGAGAATAAAGCGAGAAACTTCTTGAGAGAGACACCCGTTTTCGGGATGAACAATACGGGCAAAAATATCTGCTTCAGTAATAGAAGAAGGTATCTGTGGCATATTTCTAGGATCTAAAGATCTGAAGGCACAATGTGTGCTGATCAGTATAACTGTGGAACCAGCTTACCTGTTTTAACCATGCATTTACACCAAATGCTATCGTGCCAACTTGACCTTCTACAAAGCTACTCTTCAAAAAATGCTGAATTAGCCCGATAGACGAATGGGCGATCGCCTACTCAAACGTATTGGTCTTGAATGTGGTGTAACCAGGAGGAAATTGTGAAAGTTTTAACTGTTTTTAGCGCGTGTTTTTTGGTGCTGGTAGCTTTCCTCTGGACTCGTTCGGAGAGCTACTTCCCCCTCAATCCAACCATTGATACTCAATTGGCGGAGGGCTTTTCTGAAGAACTATTCCGGCAAGTTGAACCGGGCATGGCAAAAGCTGAAGTGGCAGTCATGTTGTCAGGTTCGCCAGAGCCAGAAAGCACCTTCTGGAAGGAAACAACCTGGCAGTATGGCAGTGACGGTGGGTGTAATGGCTGGTGTGACTTAGCCTGGATTAGCTTCAGCGTCCAGTTTGACCAGGCAGGAGAAGTCATCAAAACGTCACGACAGGTATTTATGGACTGATCGGGAGCAAGCCCTAACTCAGCGTCAAAAATTTTTCTAGTGCATCTACCAGGGCAGGCGACCAGCGGCGCGTGTGGGCAACCCAGTCGAGGTTTTTGTAGCGTGAATCTAATCCAACGGCAGCAACCCAGTTGCTTTCGGCTTCGCCCTGCTGACCGTCAACCCAGAGTGCCGCCGTTAAAGCTGCTCTCATGTCGGCAAAACGGGGATATTTGCGAACCAGGTTTCGCATGGTGCGGATGGCTTCTTCGGTTTCGCCAACCTGGTAGAGGGCGATCGCATAGTTCGCCCGCGCAAACGCATACTGAGGAGCCATGTCCGCCGCCGTTTTATAGTCGGCGATCGCCTCTTCCCATTGCCCCAACCCAGCTTTGGCATTGCCGCGATTATTGTAGGCGGCTGGGTCTTGGGGTTCCAGTTCCAGGACGCGATTGTAGTCGGCGATCGCTTCTTCCCAGCGACCCAATCCTTCCAGGGCGGTGCCGCGATTCAGGTAAGGATCAGGTGCATCGGGAGCCAGTTCGATTGCTTTGTTGTAGTCGGCGATCGCTTCTTCCAGCTTGTTTTGGCTGACCCTGGAATTGCCTCGGTTGCTCCAAAGCGCCGGATTGTCGGGTAGCTGCTCGATTAGTTTTGTCCAATACTCTTCTGCGATCGCAAACTTTCCCTGATTGGTTGCGGTAAACGCCTGGTCGCGGAGCGTTTCAACCGTTTCTGTCTCAGCAGCAGGCGCAGTTTCCATCGCCTGAGCGTGAGCAGGAAGGAGGCTCCCTGTCCAGATGACAATCAGCAGCAGCAGTGCAAGCAAAAATCTCAGCATAATTTCTGATCATGGCAGGTCTTTGAACTGAGAGCAACTGAGCTAGACAATGTTTCCTGATTCAGACGCACGGCGCTAGGGCAGATGGTACTGATTGATCTGGCTTTCCCTCGCGTTGAAAACCATTATTCT
>JAAUQZ010000386.1 GCA_012033355.1 Leptolyngbyaceae cyanobacterium RM1_406_9 | reverse complement strand
TTCCATCCCCCACCTACCTCACCGCCCACCGCTCCTCGTCCTACCTCATCCACCTGAGCGGGCTGTTCACCTTCTTCTCATTCATTGACTGGACTCTGCCGACGCTGAGCCTGGGCATTTGGGCAGGAATTTTGCTAGCACTAGCGATCGCTGAATGGAGTCTGAGTTTAGGGCTTCACACCACAAATCGGAGTAGCGGGGATCGGCGGAATGGTAGAGCGATCGCCTTCTGGACGCAAAACCTCCCGAATCGGCTCGACTCCGCTTACCCGCCTGCCCTCTGGCGGCAAAGCTGCTGGACATTTAGCTTTATCCTGGCGGCTTTGAGCTTTGGACTGTTTGGGTTAAACAATCTGCTGCTGTCGAGTGCAGAAACTAGCTTTGGGCAACACGGGTTAAGCCCCCAAGAGTGGGGAATGCTCTGGCTGATGGTGCCGCTATTCCTCACCTGGATGGGCAGCCGCACCCAAGCGCCCCATCGCCAATCGGTGATTTGGTTTAGCGTGTGGGCGTTGGTACTCGTGCAGGTGCTAACGCTGCCGCTGTCCACGCTTCGGCTAGTGGGGCTGGGCTGGGCAACCGGGCTAATGGTGCTGCATACTCGCACATTGCGGCGGCTGGCGGCAGCGGCGATCGCCGTTGGCTTTGGCTTAGGGTTTGTCGTGACGCTTTTAGCTGAGGAATTGCCCGGATTACCGCAGCTTTCAGCACGAGATTGGCTGCTGGTGGGAGCAATTCTGCTAACAATACTCTGGGTTTGGCGAAGCGTCCTGTTGCGTCGCTCAACAGCCCTCACCCAGCTTTACGCCAGAGCAATGGATGGCTGGGCGATCGCCCTCTGCCTGCTCCAACTGCTCTGCCTCACCCTTGACTCACTCGGCGTTTACTGGCAGCTTTTGTATGCTTCTGCCCTAGCGATCGGCTCCGTTGGGCTAACCCTGGGGGCGATCGCCTACCGAAGCTGGCAGCGCCCTACCAACTGGGCAATCTACGGCTTTGGCTGGGGACTGGAAGTTCTGACGATTGAAGTCTTGGGGTTCACAGGTCGCTCTGTGACAGCCCTGGCGATCGCCAATCTAGCACTGGGACTCGCTGCTCAACTCGTGGGCGACAGGTGGAGTCGCCGCTCAAACAACCGCCAAATTCTCAGCAGTTGGCACGTCATGCCGCTGATCTATGGCGCACTGGGGGCAACCCTACGATGGGGAATGGTTGAAGATTGGACAGGCTTAAGCACGCTGGGCTTATCGCTGATCGCCATCGGCGTAGGTCGCCGCAAGGAATCCTTTAAGCCGCTGATTTACCTGGCACTGATCGGTTTATTTGCTTCCGGCTGCGAGATTTTGCTCTATCAGGTTGCAGGATTGAGCGTTGGAGATCAACGGGTGGCGATCGCTGCCCTCTCCACCAGCTTCGTCTACGTCTACCGCATCCTCACCCCCTGGCTGATCCCCTTCCTGCGGCTCAGCGCAGACGAGCTAAAAACAGCCGCTCACCTGCACTGGGCGATCGGCAGCGGCTTCCTGATTGCCGCCACTCAATACTCAGTTTCAGCCTATGACCTGCTAGCCGTGGGAACGGGAATTTTTCTGGTGCGCTATGCCATTGCTCAGGGACGCATCCAGGGAAATTCCAGAGCCGCTGACGGCTGGGTTTATGCAGGCGTTTTAGAAGCAGTGGGAATTGCGGTCTATGGGCTGACGCTGTTGCCCGATGAGCAGCTCGCTCAAATTCTTCCCTGGCGCGGCGCGATCGCCACCCTAATGGCCTGCATCCTTCACCTGTTGCCCTGGCAAGAATGGGGTTGGCGATCGCAGCCCTGGCAGCGCTCCGCTTACGTTTTGCCCCTGGCGGCGCTGCTCTTCTCTAGCGCTAGCATTCAGCCGCTCAGCTTAGTCATTGCCGCAGGCGGCTACCTGCTATTTGCCCAAACCCAGCACCAGATTCGCCTCACTTACCTCAGCCTATTGTTAGGGGAATGGGCGATCGCCCTCTGGCTTACCGATATTCAGCAAACCTTTGACCTGCTTTACCCCAGCCTGGTTGGGCTATTCCTGCTTTACATCGCCCAAGTTGACCCAGACCTAAAACGCCCCGACGCACATCACCCGCGCCACCTGCTGCGAACGCTCGGCTCAGGCATCATCTGCCTATTTGCCCTTCTATTTCATCACCAAACCGGAATTTTGCCCGGTATCATCAGCTTAGTGGCAATTTTTGCAGGACTTTCCCTGCGCGTCCGGGCATTCCTGTATGTCGGCACGATCACCTTCCTGGTCAATGCCTTTTATCAACTAGTCATTCTGATCTTTGACTACCCGCTGCTGAAGTGGATCGTTGGCTTAATGGTCGGAATCGCCTTCATCTGGCTCGCTGCCAACTTTGAAACTCGTCGCAGTCAGCTTGGCACCTTATTGAGAAACTGGTTTACTGACTTGCAGAGATGGGAGTGAAGGGGGAGGGATGAGGGATGAGGGATGAGGGATGAGGGATGAGTTGAGCCTGGATTTGTCTGAAGTTTCGTGTCAAATCGGCCTTGAATTAAAATTTAGGCTCAAAGCTCAAACCCGCTAAAGCTGAGAGGATGTTTGAGAAGTAGCAAATGTCCCCTGTAAGGGCTTAGCATTCAGCAGGTAGACTCTGAGATAGACCCAAAATTCTTTGCCCAAATGCTAAGCCCCTACAGTCCTTTGGGGTACAGATTAGACTTTTCAAACACCCTCTGAGTTGCACCAGACTGGTCTATTACCCAATGTCCATTTTGTGGGATGGGCATCTTGCCCGTCCGGGCGGGTGAGACACCCACCCCACAGGTTATTTAATCCACGATCATTAGAAGCTTGGTTCAACTCGTTTTAACGAGTTTTAGCTTTGAGCCTGAGATTAATCTCAAGGCACTAGTGCAATGCCTTCCGCCACTGGTACAAGATCTAAGCTAACCTGTCTTCGCATCCCTCATCCCTCATCCCTCCCTCAATGTCAATCAACTTCAGCAACACCAACTCCGTTTGGGCATCGGTTTTAGTGGAAACTCTCAGCCGAGTGGGACTCAAAACCGCGATCGCCTGTCCGGGATCACGCTCTACCCCACTCACGTTAGCCTTTGCAGAGCATGAGGGAATAGAGGCGATCGCCATTCTAGACGAACGCTCCGCCGCCTTCTTTGCCTTAGGAATCGCCCGTCGCACAGGCTTACCTGTGGCTCTAATCTGCACCTCTGGCACCGCAGGCGCAAACTTCTACCCCGCTGTAATCGAAGCCAGAGAAAGCCGCGTACCGCTGCTCATCCTCACTGCCGATCGCCCCCCTGAACTGCGGGAGTGCAACGCCGGACAAACCATCGACCAGCAAAAACTCTACGGTACTTACCCCAACTGGTACAGCGAACTCGCCCTCCCCTCCCTAGAGCTAGACACCCTCACCTACCTCCGCCAAACCACCCTTCACGCCTGGGAAAAAACGCTTTACCCCATCCCCGGCCCCGTCCACCTCAACCAACCCTTCCGCGCCCCTCTCGCCCCCCTCCCCCAACCCGCC
>JAAUQZ010000385.1 GCA_012033355.1 Leptolyngbyaceae cyanobacterium RM1_406_9 | reverse complement strand
CCTTCTCCCAAAAAGGGAGAAGGGGAGCCGGATTGAAGTCCCTCTCCCGCTTTGGGAGAGGGATTTAGGGTGAGGGCTACAAAAGTGGGATGCACCCGTTTTGTCTGGAGGGTATCGGTGGAACCGCAGTGAATTAGCCTTTTGCAGGCTGGACGATGAAGTTGAGGGGTAATCTGAGGGCGATCGCCACTTCAGCCTCTAAACTGCGTTTGGGTTCCCTCCAGGCTACATTTAGCGTAATGTTTGAAATGAATACGCTATAGCTAGAGATTGAGCCATTGTGAGTGACGATCAGCTTCTGCTTTTTTCTTCGGAAGATCTGCGCGGCTGCCGCAGTGCAGGGCGACCGGAAGGGTTTTTAGAGATGGGCTGTGCTGCCTTGCAATCCTGGAAGCAGCGCATCTTTCAATATCAGCGACGGGTAAAAATCAGCCCTGCGACAGAGCAGGGAACGCTATTTGACGCGGTTATCTCTGGGTCAGCCCAGCCTGACCCTGGCCGCATCAATCCGTTCAGCTTACCGCAACAAAATACCGAATTCTGGCGCTGGAAAGCCGCTGACCAGGGAACCGCAGCCCTGTATTTTGTGATTGATTATGAGCTGCCGATTTTGCTGTACGTAGGCGAGACGGTGAAATCAAACCAGCGCTGGAAGGGCGTACACGACTGCAAGCGCTATCTGCTCAATTACCGACAGGCTCACTATCGGCATCAGCTTCCATCGCTGTTAGGCATTGCGTTTTGGGCAGAGGCCCCTGTGGCAACCCGTCCCCGGCAGCGGCTAGAGTCGGCGTTGATTGCTCAATGGCGATCGCCCTTCAACAAAGAAAACTGGGACTTTTGGGCAACCCCGTTTGTCGGCGGAAAGTAGCTGATTAAAGTAGCTGATTAACGATTCATTTCCCTTTCCTCAGCTTCAAGCGCCTGTTTTTCCTTTTCAATTTCTAAAGCTTTTTCGAGATTACTAATGTAAAACTCCATGCGATGATCATTAATTGCATCAAGACCTTGCTTAAACGCCGCACGAGCCAGCCCAACGAGAGCGTCAAACCGCCGATAGAGCCAGCCCGGTTGCTTGACTAGACCGCCGTAAGCATTGAAGTAGAACATAGAACCCAGGTGAATATAAATATGGGTGGGGTTCCAGGGCAAAAAAGGCGGCGGTACGTGCGGCACAATATCGTTATTGTTGACAAACCGAAATACCTTGCTTTTTAACATCCGACTAATTTCATTTACAAAGATCAAGTCACCGACACGCGGCTGCCCAAAAGTATAAACGCCCTGAATATTCTTAAACCCTTGTTTTACTAACGAAGCAGCGGCAACGGTTGCCAGTGCGCCGCCCAAACTATGCCCCGTAATAAAAATTGGGAAGTTAGATTTTCGCCCTGCGCCCCAAATTTCGAGCTGTTTTAACACGCCTTCCTCAACGCTCTGCCATGCTGCCTGAAAGCCCCGATGCACTTGACCGATGGGCGGCGTGAAGTCTTCCGCTAGAGGCTCCATCTTTGTTTTAATGGCAAACTTTTCAAAACGGGTTCTGGCATTGGTGCCCCAGTCTTTCATCTCCTGACTGCCGCGAAAGGTGAGGATGACAAAATCCTTTGCTTTAAACATGAAAGCCTGAGTGTCTCGTTCACGGTTGTTAAAATACCTAAAATTTTCTAAGGCTTGAACGCCCCACCGATGTACGGAAATTTCTTTAATGTAGTTTAAATCTGAGTAAACTAAATTCGCGGCTTTGGCTAAACTGAGCGCAGTTTGAAGATCAAATTCCTGTAACCCTCTCGACAAGTCGGTGAAGTCAAATTCTTTGTAGGGAGTTGGTAGAATGCGATAGCCAAACCGCTCAAAGAGTTTAATGACACCCGAAAAGCCGTACCTGTGAATGTAGGTATAAAGCTGATCATAAAATTTAGAAGCATCCTGGCGTTTATATTCCTGGTCAGCAATGAGGCGAATCCAATAAATCATCCAGGGACGAATCTCGCTAGCGGTAAACATACCCGATTCAACAAAGTAGCCAAAATGCTCAAGTCCGTTCAGCATTTTGTTAAACCAGTCTCGCAACTCGGTTTCAATTTTGTATTGTCGAAGCTTTTTCTTGTACCCGTCTAAAATTTTTTCATCAACGCTGCTGGCTTGACTGGCTGCATCTACTTTTTGTTGAAGCTGATCGATTTCCTTTTGATACTTGCTGCGGTCTTCGTGGGTCGCCAGTGCCCGACAAAGCAATTCGTTATTGACTCGAAAGACGATGTTTCCTTCGCCGTCTTTAGTTTGATAATCCCGATATTCTTCAAAGTCTAAAATTTTTAATGCCTTCCAGATTTCTGGATCTTGCTCAAATTCTTTGACGGCTTTTCGCAAAAACTCAATTCGATACCAGCGTTCGTTTTGGTTATATCGATATGCACCAAAACTAATGGCGATCGCCCCTCCTAACAACCCGATCGCCACCAGCCAGTGGGCAATAGGCAAAGATGAATTTGCTAGATCCGATTCAACCGGGTCAGTTTCTTGGGCGATCGCCACTTTAATTGGTAAATCAATTGGTGAGAAAGCGCTAGACGATGAAAATTTCACAGGCTGAGATCTGATAGGCTGAACTAACGCAAGGGAACTCGTCACCGCCAGCGATAAACCCAAAACTGTAGAAAAGAATTTAACACCCATAGCTTCCCTCTCACATTCCAGTAGCTTCTAAATGCTATCAGGGGAACGGAGCCTAACTAGTGCTTTTAAGGATTAGTTCATGTTAAATAAGATACGAATCTGGAGAATTGTAAGAGCGCATCCTCACTAGCATTACTAAGCTGGAGTCTGGGAACGAGTATGATTCATCATAGTTCCTTCCATCTCGCCTGGCATCTTGTAAGCTATTTTGGAAGGTTACGGAGATTTCTTATGCTGGAGTCCTTTCAGATAGATAATTTTAGACTTTTTCAACACCTTCAAGTTGAAAGGTTGAGCCGTGTCAACTTGCTGGTCGGGAAGAATAATGCTGGAAAAAGTACATTTCTCGAAGCAGTAGAACTTTATGCCAGCAATGCCTCTCCCACAGTCCTTCTAGATTTGGTGGAGTCCAGGCAAGAAACTTGGTTTAGTGAAGCTCAACCACAATCTCAAAATCTTACTGGCAATTCTATGCGTCATCTTTTCTTTGAGCACAAATTGCCCCAAATAGGAATGCAGGGAATCTTGCTTGGTGAGATGTCTTCAGATACAAAGCTTCATATTGGTGCTGCTGCCTATCAAAACAAGAATGACGATGAAGGCGCGATCAGGAAAGTTCGTGTCTCGGATGTTCAGTTGGAAATCTTCGATAACTTTGATGAAGACCTATCCGATATTGAAGTTTTCCTCATAGCAGAAGAGGGTGATAGAACCAGAAGACTTCTTAGATTAGATAGAGATGTAAGAAGCGTTCGTCGGGTGCATCCCACTTTTGTAGCCCTCACCCTAAATCCCTCTCCCGCTTTGGGAGAGGACTTCAATCCGGCTCCCCTTCTCCCTTTTTGGGAGAAGGGGTTGG
>JAAUQZ010000089.1 GCA_012033355.1 Leptolyngbyaceae cyanobacterium RM1_406_9 | reverse complement strand
AAGATTGAGACTGATTTGGTTTTTGTGTAAATGCGGGCGTAATGCTCGCATTTACACAAAAAACTGAACATACTCAAAATTTGAGAAATAGACGATCTGACCCGTTGTGATGAAGATCTCACTGGAAAGGGCGCTGAAGTCACTTCTCTTTCTCAAAATAGGCACGATAACAAAACTATCCTGATCAGAGAATTCGTCATGGCACGCTCTCTTAGCTACAAAGCTGTTTCTGCTCTTCAGGCGATCGCCATCACCGCTGCGATCGCCATCATCTCAGGGCAAATTCAGCTTGACTTTACGACCATCAGTGAAGCTTTGTCTAAGTTCATCGTTCCACATTCACATTCCTCTCTTAGATGAGGCTACGAGTTCAACCTGGCTAGCAGTATTTCGCATTCAAAAGGGCACTCTAAGCGGAATTACAGGGGCTGTCGATCTGTCGATCAGCGTTAGAGGGCGTAACCTTGAACTTATCCATGCAGCCAGACAAAGCAGCCACCCGTTTAAAGGTAAGGCTGAAGCAATGGTTGAAAGGCGATCGCCGAGTTTGGCTAATTGCTACAGGTATGGCGGGCTGTGTCGTTTTACTGAGAATGTTTGGGTTATTGCAGCCCGCCGAGCTTGCAGCCTTCGACCAGCTTTCTCGCTTGCGCCCTGAAGAAGCCGTTGACAGTCGAATTGTCATTGTTGGCATTGATGAGCAAGATTTGCAGCACATCCAGGAGTGGCCCCTGACCGATCAAAAAATGGCAGAACTGCTGCAAAAACTGGCTTCCTATCAACCTAAAGCGATTGGGCTAGATATTTACCGAGATTTTCCGGTTGGGGCAGGTCAGGCTAAGTTAAAGCACGTCTTTGAGACAACTCCCAACCTCATCGGCATTGAGAAAATTGAAGATGAAGTTAGTTTTGCCGTTGCTCCACCTGCGGCGTTGGGCGAACGAAATCAAGTCGGTTTTAACAACGTTGTGGTGGACACGGACGGCAGAATCAGCGATCGCTGCTGTATTGGACGGTAGATGGGCAGCCTCACACCAGTTTTGCGCTAAAGCTAGCGTTAATTTACCTGAAAGCAGAAAACATTGAGCCAGAGCCAGCCCGCGTGAATTCTAATTACCTTCAGCTAGGGCAGGCAGTCTTTCGCCCGTTTCAGCCCAGTGATGGCGGCTACGTGCGAATGAGAAATAGCGGCGGCTATCAGATTTTAGTGAACCCTTACAATGCTCCGTCTGGGTTTGAGACGATCTCTTTAAGGGATGTCATGACCGGACAACTGCCGCCTGATTTGCTGCGCGATCGCATCATTCTAGTTGGCTCCACAGCGGTCAGCCTCAAAGATTTTTTCTACACGTCTAATAGCGGCAGTTTCGGTGAAGAAGTCCGTCAGGTGTCAGGGGTTGAGCTTCATGCCAATTTTATTCACCAAATTTTAGGAGCGGCACTGGAGGGGCGATCGCTGCTAAAAGTCTGGTCTGATGCCCTGGAGTTAGGCTGGATTTTAATCTGGTCCTGGGTAGGAGCCGCTGTAGTCTGGAAGCTCCGATCTCCCCAAAAATTTGCGCTTGGCATCCTGACTGCCAGCGGCGGCTTAACCGGAATCTGCTATCTCGTGCTGCTCCAGGGCTGGTGGATTCCGCTGATTCCCTCTGCAATGGCTCTAATCGGTTCTGCGGTCGCCATCACGGGTTATATCGCTAACCTCCAGGAAGAGTTGAAAAAGTCAAAGGAGTTTCTGCAATCTGTCATTAACACGATTCCCGATCCGGTATTCGTTAAGGACAATCAGCATCGCTGGATAGTGTTGAATGAGGCTTACTGTCGCCTGATTGGACATCCGCTTCAGACGCTGCTGGAGAAATCAGACCGCGACTTTTTTTCAGACAAACAGGTGATGTCCTTTCGGCAACAAGATGAACTGACATTTGCGACCGGGACAGCGCAAGAAAGTGAGGAAGAGTTTACAGATGCTACGGGTATTACTCGTCTGATTGCTACGAAGCGATCGCTCCACACCGATGCGGCTGGCAACCAGTTTCTTGTTGGCATCATTCGCGACATTACCCAACGCAAAAAAGTAGAAGAAGAACTAAGGCGCACCGCCGCTGAGTTAGTTCGCTCCAACGCTGAGCTAAAGCAAGCCGAAACTCACCTGCGGCAAATGGCTTATCATGACCCGCTAACGGGTTTGCCCAATCGAAAACTGCTGCAAGACCGTCTACAACAAGCGCTAACCTGGGCTAGCGAACACGGACAGCTAGCTGCATTGCTGTTTCTTGACCTGGACGGGTTCAAAACAATTAACGACACACTCGGACACCAAACGGGTGATCTGCTGCTCAAGGCAGTCGCTCAACGGCTAACCGGATGCCTCAGAGGAAGCGACATGGTAGCGCGGTTGGGCGGAGATGAATTTGTTGTACTGCTTCCGGCAATTCCTGCCGTTCAAGATGTCACCAGAGTCGCTGAAAAGATCTTGGCAACGCTTTCGCAAAAGTTTGTTTTGGAAGATCAGACTATTCTAATTACGACTAGCCTCGGCATCAGCATCTACCCGCTCAGCGGAACGAGCATGGAAGATTTGATGGTCAAAGCCGATCGCGCCATGTACGATGCCAAAGAGTTAGGCAAGAATCGCTACGAGTTTGCAACGCTGGAGATATACTCAGACGAGGCAATGCTTGAATAGCCGTGTCCCTAAAATTTTGATGAAGAATTTTAATGAACAGAAAAGCCTGATGAAGAGGCTCAAACCCTAGTTCTACCAGTAGGTGTCATTGGTTGAATTTGAATTTGAGTCTTGCCCCCCTGAAACCGAAGAATCTTCTGGGTAGTAGTTTGAGCCAGACGAATCCGAGTAATAGTTTGAGTTTGACGAAGCAGATTCCTCGGCATAGCGATTAGAAGCCGCTGAGGAATCTTCGGGCAGTTGCTCCTGTTTTGTAGAATTAGCAGAGTTAGGGAGAGCCGTTGAGCTTGCTCCAGAATCTGGCAAAGATTCAGTCAAAGTCTTGAT
Organism: Leptolyngbyaceae cyanobacterium RM1_406_9; assembly: GCA_012033355.1. GTDB lineage: Bacteria > Cyanobacteriota > Cyanobacteriia > Elainellales > Elainellaceae > JAAUTN01. Next base: position 16,299 of record JAAUQZ010000089.1, on the reverse strand, counting down.
GCGATTAAGCTGCCCCAGGGCCCAGCGGGCTGTTTCCCGCACTTCGTCGTCGCCATCTTCGGCCGCATGACGCAGCAAATGGCTGACCTGCGCGACCTGATCGTAAATTCGGGTAAGGTCACGAATCGCGTTTTTGCGAACGTCGGGGCTGTTGTCTTGCAGTGAAATGAGCAGAGCGCGGTTGACAGGTTTGAGCGATCGCACCCCAATTTCTGAAATTGCCGCCAGAATCAGGTTTCGCTGGCTAGAGTCTGCGTCGATCATCATGTCAACCAGCGGCTGAAGCGACTGTGAGTCTCCCCGCTGTCCCAATTCCCAGATTGCCTTGCGGCGTTTGCCTGGGTCAGGGCTGTGCAAATCTCTGACTAGCTCCTGAACGATGTCAATTTTGGAGAGCCGAGAGGTTCCTTCCATATCTGAGGCCTCTTCCATGTGCCCAGAAACCACCTCAGAGCGGACTAAATTACGATTGCCGCTGCCGTTTTGAAAGTAAGGGCGAGTGGAATCCATCGTGGGTGACTGATCGGCTAGCCCACCTCTAGGTGAGGAACCAGGGCGCTTTGCTTCAAGTTTCTCCATTCGCAGAAAATAAAACAGTCCACCTGCGACACCCAGTACGACCAAGAAACTCAAAATCCACCAGGTTAATCCGCTTCTGGGTGCAGCTTCGGCAGATTCAGCAGGTGCAGCTTCAGCAGACGTTTCTGGCGCTAATGGAGTTTCGGTTGAGGCTGGCGATGCCTCTGAAGTTTCTGTCGCCTGCGCTGCCAGTAACCGCTGCCAGGTTTCGGCGCTGACCAGACCATTTGCCGTTAGTCCCGCTGCTTGCTGAAACTCGGTGACTGCCTCAGCGGTGCTTGCTCCATACTGCCCATCGATTGCTGCATCGTAGTGGTCTAACTCTTGCAAGATTGTTTGCAGTTGAGTGACGGCTTGACCTCGGCTACCAGGACTCAGTTCGGGCAGATCTGGCATAGAGAGTAGGGGTGACTCGGAGGGTGACGGTGAAGACTCCACCTGAGCAAGCTCTATTTCCAGAGCAATCCCAGGCCTTTGCGCTGGGGCAGAAGCATCCGCAGGGAGAATGTGTGGGAGCGTTGTCTCTGCATTGGACTGTGATCCCAGTGAGATGGGGGTTATCCCCAGACAAGTGAGACAGCTAACCAACAGTAAACTAAGACGATAGGACATGGTAGTTCGAGTTTTGGATCGAAGATCTAGTCCGGGTATTCGAGCAGATGTAAACTCAAGCTAACTCAATCCTGATGGTTATTCCATGAAAATAACTTCCGTTTCAGAAGTAAAAAACTAGTCGAGTCACCGCAGTGAGACTTTAGTTAGAGCAGATGCTAGAGGCATGAGTTTGGAATAGATACTACTAATAAAACGAAACATCAGGGCAGATTTTAGTGACCAACACAGAAAAAACACAGGAATATTAAGTCAGGACATAAAATTAACATCTGACTTGTCAAAAGCGATCGCCATTGGATAGACGCAGCCAATGCTAGAAGTCAAAGCTAGCTTAATTTTGGGCTGATATAGATAGGACTAACGATAGAAATCAACTTTGTCTATGCCCTACAAAATGGAGCGATCGCTCTTCTAATCTTAAACATTGCCGATTTTCAACACAAGATTGAAAGCTGAATTAAGCTGCTGTGTGCTGTCTATGTTTCTCAACGAAACTGTTCTGATTCTGACTCGTGTGTACCCGTCATTACCGATGATACCTCAGTAGGATCACTGTCGGTGAGGAGTATCAAATTCGATGAGCCAGCTTCCATTGCCTTCTCTTTTTGCCGATGGATGAACGGCTGTCCCTGCTGCTGTATCAGAACTCTGAATTTTTCGGCTAACACTTCTCGCTGATTGATCAAATAAATGCTGACTATTGTAAGGCTAACGCCGACCCACTGGATCGGACTCAGCACCTCTGCTAGAAATAGATTGCCAAATAGCAGTGCAAATACGGGCGTGAGGAAAGTCAGGGAACTGAGGCTGGTCAGGCTGCCGCTAGAGGCAAAATAGAAGAATAGTCCGTAGGCGATCGCACTGCCAAAAATCGTCGAGTAGCTCAAAGCCATCCAGTCAGACAGTTGAAGCTGTGACCACTGTTGCGCTTCACTGATTGCAGAAAGTGCAAACAGCGGCAGTCCTCCCCCGATCATATGCCACCCCGTTGCTACAACTGGGTCAGCATAGCGACAGACAAACCTCACCATGACCGTGCCTGCCGCCATTGACAGCGCTGCCAGCAGCATTAGCCATTCGCCGCTTTGAAAAAGCTGCTGCACAGCCTCTATGCTGATTTGTCCACTGCCAGATACCTCGCCGTGCAGGAGCGACAAAATCCAGGCATCAGGTAGACCCAGCAGGCTAATCCCAAATACACCAAAAGCCAGCCCTAGCCAGCCCCACAGCCCCACCTGCTCACCAAATAAAAACCGCGCCATGATAGCCACCGCTAGCGGCTGGGAGTCAATCATGACTGAACCCAGTCCGGCTCCCGTTCTGGCTAGCCCTTCTGCCAGGAAGCCCTGAAATAGAGCGGCATCCACGAGCCCAAACAAGCCAATCCAGAGCCAAGCGATCCAGCCTTTGGGTTGGGGGCGACCCATTAGCGCTGCGGCAATCAAAATCAAGATGCCTGCGGGCACCAGCCTTACCCCCGCTAAAAACAGCGGGGTTGTGTGTGGCATTACCCCTTTCATTGCCACCATTGCGGTTCCCCAGAGGAAAAAGGGGGCAATCAGCAGCAGCGATGCAAATGGCAGTCTAGACTCGGTTAGCTTTAGGTGCATGATTTTGACTCAGGCTTTTAAATATATTAACTGAATATGTACTTATGTTAAGAATTGCTGTGACTGCCGTGCCGGATTGCGCCGCTAAATTTCTCCAGATAAGGCACACTATAATTTAGCTTTGCTTAACAAATCCAACTGTCTAACGCTTGACTACACTATGATCTGGCCCCTTAAGCCGAATTCTCGGAAAATTGCCCGCATTGAAATTACAGGAGCGATCGCTGGATCAACCCGCAAACGAGTTTTAGAAGCCCTTAAAACAGTCGAAGAGAGGAAATTTCCGGTGCTGTTGCTGAGAATTGACAGCCCTGGTGGAACGGTGGGTGATTCTCAAGAAATTTACAGCGCTCTCAGACGGCTGCGAGAAAAGGTCAAGATTGTTGCTAGCTTTGGCAACATTTCAGCTTCTGGTGGCGTTTATATCGGCATGGGAGCGGATCACATCGTCGCGAATCCCGGCACGATTACAGGTAGCATTGGGGTGATTTTGCGGGGAAACAACCTGGAACGCCTGCTCGATAAAATCGGCGTTTCTTTCAAAGTGATCAAGTCTGGCCCGTACAAAGATATTCTTGCCTTTGATCGAGAGTTGACCGAGCCAGAGCAGCACATTTTGCAGGAGTTGATTGATGTCAGCTACCAGCAGTTTGTGCAGACAGTTGCCGAAGCCAGAAATCTGGCAGTAGAGACGGTTAAGAGTTTTGCTGACGGACGCATCTTTACCGGGCAGCAGGCGCTGGAGTTGGGAGTGGTCGATCGCCTAGGTACAGAGGAAGATGCTCGCCGCTGGGCAGCAGAGCTAGCTGGGCTTGACCCTGACAAAACACAGTGCTATACCCTGGAAGAGCGAAAAAGCCTTCTAAACCGAGTTTTATCAGGCGGTTCTCGGCTGCATACAGGGCTGTCAACCGGAATTGACTGGGTGGAGTTTGAATTAGCAACGAGTGGGTTACCGCTGTGGCTATATCGTCCCTGATGGCATTAAATGGCAATTAAATTTAAGCTGCATGGCAATAGGCGCTAGAAGTGACCTGAATTGAATTAAGCTCAATTTTCCTGAAAGCTATATTCTGCACCGACATTCTGTACTGACATTCTGTACTGACAGGGCTACAGGCTAGACTTCTCAAACGTCTGCTTGGGGGCGCAAACTAGATATAGCTTTGAGTCATTGATTGGAATCTTGGGAGGGTTTTAACGTGGGCTGGAAAGTTCGGGCAATTCGAGGGGCAACGACAGTCTCAGAAAATTCGGCTGAGGCGATTCGAGAGGCGGTGAGGGAACTGCTGGATGAGTTAGAAAGCCTTAACCCGATTGACCCGGACGATATTGTTAGCGCTACGTTTTCGGTGACTCGTGATTTAGATGCGATTTTTCCTGCGGCGATCGCCCGTGAACGCCCCCATTGGCAAAATGTACCGCTGCTCGATGTCCAGCAAATGCACGTCGAGGGCAGTTTGGAGCGCTGCATTCGTCTACTAATTCACATCAATATGCCAGCTCCACTAGCTGAGGTTCACCATCCCTATTTGCGTCAGGCTAAAAATCTCAGACCCGACTGGAGTTTAGATCCCCAGCAGTCTGTTCGATTGGGGGTTATGAAGAATTGAGGAGAGCGGCAGAGCGCACCTGCGTATATACAGTCCTTGCTCACCTCAGTTCAGCGCAGCAACCACCTGCTGCGCGATAAACGGCAGGATGGCTTCGTTCTTACTGTGAGTCTCGCCTTCGGTGAAGACGACTAATAGAAAGGGCGATCGCTCTGGCAATTCGACATAGGCTGCATCGTGGCGAACCTTGCTGGTGAGTCCTGCCTTAGACCATACCCTGGCGGTCTGGGGCAGACCTGCGCCTAAAAAGCCTGTCACCTGATTTTCGGGGTCAGAGGCTAGAGCTTCGGGGTCGAGGCGACGCTGCATAAGGGTCATCATGGTTTGCGATCGCCCTGATGAAACCGCTACCCCGCCTACGATGCTATGCAGCAATCGGGCAACTGCATTCGTCGTCAGCATATTGCGGTTTTCCATGAGTTCGCCCAAAAATGCTCGTTCGCGCCCGTAAGCGCCATCACACCAGGTTTTTTGATTAACATTGACGGTTTCTAGCTCTGGCCAGTTAAGCGACTGAAAATATCGGTTAACCAGGTTGCGCTGGTTTTTCCAGGTTTCAAAAGGAGCGGCAGGCAGTTCTGGTCCGCTGGTAGTGCCTGTGAGTACGTCCACCACCAAACTAGTTGCATCGTTGCTGGAATCTACAATCATGTCGCGAATTGCCCGATCCAGTTCGCTTGACGGGGGGATCATGCCGCGCTCTAGCCATTCGTAGACGGCAACCAGATAAAACAGCTTGACAACGCTGGCAGGATAAATTCGCTCTACCCCGCGATAGGCAAACCCGCGTACTGAGTGCTGCCAAAATTCGGCGGGGCTGAGCGCTCCTCCGGTATTTACAGAAACCGGATCATCGTAGACGATGCAGGTCATGGCGATCTGATTTTGGGCTAAGCCTGGAAACTCTGCCCAGGTTGCAGCAAGAATGCGATCGCCCCGCTGTTCTAACGATTCATCTTGACGGAAAAAGGACATAGGGCAGTAAGGATGAGGGATGAAGGGCGGATGGCCGTTTGCTTCTACAGGGATTTGTGTTTTATCCAAATGAAAACTGCTGTAAGAATAATCTGAAGAATTATTTTGAATATGGTTTCGTTCACAGAAATACAGTCTGCTCTGATTGCAGGACAGTCAGTGGAATATCAGTGTCAGGCAAACCTCAATCTCTATGACTCTCCTGCGCTCAAAGATCTGGCAACTCAAGCGGTGGCGGGTCGTCAGTTGCGTATTGTATCACTCTCAGATCAGGCATCTGTTGAGACTCAAAGCAGCACAAGCGCGATCAAAGTTTGCCTCTGTGAGGATGATTATCTCGGTTGGCTGGCTATGGAAGATCTGGACTTGCTCAGCGTGGCAGCGGAAACCTATCGGGCGATCGCCCTCTCCCCACTCGAAATTCAAGCCCGTTTACCTAAGGTAATTGCGTTTACTCACAAAGCCATGACCCAGCCCAACCACTACCTTTGGGGCGGCACCGTCGGTCCAAACTATGACTGTTCAGGGTTAGTTCAAACCGCTTTTGCGGCCGTTGACATTTGGCTACCCAGAGATGCCTATCAGCAGGAGGCATTCGTCCAACCGATTGCTATAGAAGAGCTACAGCCCGGCGATTTGGTTTTCTTTGGCCGCGATCGCTGCACCCACGTCGGACTCTATCTAGGCGAAGAAGGCTACATTCACAGTTCCGGCAAAGCAATCGGGCGTAACGGCATTGGAATTGATCCCCTATCTGCCGAATCCGGAGCGATCGCCCAAGCCTACTACCATCAGTTACGGGGCGCAGGCCGCGTCATCGCCAGCTACAGCATCCTAACCCCTAACCCCTAGCCCCTAACCCCTTCCTTCCCCCCTCCATGCAAAAATTAAAACCCTACCTTCGCTGGTTTATCCTGGGCGGAACGCTATTTTTCATCGCCAAAACCCTACGGGATCACTGGCAGGAAGTCGCGTCTATTCGGGTGGGGGCAGAAGCCTGGGGATATTTGGCGATCGCCCTTGCCATCACGCTGCTGGCTCACATTTGGACAGGCTGGGTTTGGGGATGGATTTTAGCAGGGTTGAATTATCCGGTATCTGGCGTTTGGAGCAGCCGAGTTTACCTGCAAACCAACATTGCCAAATATTTACCGGGAAACGTTTGGCACTTTTATGGACGCGCCTGGGCAGCCAAAGCCGTAGGCATTCCTTTAGAGATTGCCAGTTTGAGTGTCTTACTGGAACCGTTGCTGATGGCAGCCGCAGCACTAATTGTTGCGCTGGTCAGTAGCCCCTCTGACTACAAAAGTTTACAACTGCTCGGTTTGGGTGTGGTGCTGGTTGCGGTGCATCCCCGCAGTTTGAATCCGGCAATTCAGCTAGTAAGTCGTTTGAAGAAGCCAAAAACAACGGTTGACCTTGATCGCAAAGCTGAAAATCCTGCTCCGACTGTTCCTCCAATTCAGCATTATCCTTTTCTGCCATTGTTGGGAGAGTTAGGATTTTTGGGGCTTCGAGGCGTGGGCTTTTGCTTTACCGTGCTGACGCTAAGTGCGATCGCCTGGGATCAAGTTCCGTTACTGCTAGGTGCTTTTAGCGTCGCATGGCTGCTAGGATTGATAATTCCTGGTGCACCAGGCGGCATTGGCGTTTTTGAGGCGACAGCGATCGCCCTTTTGGATAATCACTTTCCTCCTGCGATGGTCGTTAGTGCAGTCGCGCTTTACCGTCTGGTAAGCCTTTTAGCAGAACTGGCGGGTGCAGGACTGGCCTGGTACGGCCGTAGAATGCTACAGCCGTAGAATAAAGCAATCTTCGCAAGAGAGCGTGTTCAGATTTTTGTGTAAATGCGGGCAATGCCCGCATTTACACAAAAATCAGATCAGCTTCCCAGAGAGCTAGTGTGAGTGTGAGTGTAAGTGAATGAAAACAGTGCTACGTCCCGACTACCACAGTGACCAGTTTGCTTCAGCGCTACAGCTTAATTTGTCTATCATCGTGCCCATCTACAACGAGCTAGAGTGTATTCCCCATTTGCTCGATCAGGTTTCGCAAATTCTCAAAGCCAGCCATCTTTCCTACGAAATTATCTGCGTAGATGATGGCTCGACAGACGGCTCCACTGAACTGTTGCAGCAGCAGGCAAAATTGCGAAAAGATTTGCGTGTAGTGGTTCTGCGGCGAAACTACGGGCAGACGGCTGCAATGGCGGCGGGCTTTAATCACGCCAGGGGGGCAGTGTTAATCACACTGGATGGCGATTTGCAGAATGACCCAGCAGACATTCCGCAGATGCTTGCCAAACTAGAGGAAGGATATGACCTGGTTAGCGGCTGGCGTAAAGACAGGCAGGATGCAGCCCTGACTCGCCTGCTGCCCTCCAGAATAGCAAATTGGCTAATTGGGCAAGTGACGGGCGTGAAACTGCATGACTATGGCTGTTCGCTCAAGGCCTACCGCTCGGAACTGGTTGCCGATCTGAATCTGTACGGTGAACTGCATCGCTTCTTACCAGCACTGGCTTTTATTGAAGGAGCCAGGATTACCGAAATGCCCGTGCGCCACCATGCTCGTCGGTTTGGTCAGAGCAAATACGGTTTGGGACGAACATTCCGTGTGCTGATGGATCTGTTCACGATCTTCTTCATGAAAAAATTTCTTACTCGCCCGATGCACGTGTTTGGCTGGTTTGGCTTAATTTCAATGCTGCTGGGTATTGTGCTGGGCGTTTACCTGAGTTTTCTCAAACTAGGGCTGGATCAGAGTATTGGCGATCGCCCCCTGCTCATTCTGGCGGTTGTGCTGTTTCTGACTGGAGTTCAGCTATTTAGCTTCGGGCTTTTGGCAGAATTATCAATGCGAACCTACCATGAATCTCAAGGTCGCCCCATCTATCGAGTACGAGAAGTTATCGAACCTATCGGCAACCCCAAAAGCACTTTATAAGGAATTGCTGGTTTTAGATATGAATGGGGATGTGTAGCTGAGCTACACATCCCCATTCATATCCGAATTAAAGCAACGCCCTTCATAAAATCAAAAAGTGATTAGAAAGTGATCAGACTCTTAGCAAGTCTTAAGATTCTTGAGCAATCCGCAAAAAACTGGCTATTAGCGGCTGAAAATCGTATGTATGCCTCAAGACTGGTGGCGAAAAGCGCCATAATCTCCTAAATTGACGGAAGAGTATGTTCACTCTCTAACGTTTGCATCCGGCTGCACCTTTGCCCTGATATTTGCTGCTGAGTGCTTGAATGGTAACAGAATCTGGCGCACAGAGGCTCAAAAGTACGCTTCTTACGTCTAGATTCACAGGTGGTTTACTCGCTTGTTTTGGCCCTAGTTGCTCTGTTTCAAGGCATTTGTGTAGGTTGAAGATTGGCATTCGTTTAGAGAACTGGTCTGCATTGACACTTATCCCTAACATTCATTGAGGAGTGACTGTAAATATCATGCTATTTAGATACGTTTCCGTGTCACTGGGTTTTGCTGCTTTAGCTCTTGTCTCTAATGGTCTTGCTGCTCAAGCTAATACTGTAGATCTTGCTTCGGTTGATGTGTTGAGTGAACAACCTGCGAATGGAGCCACCGCAGTAGAAACTCAACCTGAACTGGCGATCGCTCCTATCCAACCAGAGCAGCCTTCAGCGGCTGATAGCGGTTTAATCCCACTGGATATCACTGCCCTGGAAGTAGCCCCAGAAACACCCATCCAACTGGCAGAAATTCAAGAACTGTCGCCACTTGCAGCAACCTCTGAAACGGAAAATTTTAGTGCAGCTGCGGTTGAACCCCTAGCGACCTCCGAAGAATTTGTGGAAGACAGCACAGCCTTGACCTCAGCCGCAGCTTTGACCGAACAGCCTGCAATAGTTGAAGGTCAAACCGTTGAAGGGCAAGAAACTAGCGTTGAACCTGCCGCCGAGCAGATTGCTCAAACGATTACGCCAGGTCGCACCACCCGTTCCGGACCTAGCTATATTGGCATTGGCGGTAACATTGGTCTTGGGGATGGAGACACTGCCCTCGGCGATGGCAGCTTTGCTGTCTTCAGCAAAATTGGTCTGACTAGCTTCCTGTCTGTACGCCCAGCCGTCCTGTTTTCGGATGATCCCACTATTCTGGTTCCCGTCACTTTTGACTTCATCCCTGGTGTAACCGATGTAACGGAAGATCTATCGGGAGAATTGGGTTTGCGGATTTCTCCCTACGTAGGCGGTGGCGTTGCCATCTCCACTGGAGATAGTGATGGAGTTGACTTCTTGCTTTCGGGTGGTGTAGACGTACCCATTACTTCTCGCTTCACTGCAACCGCTGCTGTGAATGCAACTGTATTTGACAACGCGGCTATTGGTCTGATGCTTGGTGTAGGCTACAATTTTTCAGCGTTCTAAGCGCTCTAGAAATTTAGCTGGAGCCATTTCAGGTTGCGGCAACAAAGCTCCAGTTTCTTCCAATTTAGGAAGAAACTGGAGCTTCCAAATTTGCACCCCAAACTGAAGCCTGGGAAACAGGACATTTTTCACATAACTGGGACTTTCCCTCGTTTCTAGGCTCTGCCTGGAAACGACAAACTTGAGGCTCTGCCTCAGGAGCTTCGCGAGAGGCAGAGCCTCTAGACTAGCATCCCCAAGCAGAGCTTGGGAACGAGGCAATCCCTCATCCCTCATCCCTCATCCCTTATCCCTTATCCCTTATCCCCCTCTCAACCATCAGTTATTCAAAACCAGGTTGTCGCGATGAACAACGGTTTCTGCGCCTGCATAGCCGAGAATTTCTGAGATTTTGTCTGAGTGAACGCCTCTAATTTTTTGTAGATCGCTGCTGCTGTAGTTGACGATGCCTCTGGCGATTTCTTGTCCGGTGCGATCGCACAACTGCACCGCATCCTGGCTTTGAAACTCTCCCTCGACTTCGGCAATCCCAGCAGCCAAAAGAGACTTACCAGACTTACAAATTGCATTCACCGCACCCTGGTCTAGGTACAGCTTTCCAGCGGGCACCAGTCCGTGAGCAATCCAGCGCTTACGAGCGTTAAATGGCTGCGGCTGCGGCTCAAACTGAGTGCCCAGCGATTCTCCTTGAAGAATTTTTTCAATATTGTGAGGCGATCGCCCCTCTGTAATCACCGTGCGAACTCCAGCGTTCGTAGCAATTCGGGCGGCTGCAATTTTGGTTATCATGCCGCCCGTACCCCACGCAGAGCCGCGATCGCCCACTTCCACATTCAGCGCTGCCAGTTGGTCAATTTTATCCACCAGGCTGATGGGTTGAGCATCGGGATTGTAGCGGGGATCAGCGGAATAGAGGCGATCGACATCCGTTAGCAAAAATAGCCAGTCTGCCTCAACTAAACTCGCCACCAGGGCTGAAAGCGTGTCATTGTCGCCAAACTTTAGCTCATCGACAGCCAGCGTATCGTTCTCATTCACAATTGGCACCACGCCTAGCTTCAGCAGTTGGCGAAACGTGCGGTAGGCGTTGACGTAGCGGCTGCGCTGCACCAGATCGCTGCGGGTTAACAACACCTGGGCGATTGGCTGCTGAAGTGAAGTAAACAAATCGTCGTAAACGCGCATCAGTCGTCCTTGACCGACAGCGGCGACTGCTTGCTTCATCGCCATTGTACGGGGGCGATCGCTCATTCCTAACCTCGCACAGCCAATGCCAACAGCACCCGATGACACTAAAATGACCTGATGTCCCTGATGGCGCAATTGACTGAGCGCTTCTACCAGAGCGGCGATCGTAGATAACGCTAAGTAGCCACTGTCTGCTTGAGTCAAGCTAGAGGTGCCAATTTTGACGACTAAAGTTTGGGCTGCCTTCATGAGAATGAGTAAAATTTTTGTAAAGAATGCCTAAAGATTTACCATTCAATTTTCACTGCTTCTAGGTTTCACTGCTTTTAGCGCTTCTAAAATTCCATCTTTTGCCCTCTGCCTTCCGCCCTAAGATCCCACAATACATCCCGTAGACTTATGGGCCTTGACGTGCAAAGCGCCAGCCCTAAAAAAGCTTGGACTGGCGCTCTACAAAGTATTCACAGGGATTTATGAGTTAGGGTCTTTATATTTGCTGACCCCATTTAATCCATTAGTAGAATGCCAGAAAAATGAAATGACCTGATTTGCCGTAAGGTTTTCTTTATATTTCAGTTTGTTAGAGTTAATCAGGTTTTGTAAAGTTATGTTGCTGGTTGAGGGAGGCCCCTAAGATTTGTGAGAGCCATACCTCCACCGTTCGCACGGGGTAGCGTCGCACCACTTTCGCAGGGTTAACCATTGGCTCAACCAAAATCGTGAACATTCCCAGCCGATTTCCCGCTAAAACATCGGTGAAGAGGCGATCGCCCACCATTGCAATATGCTCAACCGGAACATTCATCGCCTCAACCGCCTGTCTTAGCTTGCGACGAGAGGGTTTTCGTGCGCCCAAAATGTAAGGCAGGCTGAGCGACTGGGCGATACGACTAATCCGATTTTGGCTCAGGTTGTTGCTTACCAGCCACAGCGCTACAGATGGGCGAATTTCCTCAACCCACTGTCGCAATTCCTCGGAGGCTTCAGCAGCACTCATTGGTACCAGCGTTTCATCTACGTCTAACACTAACCCCTTCAGGTTGTAGTGCTGTAGCAGATTGGGAGACAAACTCAAAACGGAGTCTCCCAACATCAAATCAGGTTGTAACAGTTTGCCCCAGGACATAGAAGAATTGAAATCAGATAACATTTGCCCTCGTGGTTAAAGATACCCTAATGTCCAAGAGCAACTCCGTCTCAATCTTAGATGGGTTTGGACGCACTTGGGCTGTTGACTCCTGTAGTCGATTTCTGCCAGCGGCTAATTTGCATTGCCGTTTGAGTTTTGCTCAGCCGCAATCTCGTCCCGAATAGCCGCTTGAGCAGCTTCATGTTCAGCCAGGGTACGACTAAATACGTGAGTTCCGTCGTAGCGAGCGACAAAAAAGAGATATTCGGTGTCAGCCGGATTGAGGGAAGCCTCCAGGCTAGACACACCCGGACTGGCGATCGGCGTGGGTGGCAGTCCTAGATTAATGTAGGTGTTGTAAGGAGAAGGAGTGTTGACTTCATCTAGAGTCAAAGGCTGCTCTGGCGTTTGGCGAATTCCCAGGGCATATTCAACCGTTGGATCGGCTCCTAGAGGAATGCCTTCCCTTAGGCGACGGGCAAAGACGCTGGCAATCTGTGGGCGCTCTTCACCGATCACCGCTTCTCGTTCAACAATGCTGGCGAGTGTGACCCACTCCAATAAGGAAAACTGTGTTTGCCCCTGCTGGTAAATGGGTAGGGCAACTTGCTCAAATCGGTCGAGCATTTGGGTAATGACGGACTGGGGCGTTACCTGATCTTCGACCTGATAGGTGTCGGGGTAAAGAAACCCTTCCAGCAAGGGAATCTGCGGCAACCAGGGGTATTGGTCGCGCGGAATTTGCCGAGTTGCGGCGAGAAACTCCTGAGCGGTAAAAAAGCCTTGCTGCTCAAAGTATTCTGCCATTTGCTCCAGTGACCAGCCTTCAGGAATGGTAAAGCTTTGCTGAACGACTTCGCCCTGCCAAATTTGGTTGGCGATCGCCTCCATTGGCTGATTCGGCGATAGGGCGTAGGTGCCTGCTAAAAATCCCCCCTCGCGGTTTTGTAGCGTCTGCCAGCGAGTCCACAAGTTCCAGGCGGTTGCAGATCGAATGAGTCCTGTATTTTCAAGGTCTTGCCCAATCTGTTGGGCTGACGTGCCTTCTGGAATTTGAAACTGAACCGTTGCAGCTTCAGTTGAGGCAGATTCGGTTGCGGCATCTGCGGGCGCGTTTGCCCAACTCCACCAAACCCAACCCTGCCATGCGCTCAAACCTAATGTTGCAGGAAAGACAATCAGGTAAAAGAACCACTTGGAGATGCGTTGGCGGACTGTCATAAAGTAGTGCTGTTTGAAAAGAACACCGATGGAACAAGGGGCTTAAGCCCCTTGTCAAGGGCAGCTTCACAAAAAATTGGTATTAAGCAGAAGCGGTGGCGATCGCCAGCAAACTCTAAATCTATTCCAAAATTTATTCCAGATCGTCAAATAGCTGGTCTTCTAGCTGCGATCGCATCATTTGAAATTCTTCTGGCGACAGCAGTTCAGGATTGCCTTCCGAGTTCATCCGGGCAAAAAACAGGAGCGGATCGAGCGGCGTACACACCGCATATTCTTGCTCTTCGTAATAAAAATTTGCTAAAAGCTGAAACTGTTCAGAGTCTAGATTTGCCTCATCTTCACCGATATCTAAGGTAATAATGTCGTCCTCGGTTGCGGCGGGCAAATCCCCACTGGCAGTGAGCGTCAGCGCCGTTCGAGCCAGGGTGAGGTCTTGCTCTGCCAAAACTGCCCGTGCGGTTGAGAAGATATCGTCGATTTCTTCGTCTTCAATGTCAATCAGAGTTTCTTCATCCTCATCATCCTCGTCCGCTTCCCAAGCAAAAATCTCAATGGGGTTGTCAACGGGCATGAGCAGCACATACTCCTTGCCCTCGACTTCTAAGGAGCGTTCGACATAGCAAAGCAGCGATCGCCCCTGCTCATCGGTCAAGCTGACGGTTGGTGCGTCGATGTCTGCCTCGTCTGCATCCATTCCCGGATTCTCCCTGCTCATATCTGAATCGGTCATGCTATTCCTCTGATCACAACTTGCGTCTTGCTGTATGAGAGCGGTCGGCAAGGAGTATTGCTACAGCCCCGCCACAAAAAACTTTACAGCATGACTAGATCCGTTTCACTCCTCGGACAATTCTAATCAGATTGATTTAACTCGCCCTCTCCCACAAGTTATCTACACTAATGCATTATGGCGCTACGCGTCTGGATTGAGTCATTTTTGTTAGGACTTACGCAAGCAGAACGTGAATCAAGCGATCTCTACGAAGACAAGAGGCTTAAGCCCCTTGTTCCCATAGCAATAGGAAGGACGGTTAGAACAAAGGACTACGGATAAAAATCTTCGTCAGACGGTTTGCTGCGCTGCTTTCGTCTAGCATCGAGCCATTGCTGCAAAATGATGGCGGCGGCTTTGCGGTCAATTAGAGCTTTGTTGCGAGAGGGAGAGCGGTTTTCTGCTAGCAAGGCTTGCTCGGCTTCAAAGGAGGTTAGCCGCTCATCTACGTATTCAACGGGAAGCTGAAGGGCCGTGCTGAGCCGACTAGCGAATTTCTGCACCTGCTTTGCCTGAAATCCAAAGGAGCCGTCCATTGTGTAGGGCAAGCCGACAACAAGGATTTGCACTTCGCGCTCCTGAATGATGTAGCGAAGCTGCTCTACGTCTTGCAGAAAAGAACGACGCTCAATAGTAGTTAGCCCGGTGGCGATCAAGCCTGTGCGATCGCACCCCGCCACTCCAATTCGCTTTTTGCCAACATCCAATCCCAGCGCTGAGATCATCCTAAGTTGGGGCTATCGGGTAAATCTGACAGGGTGTTGTCTTTGGAATTCGACGGCTGGGAATCAGCGGGTGAAGGAGATACAGGCTGTCCCCCAGGCTGCGACAGGTCTAACTTGCTGCGCGGCGGCAGGGGCGGAATTGACTTGATCAGCGAGATGCGGCTAGGAACAGGCTTGCGGGCGGGCTGGAAGCCTTGCAGCACTTCAGAAAGGTGCAGTCCTTCGAGGGAAACGGGCTTAGCCTCGCGCAGCTTGTGCCAGACGGAACGCGACATCATCAGAGTATGCTCAGTGCGGCTAGCTCCAATTTGCTCCAGATATTCCTCTCTTTCTGGCTGGTAGTCGGCTGAGGCAAGCCTGAGCGTCTGAGCCGGAAACTCTTGAGCAATTCGCGCCATTTGCGACAGTAGCTCTGGGTAGAGCCAGGTGTAAGCGGGATGAACGGTGAGTTGAGCAATGTGAGGACGGCTTCCATCGCGGCAAAGCTTGATCTGAAAGTAGCCGATTGCAGCTTTGCGCTGCGGCTCAAACACATAGCTGCTGATTACCTCGGTATGGCTCATCCAGTTTGTCATGCCGTTGTAGACGGAACCCAGCAGGCTCGTCTTGAAGTCGAGAATTTGGCGATCGAACACTTGACGCACGAGCGGCGGCATTGAAGCCGTATCAAGCTGGTGCAGCAGGTTTGCATCGGCATTGCTGACGGGCAACAGGTTAGGTAAATCGGGTTCGCGCTCTGCTAGAGCTTCCAGGAGTTCTGGGGCGATCGCCCAGTAGGTCATTTCTGCCAAAGACTGAAACCCGTTTTGACGGTAGAGTGCCAGGGCAGATTTATCGTTTACCTCTACCTCAATTAGCCAGGTTCGCGCCTCCCAAATTGCCTGAAAGCAATAGCGCAGTAGCTGAGAGCCAATATCTGAGGAAAGCGGCTGATCGCCATTGGAGGGATCGATCGCCTCGACAGCAACCTGGTCTACCTTCCAGGTGCTACGGGTGCGGTTAAACGGCGAAACCTGAATAATTCCCTGAATCCGGTTTCCCTGCTCAGCCACGTAGGCAGAGAAGAGGTGCTGGAGCGGATTGGGAAACAGGCTAAAAAATTTGAGTAGCCCGTACCAGCGGCGAACGTGTTGAAGGCGCTGCCCTAATTTAAGAGAGTCGCCCTGCTGCTCTACCCCAGACCCTTCTAGTGAGAAATGGGCGATCGCCTCCAGATCCCGAAATTGGAAGGGGCGGATGGTGATATTGGTAGTTTGAGGGATCGCTGAGGTCATGGGTATGGGGTTTCCAGCTTTCGTCTGTACCTAATCTAAGTCACTGAATGAGTGCCATCAGGCGATCGCATCTCAACCGATCGCACTTGGACATAATTCAATCATCACTACTATCTTGACAGCAATTCCTAAATCTATCAGCCTCAAAGCGTAATCTTGAAGCTTCAGGTGTTTTTGAATTTCTAATTGCCTTTGTACCAA
>JAAUQZ010000088.1 GCA_012033355.1 Leptolyngbyaceae cyanobacterium RM1_406_9 | reverse complement strand
ATAAATTTCGCTATCTGCAATTAGAATTGAGTCGGCGATGCTCAATTGTTCACTGGAGCTATGATCTGCTGCCAGAGACGCTTGTATAGTCTGATGTAAAGTTTTGTGTCTAGATTCAACACTTCTGCTCTGCAAATGCATCAAAACACTAAATCGTGACGAATAAAACTATATTTTGTTCCCAAATCAGTGAAAAACTTTTGGCTAGAAATTTATTTCACCCTGCTTCTAAAAGCATCAGATTGATTAGCTAACTGTTTGGGCTATATCTTATGTATTTCAAATTAAAAACTGCCGAATTGGTTGCATTTTTTGAAACAAATTATGTGTGACAGTTAGAAAACAGGCCATCACAATTCCCTGTTATTTCTTTTAGAATTTAGAACAAGAATATATCCAGAGCAAAGTTGTTGTAAGCCCCACAAGTCTAATTAAAAAGCTATCAATGTAAGCTGAATCCTTTGCGGAGTAGGAGTTATAGACTTAAACAATACTTTGCAGTACCTCGAATTTGGTAGCAAAAAGGTTGAGATTTCTGGAACTAATCTGTCGATTCTAACGACACAAAAACCTCAAAAGAACATCAAAGAAACTGCTGAAGGGAACGAACATGAAATTTTCACTCAAGTCTATCGCAACTTTTTCTGCATTGTCTGCACTGGCAATTTCTCCAATTTTCCTTTCTGCTAATCCGGCTTCTGCTCAACCCGCAGGTATGGATGGAACCTATGTCGGTGGTGGTATTTCGGCAGGTGTCCTGGATGGTGGCAGCGATGAAGATGGCGCTACGTTTGGAGGCAATATTCAAGGACGTTTTGCTATACCAAATGCACCTGTTTCTTTACGCGGTGCAGTGTTGTTTAGTGATGACACGAGTGCGATTATGCCGCTCATTTCCTACGATGTGCCAATCACTAATAACGCAAACGTTTACGCCGGAGCGGGCTATTCCTTTGTTGAACAAGACGGTCAGGCAACCCCTTTGGGCAACCAGGATTCTGTCGTCTTAACTACAGGTGTTGAAGCTGAGGTCGTCAGAAATGTGGTGCTGTATGGCGACGCAAAGCTGGGTCTGGACGCTTATCAAGATAGCTCTAACCCAGCGCTTAGCTTCCAGTTGGGTGCTGGCTACCGATTCTAAGGGTGCAGTTTTAGGGTGTAAGCTACCCATTTTTAGGGTGCAACTCCGAATCTAGTGAATCCTTTGAGTTAGGGAAGGAAGGGGGGAAGACAAAATTCTTCCCCCTTTTTTTATGGGTAATTGCTACGCGACTCCTTATGCCAGTTAAATTTGAGCTTATCCATCTGAAAACGGCTGTAAGCCAAATCGCACCGAAATAACAAAACCTCCCCTAACCTTACCTAAAAGGCAATAAACTTTTCCGATCGCATCTGTTCTGGGTTTGCTCCCATTGCCAGAATTGAGTCACAAATTTGGGTAACGCGATCGCCCACTCCACAAATGTCAATCTCAAACTGAGACAGGTCTAAATCCTGATTAACCAACGCTGCTTCTGGACTGCAATGGATTGCTTCTACGTAGTGGAATGAGTGCCAGGTTTGTTGGAGCGATCGCCAATCATCATGGTACGGCAGACAGCTCACTGTTTCCGGGTTTGCCAACACCAACCACACAGGCTGGCTATAGCCGCTATCGCGCAGCCAAGCAATTTGACTCTTAAGAGGGGCAATTCCAGAGCCTTCAGCAACATAGAGACGAGGACGTTTGGGCAACTGGTTGAGCGTCATCAATCCGTAAGGGCCGCGCATTAGAATCGTTTCCCCGGCCGCCAGATCTTGAATGTAAGCAGAACTCCAGCCCACACGGGACACGCACAGCTCTACCTCTGGACAGCGTTTGGGGGAAGAGGCGATCGAGTAGATCTTGCTAAACTTTCGTCCATCTCGTTCAAACTTGGGCCAGACAGACTGTCCCGGCAAAAAACTGAACGTTGGATTGCTTAGCTGTAGCCAAATTGATTTGATCGTGGGAGTAATGTAGCGAGAATCCAGTACCGTAGCAGTGCAGTCCATCGGTGCCGACGGACGCAAACATTCCAAACTTTGCATTTATTTCAACCCGTGCATCGCGGGTTTGACAACAGAACAAATGCTTCAGGTGGGCATCCTGACTCAAAAGGAACCATTAAACCGATTAGGTCGCATTCCTTTTTCACAGTTGCGGCACAGTGCCGGATTTTCACCGGACTTTCCCCAAGTTGGCACAAAGCTCAACTTTGCTTGGGCTGACCCCCCAAACAACCTGAAACCGTTCAGGCATTTTAGCCCGAATTTTGTCTTTAATTGAACAGAACCGTTAATCTTTACGCTCAAGGAGTTCTAAAAACATTCCAGCTTTCAAGCTGAACTGAGAATGCCTGGATTAAGATCAGCCCAGTTGCAGCAAGCGTATTTTAGACTTTTAAGAATGAGTAACTCGCAAACCTGGTACATCGTGAAGCAAAACAGTGGTCAATGCGAAATTTTGCCGCACCTGCCAGTAGAAGAGGAGTTAAAAGGGGCTGAGAAGTGGGGACCGTTTGACTCGGAGGCAGAGGCGATCGCCCGTCGAGTAGGTTTAATCCGTTCGGGCAAGTGCCAACCCGTCTAGACGTTGGCGGCGGAACGGCAAAGCTCCTTAAATAGGATATTACTGAGGCTGTGGAACGGTTTCTGCTCTCTGGTTTTGCCTGTCAGCGGCAATGCGCTCCGTTAACACTTGCAGCGCTCTGGCATATTGAGGATCAGCGGCGGTGCCAATTTGAGTGCGATCGTCCAAAAGCTGCTGCTGTTGTTCCTCAGTTAGCTCGATTATTACATCTGGTGCGATGCCGGAGCGGTTGATGTCTCGACCGCTGGGAGTCAGATATTTTGCGACTGTCACTGCAAGCCCTGAACCGTCGCCCAGTCCTCGCACGGACTGCACTAACCCCTTACCAAAGGTTTGAGTCCCCACTAGCACGGCGCGATCATTATCCTGCAAAGCGCCTGACAGAATTTCGCTGGCGCTGGCTGACCCGCCATCTACCAGCACCACCAGAGGCTTATCGGTCAACGCCTGTCCGCTGGCACTCTCCTGATCTGATATCCCCTGGCGATCGACGGTTGAGACAATGACTCCGCCATCTAGCCACATTCGGGCAATGTCAATACTGGAATAGAGCAACCCACCTGGGTTAGAGCGCAAGTCTAAGATGTAGCCCGTCACGTTTTGTGACTCTAAATCTTGAATTGCTGCCTGCATCTCCTCAGCGGCGTTGGCGCTAAACTGCGTCAGGCGGATGTAGCCAACTCCACCCGTCGTCCCTTCCTGGTAGCTGTAGCGCACTGGATGTATCTCAATTTGCGCCCGCTCTAGCGGAAACTCAAGCTGCTGTTCGCCGCGACGAACCGTTAGCGTGACCTGTGAACCAACAGGACCGCGAATCAGATTAACTGCCTGGTTGACATCCATTCCTTCGGTGCTTTGACCGTCAATTTGAACGATCACATCCTGTGCCAGAATGCCAGCTTCAAAGGCGGGCGTGTCCTCGATTGGGGAAACGACAATTAGCTCATTGGTTTCTTCATCCTGGGCAAGCTGAATCCCGACTCCCGTTAACTCTCCAGACGTATCAATCTGCATATTCCGGAACTCTTCCGGGTCCATGAAGCGGGTGTAGGGGTCGTTAAGCTGCTCCAGCATATCTCGAATGGCATCGTAGGCTTCTTCACGACTGCCATAGGCCCGTCCCAGGTATTCCTGGCGGACAGATCTCCAATCGACTTGGTTAAAGGTGGCATCGACGTAGTTGCGATCGATAAGCTGCCAGACTTCATCAACCAGTTCCTTAGGACTCTCCTGCAAGAAGGCTTGACCGCCCGACATATGTACCCCTGCGCCAGTGACAACTACAGCAGTGACCGCTACCGCTGTTGCACCGAGGACAAGCCCACGCTTTGTAATCACCATAGTCTGAAATTGAAGAGGAGAGACTGCAATTAGAGTACGCTCAATCTAACACAGGCAAGGTTGGACGGCAGGCGCAATGTGCCAACAATCAATAAATCCAGGAACGATCTGCACCAATTTAAAGACTTCGTTAAGGATCGAGCCAGCGGCCGTCCGATTTGATCAGGCTAATCAATTCCTCCACTCCCCGATCTTCCGGCACCTTTTTGATTTCTTCGCGCCCCCGGTAGAGCGAGATATAGCCCGGTTGCTTGCCGACATAGCCGTAGTCAGCGTCTGCCATTTCGCCGGGACCGTTGACGATGCAGCCCATTACCGCAATGTCTAAGCCTGTCAGGTGTTTGGTCGCTTCACGCACCTGGTGCAGCACCTCCTCCAGGTTAAACAAGGTGCGGCCGCAGGAGGGGCAGGCGACGTATTCCACCATTGTTTTCCGCAGTCCCAAAGCTTGCAGAATGCTGTAACAAACCGGGATCTCTTTCTCTGGGGCTTCTGTTAAAGAGACGCGAATTGTGTCGCCAATGCCATCTGCTAAGAGAGTCGCCAGCCCTGCGGTGGATTTGATTCGCCCGTATTCGCCATCTCCGGCTTCGGTTACGCCCAGGTGCAGAGGATAGTCCATGTGTGCGTCGTCCATGCGCTTGACCATGAGGCGGTAGGCGGCAATCATTACAGGCACGCGTGACGCTTTAAGGGAGATGACCAGGTTGCGGAAGTCTAGCAATTCACAAATCCGAATAAATTCCAGGGCAGACTGCACCATGCCTTCGGGAGTGTCGCCGTAGGTAAACAGCATTCGCTCTGCCAGGGAGCCATGATTGACCCCGATTCGCATGGCTTTTCCCTGATCTCTCAGGGAAATAACTAAAGGCTCCAGGGTTTCTCGGATTTTTTCGCCGATTTCGTCAAATTCGGCTTTGGTGTATTCGGTGCGATCGCCCGCAGGTTTCTCAAACACATATAGCCCCGGATTAATCCGTACTTTATCAACGTGTTTGGCCACTTCCAGGGCAATTTTCATGCCGTTGTGGTGAACATCAGCGACCAACGGCACAGGCTGATAGGTTTGGACAAGTTTTTGTCTGATTTCTCCGACTGCCCTGGCGTGAGCCAAGCTGGGCACCGTCACGCGAACAATTTCACAGCCCAATTCGTGTAAACGGCGAATTGCGGCGACTGACCCATCGACATCCAGGGTGTCTTCATTGATCATGGACTGCACCACGACGGGATAGTTGCCACCGATGATGACATTACCGACTGCGACAGGACGGGTTTTGCGGCGATGGATTGTCGTGTCGAAGGCGGCTGGAGTGCTGGGCGCACTGGGAATAACTGAATTTGGCAGAGTCTGCATATGCGATTGGGCTAATTTTTGTAGCAGGATTATCGGAATAACGAGCCTCTGCTTTCCAGATTGCCACAAATAGGGTTCGTTTGGCTCTCGCTGGTTTCTGTAGTGCTAATCCCTATGAAGACTTATTTGAACCAATATTACTTTTAAGCTCAGAAGATGAGCTAACATAATCGCAAGCAAAATTGAGAACAATTATTGAGGTAATGCTATGGGTGTGAGGTTCAAGCGTTTACTTGGCACGTTAGCAATAGTTGCCTCCTTTACGGCGATCGCTGACGTAGCCAGCGCCCAAGAAGTCAGGGGCGATGTGCAAACGATTCCAGAGGCTTTCGAGCGGGCCTTTTTCCGCAACGATCGCACCTTCTATGAAAATCGATCGCTGTTTCGGCAAGCTAACTACATTTTGGGTCAGGGTTCACTCATTCAAAATGGTTTCCCCGAAAACGAGATTGCTAGAGACGCTCGATTAGTTAATCGGGTTTACACTGAGGCTCTAGCCGTTCAAGGCGCAAGTGGGCCGCTGTTGCGGACTGCCGATCTCCCAACTCCCTACACCACGTCTCTGCAACTTCTTCCAGTTGAGACTTCACAAACAACTCCATCTACGCCATTTTCGCCTCCTCCGGTGCAGAGCATTCCCTTTACCCCGCCCCCGGTTGCTGTGCCTGCTAACCCTGGACCCGTTCCAGCACTCTGGTAGCTAGGGCGTTGCTGAATTTGAATTTAACTCCAAAACAGAGCGTGGAAAGTTTGTTCCACGCTCTGTTTTTATAGTTTTACGGCAATAGTTCTCATGGACTATGCATTCTCCCTGCGAAACAAGGGGCTTAAGCCCCTTGCTAGCGTTCATTGGCATGAAGACAAGCAGGAAATGGGTGCGTCAGAATTGAAAAGTGAATTCAAATTTACGAATTCAAATTAGATTATGCTGCTCGAAATTGCTGCAACTTTACTGTTGGGCGCTTGGTTCTTTCAGTTGGGGATGCGCCTGGGGAGAGTGCTACTTCGTCAGGGCGTTACTGCTGACGATTTGTTCAAGGGAAAAGCTCACTTCTCTTTCATATTCCTGGGTGTCTATGTCGGGCTGTTGGTGCTGGCGCTAAACGTTCCGCAGTGGCAGCTTTTGCCGCTGGAATGGCGTGTACATGGGATGCGAGTTAGCTGGACTGCGATGCGAATTTTGCTGCTGGGGTTTTGCGGCACTGCGTTTGTGGTGAGCTGGCGCACTGCAAAGACGCAAGTTTTGGCTGTCGTTTTAATTGGCTTGCTGGGTGTAAGTGGGTTTAGCGGAGCTGAAGCCTATATGTTGGCTCCCATTTACGCTTCTCTGGGAAACAACCTGCAAGCCAACGGAGTGTATAAACAGACTTCTGCTAGCAGTTGTGCCCCGGCTGCTTTGGCAACGGTGCTGCGTCTGTGGGGAATAGATGCAACTGAATCTGGTGTTGCTCGTCTGGCGGGAACTAGCCGTCTGGGAACTTCGATGCCGCAGTTGATTGCAGCGGCTCGTGCTTTAAGTATGGACGGACTGGAGTTGAGTCCAACCTGGGAGCAAATGCAGCGGATTAATCGACCCGGAATTTTGGGGGTTTGGCTATTTGATGGAGTGCGTAAGGCTCCCCATGCGGTGGCGCTGTTGGCGCTGGATGATCATGTGGCGGCGATCGCAGACCCCGCCAGAGGCAAAATTTATTACCTAAACCGGACGCAGTTTAATCAAAAATGGCGACAGCAGTACGTCCCCATTTTTTCGCCGACTGATCTTCTTCTTAGCCCTGACCAGGCTGCCCAGCAGCTTGCTCACCTGGGTTTTAGTTCAGCGTCCGGTGAGTTGAGTCAGGCTATTCGCAATTTTCAAACCGCAGCGGGGGTGAAAGCGACGGGAGAGCTAGATCCTGAGACGGTTTTGATGATTAGCGGATCAAGTTTGAGCGGCGTACCGACTCTTGCCCAATCTCAATCTTCTCCGGAGACGGCTCTAGAAATCGTCCGCATCGTTTCTTGAGTAGCGACTTGAGGGGCTGGGCGATCGCCAGAGGGGAAGCACCAGCGCCATTCCTACCGTCCCGATCGCCATGCAGAAAGCAAGTAACAGTCCTAGAGGAATTTCGACCGAGCGCAGAAACAAAAACTGGATCGTCACGGCTCTGGCATTTTGGACTGAGATCAGAGCGATCGCACAGACCCAAACTGCAAGGATGATTGAGGTGAAAAAATTCGCCATGAATTTAAGCGTGTTTAAGCGGAAATGAGTAGGCGTTTGTCAGATAACTGTGAAGTTTTGATTAGGCTCTGCGTGATTTTCTGGATGAAATTGGACTAAGAGTGATCGCGATCGCTTGCTTTAAGGGTAATTTAAGTCTGAACAAATCATCAGGGCGATCGCACTTCACTTACACCCTCATCGTAAAGTAAAGCCATGAACCCTATTTACTCCATCTACCGCAACATCCGCGCGTTGAGCATTGCTGCCATCTTGGTCAGTTCTGCTGTGACATTAGTACCTGGAGTGCTAGCGCAGCAGCCGCCCGACGCGGAAGAGTTTTATGAAAATGGCGTGGAGGATGTCAACGACGGTGACTATGAAGAGGCTATTGAAGAATTTGATCAGGCAATTCAGCTTGACCCTAACTATGCCGCAGCTTACGTTCATCGCGGTTTTGCCCGTGAAGCTTTAGGCGACCAGGAGGGCGCTTTTGCAGATTACAATCAGGCTATTCAGCTTGATCCAACCTACGCAAACGCTTATTTCAATCGCGGCCGAATTTTTTATAGCCAGGGAGAAGAACAGCAGGCGCTAGCTGACTTTGATCAGGCCATTCAAAATGATCGACGCTATGCTGCGGCCTATCTTTACCGAGGCATTATTCAAGCCGATGCAGAGGACTATCAAAGCGCTTTGCAGGATTATAATCGAGCGATCGAGTTACGCCCTGATTACGCTGAGGCTTTTGTGCGGCGTGGCGCAGTTCATCTAGCTCAAGATCAGATGAGGGCTGCGATCGCCGACTTTGACCAGGCAATTGAGCTTAACCCTAACTATGGAGAGGCTTATCTCAATCGCGGCACAGCTTACTACCGCATTGGCAATCAGCAGACAGCGATCGCTGACTTTGACCGGGCGATCGCGCTGAATGATACTTCTGCTACTGCTTATTACAATCGCGGCATTGCTCTCTCTAACGCAAATGACCCAGAAGGCGCACTGGCAGACTTTGACCGAGCCGTTCAGCTTGACTCAGAATATACGCAGGCTTACTTTAGCCGAGGCGTAATGCGGGCGGCGCTGGGGGAATCTCAAGCTGCACTGGAAGATTTTAATAGAGTGCTGCTGGTCGATGCAGACTATGCCCCAGCCTACAAAGAGCGAGGCGATCTGCGGTTAGAACTGGGCGACGCTGAAGGGGCGATCGCCGACTACACAGAAGCACTCGCCATCCAGCCTGATTATGCCGAAGCTTACAGCGGTCGTGCCAACGCCCGCATTGCATTGGGGGATGATGGAGGCGCAAGTCAGGATTATGGTCGAGTCATTTCACTTAACCCGACCAGTGCCCAAGCCTTTGAAAGTCGAGCCGAAATTCGCTCAAATCAAGGAGATATGCAGGGCGCAGTAGAAGACTATACCCAGGCAATTCGCTCAAATCCGCAGGATGCTGATTCCTATTACAGCCGAGGACAGATTAAGTTGAGGCAGGGCGATCGCCAGGGGGCAATCTATGACTTCCAGCAAGCCGCTGACCTTTACCTGCAACAGGGGCGCGCCGACGGCTATCGCAACGTATTGACTGAAATTAACCGACTGCAATAGGGGCGATCGCCCAAGCTAATCGCAAACGGGAACAGAATCAATCCTGGTAGAACAAGGGGCTTAAGCCCCTTGTTCAGTGCATCTTCATAAAGAATTGATATTACGAACCAATGGAGCGGTTGACGATTTCTTTTGCTTGCTTCTGCATTTCTTCCCTACGCTCACTGTAGCGATCGGTCAAGTAGTCAACTTTGTCGCGCAATAGCAGCGTGAACTTGTAAAGCTCCTCCATCACATCCACCACGCGATCGCGATAAGGCGAGTCCTTCATCGTCCCGTCGTCATAAAACTCTTGATAGGCTTTTGGGACAGAAGACTGATTTGGAATGGTAAACATCCGCATCCAGCGTCCTAATACCCGCAGCGTATTGACCGCATTATAGGACTGCGATCCGCCGCAAACTTGCATCACTGCTAAGGTTTTGCCCTGTGTGGGTCGCACTGCGCCAATACTCAGGGGAATCCAATCAATTTGATGCTTGAGCAAACCGCTCACATTCCCGTGCATTTCTGGGCTTGACCACACCTGCCCTTCCGACCAGGTAACCAGTTCTCTGAGTTCCTGCACTTTAGGATGCGTATCTGGCACACTTCCATGCAAGGGCAAGTCGCGTGGATGGAAAAATTGGACTTCTGCACCAAACTCCTCAACAATCCTGGCGGCTTCTTCAGCTAGCAAGCGACTGTAAGAACGTTCTCGTAACGAACCATATAGGAATAGAATTTTGGGTTTGTGGTCAAAACTCATGGATTACTCCTGTACTGATTGCTGGCTGCACGCTCCAGATGAGCGATCGCGCAGATAATTTGACTATAAAAGCGCACTCTATGCTCTGGAGTGCGCTTTTATGGGGTGTGCTTTGTGATTTGAAGGAGCCTTTACTGGTCTTGCAGTGATGACTCTATGCTTTCTGCCTCTGCAATACTTTGCTGCGCCGTGAACGGCTGTCCGTTTGCGCTTTCTAATACAGGAGCAGGAGTTTCAGTCTCAGCTTTTTCTTTATCATCAGAATCCTGAAACACAATTCTCAGGAAGGCTGGAGCCACGAAGGTTGTCAATATCACCATCATGATGATGGCAGCTTCTAAAGATTTAGAGAGCGTACCCGTTGCCGAGCCAACTCCGACAAATACCAGACCGACTTCACCCCTGGGAATCATGCCTACGCCGATCGCCAGTCGATTGATGTTGGGCTTACCAAACACCGCTAGCCCCGTAACCAGTTTGCCGATAATGGCAACCACAATCAGAAAAGCGGCAATGACTAAACCTTCGCGATTTTCAGGAATTGCCGGATTGAGAACGCTCAGATCGGTTCGCGCTCCAACGACGACAAAGAAAATCGGCGTGAGAAAATCAGCCAGGGGAATCACCTGTTCCTCTAGCTCATGCTGCTTGTCAGTTTCCGCTAGAATCAGCCCTGCGGCAAAAGCGCCCAAGATTGCCTCTAGCTGAATTGCCGCACCAATATAAGACAGGATAAATGCAAAGATCAGGGCAGACAGCAACAGTTGTCCACGTGTCTTGAGTTTGTCAACCAGCGCTACAAAGAATGGACTGAGCAATCGCCCGACCAAAATCGAGCCAACCAGGAAAACACCTGCTCCAGCAATCAGGTAAATCACATTGCTGATTTCAATTTCTCCTGTCTTTGCCAGACTTGCGACGACTGCCAGCACGACAATTCCTAATACATCATCCAATACGGCTGCACCAATGATGATTTGCCCCTCTTCAGAACTGAGGCGCTGAAGCTCGGCTAGCACTTTGGCGGTGATGCCGATGCTGGTTGCGGTGAGAGCAGCCCCGGCAAACACAGCCGGAATGGTGGGCAACCCAAAGATCGCGATCAGCCCAGCCGTACCTGCCGCAAACGGAACCACTACCCCCACGACTGC
The DNA here is from genome assembly GCA_012033355.1 of Leptolyngbyaceae cyanobacterium RM1_406_9. Classification (GTDB taxonomy): domain Bacteria; phylum Cyanobacteriota; class Cyanobacteriia; order Elainellales; family Elainellaceae; genus JAAUTN01. Next base: position 8,391 of record JAAUQZ010000088.1, on the reverse strand, counting down.
CACCAAAGCCGCTTGTGTCCCAACCCGAATCAGTTCCTTTAAATCTGATTCCAAACCAATTTCAAACAGCAGAATAATTACCCCTAGCTCTGATAAGACCGAAATTACCTCGCTTTCAGTCTCAAACACGCTTAGGGCAGACTCAGGAGATAAGCCTGCTGTGGCTTCTAACAAGCTGACAATGACTGAATTTGTTCCCTCGATCGCACCGTTTGGAAAGACGATCAGGTGCAGTGCAGAGATACCCACCACGACACCGCCAACTAATTCACCCAAAACAGGCGGCAGGTTAATTCGGGCGCAAAGCTCTCCGCCTACTTTGGCTGCCAGATAAATGACGACTAAACTTATCAGCACTCCGGCTAACACCAGAGGCGCGTTTTCAGCTTCTGGCGTGGCTGCCAGCAAAGGAGTGAGTCTACCATGAAGCTGAAATAAAGGATTTTGTGGGGATGCAACTGCCCAAGAAGTCAGATCTACCATGCGTTCGACAGAACTCATCCTGTCTACTGTACAGGCTTCTTTACAAGATCAGAAACATCCGATGTAATGATCTCCATATAGTACTCCCCATAGTAGTCATCTAAATAAATACCCGATGCTGGAGTGAGGGCATCTGACGGCGAACTTGCTCTAGACGAGATGGCTCAATCGGGGCGATCGCCACTCCTGGTTTGTCGCCTGCGTCTGCCAAAATTACGCCCCAGGGGTCGATGATCACCGCATGACCGTGAGACTGACGCATAGAATTGTGTTTTCCGGTTTGGGCGGGTGCAATCACATAGCAGGTGTTTTCAATTGCACGAGCTTGCAGGAGTACCTGCCAGTGATCTTTGCCCGTATAGGCCGTGAATGCAGCCGGAACAAACAGCACTTCTGCGCCCATTTGTGCGAGATGGCGATAAAGCTCAGGAAAGCGCACGTCATAGCAGACTGACAGCCCCAAATTGCCCAACTCCTTAGAAGGGTAAACGGGCGGTAGCTTTAGTCCAGCTAGGACGGTGTGTGATTCCTGGTAGGTGTTTCCGTCGGGTAAATTTACGTCAAACAGATGCACTTTTTCGTAGCGCGACAGTTCTTCCCCATTAGCACCGATAAGCAGTGCCGTATTGTGAACTTTGCCATTTGGGGTGGGCATCGGGAAGCCACCGCCGAGCAGGGTTACCTGATAGCGCTGTGCCATTGTTTTGAGAAATTTTTCGCTGCCCTGGGCGATCGCCTCTGCCTGAGAAATTTTGGCTTCCTCGTCTCCTAAAAAGGAAAAGTTTTCAGGTAAACAAACCAGTTCTGCCCCCTGACGCACAGACAGGTCAATCAGGTCTTCTGCCTGCGCCAGATTTTTTTCCAGGTCAGGCAGACTATTCATTTGGATCGCAGCAGCAAGATAAGACTTCATATGCTTCATCAACACAGCGGAAAAAAGACGGCAGTTCGGTGCCTAAGCTTAAATTTTCCATGAAAAGGACACCATTTATTCAAAGTTTATCTGAATCGGCTTATCGAGTTCTCCGAATGCAGGGTGAAGCAGTTCCTATAGTTTTAGGGGCGATCGCCATTTACTCACTCGCGATCACAAAAAAAGCCTCCGCTCAAGCGGGGGCTTTTCTATATCCGATTTGCATTTTGAAGCTGGCTTCGAGTCAGGTCAAACCTGACCTCTTGCATCTTAATAAACGCGACGAGCGGTGAACTGGTAGTACAGGAAGATAGCTAACATTGCACCCAACACAGCGATCAGCAGACCGGGGATTGTGAAACCGACGGAAGCAAGGGCAAACTCACCTGTAGCCAAGAGGGTGTAGATTGTTCCACCCAGGAATGCACCGACGATGCCCAGCAGCATGGTACCGAGAATGCCGCCGCCCTGACGACCAGGGTAGAGTGCTCTAGCGATCGCACCTGCAATCAAACCCAACACAATCCATGCAAGAATTCCCATTGTTTTCTCTCCTTCACTTATTGTTCAGCTTTTTTCAGTTGTCCTGACAGACCTTTGGACGAGGATTTGCAAAGTTGCAAATTACCCCAACTTTTAACTTACGAACCTAAATCAAATTGACCCTAGATGCCTACCGTTTTCAACCGCTTGAAAAGCGATACCTTTTCAGCTTTTGAAATAGAGTAGAGAGCAATAAGCGCTCTGTTCACACCCTTGTCAGCGACCTATATGCACCGCCTGCAACATCCATGTTTGTCACACTTAAGTCACATTTGAAAAGTCACCTCGGTGAAATTTCATTCGGTGCAATTTCTATGTTTCAAAGATATCAACTTGCAAAATTAAGAGACACTATCGGACGGATGAAGTTGGATAATGAGGTTAAGCAAACATCCCTACCCTGCTATAGAGCAGCTTGAGAAAATTTAGACTGCAATCCTCCATCTCAAGAGCTATTCAGCAGAAAAGGCGGTATCTCTGAAGCAAGAGTAGGATGAAGGGGGCGATCGCTCAAACCTGTTCAGGCATCTCTTCAGACATCTCTTGACACCCCCGCTACACTTGAGGTTACGGGTCATTTCCTCTCTGTGTGTATCAATGATTTCTGAACTTTTAAGGGCGATTGAGTCGCTGGACGTTCCTGCGGATTGGGTTGGGTTACGGGCCGTCAAAGAATCGGTTGGGGTACGAGCGGTGCGGGATGGCTTGCCTCGCAGCAATGGCAAGTCGGTTAATCAGGGTGTGATGGTAGAAGTCCTGGTGAAGGGACAGATTGGCTACGGTGCAACAAATTCACTGGATTTAGACAGTTTGCGGGCGGCGGCGAAGGTGGCTTATGAGCAGGCGATCGCCGCTAGCCCCTGGGCAATTTACCCGCTGACTCCGGCAGCACGCCCAAAGGTAGTGGGTGAGTACGTTTCTCCGTTTGTGAAGCCGTTGGATGCGCTTACGCCAGGAGAAATCAATGATTTACTGGTGCAATTGTGCAAAACCTTGAAGGTTTCTGACCAGATTGTGCAAGCGGTGGCGACGGCGATCGCCAACGAAACTGAAACCTGGTTTGTCAGCAGCAACGGCTCCGAAGTCTATCAAAAACTGGTGATGCTCGAAACGCACTTTGGCGTGACCGCTCAAGATGGGGCGATCGTGCAGCAGCGCAGCAACAATGGCTATTTGGCACACTGCTATCAGGGCGGCTGGGAACTGTTTCCAGAGCCAAACCTATGGGAACGGGCAGCGCAAGTGGGTGAACAGGCAGTCGAACTGTTGACCGCCGAAGACTGCCCCAGCGAAACTACTACGCTGGTGCTGGCTCCCGACCAGATGATGCTGCAAATCCACGAAAGCGTTGGGCATCCGCTAGAGCTAGATCGCATTCTGGGCGACGAGCGCAACTATGCAGGCGGCAGCTTTGTGAAGCCGCAAGATTTTGGGCAGCTTTCCTACGGCTCCAAGCTGATGAACATTACCTTTAACCCCACCGTGCCAGGAGAGTTTGCCAGCTACAGCTTTGACGACACGGGCGCACCCGCCACGCGAGAATACCTGATTCAGGAAGGCATTTTACAGCGCGGATTGGGTAGCCTTGAAAGTCAGGCAAGAACGGGTGTTCCGGGTGTTGCCTGTGCCCGTGCTTCCTCATGGAATCGTCCACCGATTGACCGCATGGCAAATCTCAACCTGGAGCCAGGAACCGATTCCTTTGAAGCTCTAATTGGCGACGTTGAGCGGGGCGTTTACATGGAATCTAACCGCTCCTGGTCAATTGACGATCAGCGCTACAAGTTTCAGTTTGGCTGCGAATACGCCAAGCTGATTGAGAATGGCAAGCTCACCAAAACGCTGAGAAATCCTAACTATCGGGCGACTACACCAGAGTTTTGGCATAGCCTGAAGCGCATTGGGGACAACACCACCTGGCAGATGTACGGCACTCCGTTCTGCGGCAAAGGTGAACCCAACCAGGTGATTCGAGTCGGTCACGGCTCCCCGGTTTGCGTGTTTGAAGATGTGGAAGTGTTTGGAGGGGGAGAATGATGCTGGAGACAGTTACGCAAAGCAAAACGAGCAGTCCGATGGAGTCCACGTTTGACCCCATCGTTACGGCTGTTTTATCAGAATTGCAGACCGATGAGCATCTGACGCTGCAACTCACGGGCGAGCAAAGCCAGTTTGTCCGCTTTAATGGCGCAAAAGTGCGGCAAACGGGCAGTGTGTCCGATGGTGAATTGCATTTGACGCTGATGAAGGGCGATCGCAACGGCTACCGAGAGTTTTCCTTCACCGGAAAGCTAGAAACCGACCTCCCCCAGGCCCAAGCCGCCTTAAAAGAACTGCGAGAGGAAGTACTACAGCTTCCCGACGACCCGTACCTGGTATTGCCATCAGGAAATGCGACCAGCCACGAGGTCAATGCGGGGAAATTGTTGATAGGGGGGGCGATCGCCTCCTCCATCTTGCCCGAAGTCAGCGGACTGGATTTCACTGGCATCTATGCAGGCGGTTCCCTAATCCGCGCCTACGCCGACTCCGCCGGACAAAAACACTGGTTTGCAACTGAAACTTTTTCCCTTGACTATTCCCTGTTTACCGCAGACGGGCAAGCCGTCAAAGGCACCTTCGCTGGCAGCGAATGGAGCCAGGAGGCATACGCCGCTAAACTCGCTGAGTCCAAGCTTCAGCTAGAAAGACTCTCCCAAACGCCTAAAGCCATCCCTAAAGGGCAATATCGCACCTATCTCGCTCCCGCTGCTGTCGCCGAACTCATGGGAATGCTCTCCTGGGGCGCGGTCAGCGAATCCTCCATGCAGCGAGGCGGCAGCGCTCTAGGACTGCTGCAACGCGGCGAAAAGCAGCTTTCCCCCCAATTCACCCTAAGGGAGAACTTTAGCCGAGGCTTAGTCCCCCGCTTTAACAGTTGGGGCGAAATTGCGCCCGTCGAGTTGCCGATTATCGAAAACGGCAAACTGGTTAACACGCTAATTAACTCCCGCACCGCTAAAGAATATGGCAAAACCGCCAACGGTGCAGACGGGGGAGAGTCGTTGCGATCGCCCGAAGTCTCCCCCGGCAACCTTGCCGCTACCGACATTCTCAGCAAGCTAGGTACCGGGCTATATCTGTCCAATTTGCATTATTTGAATTGGAGCGATCGCCCCACCGGACGGATCACGGGCATGACCCGCTACGCCTGCTTTTGGGTAGAAAACGGCGAAATCGTCGCCCCGATCGAAAACCTGCGCTTTGATGAAAGCCTCTACCGCTGCTTCGGCGAAAACCTGCTTGACCTCACTGACTTCCAAGAATTTATTCCAGAAGTCGGCACCTACAGCAACCGGAGCTTAGGCGGAATCTGGGTGCCAGGGGCCTTGAGTGAGGAGTTTACCTATACGTTGTGAGGGGCTGGAGGTTAGGGGCTAGAGGGCAGGCGGAACCTGCAACACGGACAGCCCCTCTTGAGAATCATGAAGTCAACTACCGCACCGACGAGCGGTAGAGGGAAGAATTCAACCATTACTCCCGGTTGTTGGGGCATCTCCCGTAGGAGGATTAGCAAAGCTACTTCTACCGTCGCAGGCAAACCGCTTTCCTCTCATTCAGCACAGACGAGATGCTGATTCAAAGATGCCATGCCTCAGATAGGTAATACGATTGTATCACTTGGCGATTCGTCACTCACCCACTCCATCCGCTGCTTCGCAGCATCATTTCGGGGTGAAGCTTCTCATCGCCTCGCCTTTCATCCCCAGGCACAAGGCACAGGGTTTTTCCCGGCGATGTTGATAAACTCTGGGGCAAGGGGCTTAAGCCCCTTGTTCGTGGAGCGATCGCTTAATCTTGCAGTCTGTCTGCGTAAGTCACGCGATGTGCAACTGAAGTTCTGGAAACCCTGGTTTCCTGTGAAGCAGGCATCTTGCCTGTTTGATCTGGACGGGCAAGATGCCCATCCCACAAGCGGCTAGAACAAAGTTGCACATTGCGTTAAGTCCTGTTGGTATTAGGACAAGAAGGGAGGTGGAGCATTGCTCCACCTCCCTTCTTGTTTATCCCAGAACGACTAGTACCGTTAGGGCCTACGCATTCGTCTATGGAACAAGCGGCCGAAGCCTATTGCTCATAGAGCGATCGCTTAGCCTTACACTCTGTCTGTGTAAGTCCTGACTATATCAATTGCAGCTTCGACTGCTCTACATGGCGTTATATGCCTCATTAGTTTCGCTAGTTTTGGCTGCCAGCGGTTTGAGCAACACCCAACACATCAAGGCTAACTGGAGCCACCCCTGCCTGAATCAGCCCAACCGCACGAGCCGCTGCCGCAGACAAGTCGATGACCCGCCCCCCGCTGTAGGGACCTCGGTCATTAATTCGGACAATCACCGACTGGCCGTTGTTTAGGTTGGTTACTCTAACTTGAGTGCCAAAGGGCAGGTTGCGATGAGCAGCCGTCAGTGCATTTTGGTTGAAAATTTCGCCACTGGCACTGCGGTTGCCATGAAAACCAGGACCATACCAGGATGCCATCCCGCGCACACTGAACTGCACCGGCCCGACTGAGACCTCTTGGGGAGCCGGACGAGGGCGACCTGCAACCTCGCGCAGCGGAGGCGCATCACCCATTTGTCGGCGCAAGCGGTTCGTAACTTGCAGAGCGTCCTCTGCAATGTCATTAGTGGTATCGGGGAGAAGAGCTTCAGGGTTGATTTCAACCAGTTCTTCATCATTCACCTTAATTACATAGCGCTCTTGCTCGGCATCCCAACTGACGGTGATGTCTTCGGCATTGATGTTGTCTCGGTGCATCTGGTTGAGTCGAGCGGCGATCGAGGTGGCCCGCCAAACCGGGTCAGAGGTGTAATCATCATCGGAACCAGCGGTTGCTGATGTATCACTCGACGAGTCAGCCGACGCTTCTGAGATAGTGCCCTGGGTTGCAGCAATTTTAACCTCTGAGCCAGCAGAAGGGCTGCTGGATTGGTTCAACTGCTCAGCCGCATCGGAACCTAAAAACGTGATAACAGGAATGCCTCGAACATATACCGTAGCTGCCTGCCGTCCATTCATCTCATGGGGATAAATGCTGGCGACTGTTTCCTCGACTATATCGACCTCTGCCTGCGATTGATGCTCTCCGACTTTGACGGCTTCCAGATGGGAACCTGTAGACTCTGCGGTTTCAGCTAAGTCTGCTGTTTCGGATGACTCAGGTTGTTCTGAGCTAGAAGCAGTTTGCTGAAGTAAAGGCTGATTGACGGAAACATCTGCTTCCACGCCTTCGTCAGTCGATGTAGATTGGTCAGCGTAGCTAGAAGACGCTGTACCGAGGGTTGCGATAATCAAGGCAGCGGTTAAACCGCCCCAAAGTTGTTGATTCATACGTCCATTGTGAAGGTCACTGAAAGCTAGAGCCAGGACTTGTGAGGGGCTACGTAGATGCAGCCCAGAGAACGCCTAACTCGTACTCGTTACGTTTTCACGTTATGGTTGCGGAACTGCAACAGAGTAACACGAACTTTTTGGGTTGGGGATCAGGGTTACGCAAAAACTCCTTACAACTTTACACAAACTTCACACTAAATTTTTAAGCATGACTTGCTCGGATTGAAGTTTTCCCAAGAATTTTGGGGGTCAGGATAGTTTTCGGAAACTTTACAGAAACTTTACAGCCGCTTTACAAACTTTCTGATTCTCCGAACTGAGCTACTCCAGGTCGGACAGGATGAAGCGTAACTAGAAAAATCGCGTTTTAATGGATTTATCGGCTCGTACCCATTCAATTTGAGCCTGCATAAAATGAATCCTGCATAGAATGAGGGGTTTAAGCCCCCCGTTCTATGCAGCTTTACCAGGAATTGGTATAGCGCTCCTAAACGATCTGTGAAAGTGCCCGCCCTCCAGGCGGGCACTTTCACAGATCATCTTTTTCAAAAATCAAATGGGATTGCTATAGTACTCTTTGATAGGGAGTTACTTCTCAAAAAGTAAGCTTTTAGGCTTTGAATTAAAATTCTGCAACTCTTAAGCTCCTGATGAACAAACCAAGAAGACGCTCAGAGAAGTTTCGGATTTTATTAGGTCGAGTTGGCGATCGCCTCAGCACAAAAAATATTATTGCTCTATTGTTCTTATTAGCCTGTTTATTGGGCTGCTGGTGGCTATTAGCCGCTCTAGAAATCAATCTATTAACACCAGAAGGATTAGCTCAGGCTGCTCAGGAGATGGGAGTTTTTGCGATCCTGATTTATATTCTTTCTGTGATTATTGCTATTGTTATTAGTCCAATTCCTGGAACTCCTTTGACCATTGCAGCAGGGGCAATTTGGGGACCAGTTCCTGCGACTATCTACGCCACCATCGGTAGCTTTACAGGAGGACTGATTGCTTACTTTATTGGTAGAACTCTGGGGCGATCGGCAGTTAAAGCTTTAACGAGAAAATTATCTACTTCTCCAAAC
>JAAUQZ010000384.1 GCA_012033355.1 Leptolyngbyaceae cyanobacterium RM1_406_9 | reverse complement strand
CCCAATGATTTTGGGCGATTGTTAGCGGATTTGCCAGGACTGAGCGCTGATAAACGGTCAGGCTCCCCACTAGGGCGATCGCCCAGATTCCACAGGTCAAATGCCAGATTAGGACAGAGTTTTGAAGTAATTTGAGTGGCTTCATCGGACCGTCTCCAATCTTTCTTCCTTAAGCATAAACACTTATGACGACCAACTTCATTAAAAGTTCTCAGTTGCGGTTAGTGGGTCAGTATTATTAAGCAAATGTAAAGTCGGGGTGCTGATCTCAATATGAAGCTTCAATGAAGAAAAATCGACAAAAAATCCCTTTACGACAATACTTTGACATAAAAATGGGTTCTAGGGTGTGCGTGTAGCGTTGCACAGCAGCATTTCATAGCTCTTGTTATAGAAATTGAGACAGTTTCTACGGCTGAAACTATGACACATCAGTCGTAAGCCCTCAGCCCTCCGCTCTTTGTCTTCTCCCTTGATCAAGGCTCATACAGTTCAGCGCTTCTACTGGACTGTACGCCGTACCTGATGTCGGTGGAAACTGCTATAAAACTCTCACAAAGCGAAAATAAGAGACACAAGCATGACTCATTTCGGCATTCTTTGCCTGGGCGGAACGGGGCACTTAAACACCCTACTGCCCTTAGGGGATGAACTTAAACAGCGAGGGCATCAAGTTACGGTTCTCAGTGATGCTCATGTAGAAGCAAAAGTCAAAGAGGCAGGTTTGAATTTCGAGGCGATCGCCCACGCAGGCATAGACCCAAAACGAGCAGAACTGACAGGGCTAAGGGCACTCTATCGCGGCATCAGCTTCTTCAAAATCAGGGTAGCTACTAGTCTGCGGGAAACTCCCATCGCCATTCGCAAAGCAGGCATTGAGACTTTGCTGGTAGATATGTCTGCCTTTGAGGGAGGAACCATTGCCGAGCATTTGAATCTACCCTTCATTACCGTCTGTAGTGCTTTGGTTCTGTATGAAGACAACTACGTTCCGCCTGCACTAACAAACTGGGCGTTTAATTCCGCTTGGTGGGCGCGGCTTCGCAACCAGATTGCTTACTGGCTGCTGCTGCTGCTCGCCTGTCCGGTTGTATCGGTCATAGCGCACCATCGTAAACTGTGGAATTTGCCTGCCTACAAAAAATACAACGACTGCTTTTCTAAGCTAGCCATCATCAGTCAACACACTGCTGAGTTGGAATACCCTTACCGTAAATTGCCCCCCTATTTTTATTTCACTGGCCCGTTCCATAGCTCTACAGGCCGCCCCAATATAGATTTTCCTTTTGAGAAACTAAACGACCTGCCTCTTATCTACGTCTCACTAGGCACTTCTCGGAATCGAATCAAACACCTGTTTCAGGTTATTGCAGAGGCTTGTGTCGGCTTAGAAGCTCAGGTCGTTATCTCTTTAGGAGGAGGGCTTGAGTCAGAAGCGTTACCCCACCTATCAGGCAATCCAATCGTGGTTCAATATGCACCGCAATTGGAGCTGCTCAGGCGAGCTACCCTCTGCATCACTCACGCCGGACTTAATACAACGTTAGAAGCGCTGAGTAATGCGGTGCCCCTAGTGGCAATTCCGCTGGCTGACGATCAATTGGGCGTTGCGGCGCGGCTCACCTGGACCGGAGTTGGAGAATTTCTGCCTCTGTCTAGCGTCACCGTTGCCAGGTTGCAACAGGTCATTCGACGGGTGCTGCTGAATGGGTCTTATAAACAAAACGCAATCCGCCTACAGAAGGCAATTCGCTCCTCTGGTGGGGTTCAATATGCAGCAGATGTGATTGAAAGCAAGGTCGCAGAAAGTTGCTCTGTGAAGCAACAGGCTCAACCCGCTGCTCCCTTCTAGAGAGCAACTCAATAATCAGTTGTAGCGCTACGCGCATACCTTAGGACCCATTTTCACGTGGAAGCCCCCTGCGCGGAGGCTTCCACGTGAAAACGTCTTAATCAAGGCGCGTAGCGCCATAGCATCAAATGCAGAACATCCAGTGTGGAACGGAGAGAGAGGGATTCGAACCCTCGTTGAACTTTCGCCCAAACAGCATTTCCAGTGCTGCGCCTTCAACCACTCGGCCATCTCTCCTGGAGATAAACTGCAACTCAACTAGAGCCACAGAATCGCTATCTTAGCAGAATTTTGTTAACTCTGGGAGAGGTAATTTCAATTCTGTCGGGTTTTCTGTCTGTCTCAGCAAGGGTGGGGTAGGAAGCTTGACAGTTAGACGAGTTTCCACCCCAAATCGCTTGCTTTAGACTACCTCAGAAGATTTTTGGGGGGCTGAGGGCACCTGCGGCTGGAACTGGAAGAGCGAGTAAACGACATTGCGACGAATGTCGGTCATCATATCAAGGAACAGTTCATAGCCTTCGCTCTTGTACTCAATCAGCGGGTCTTGTTGACCGTAGCCGCGCAAGCCGACCGATTCTCTCAGTCCGTCCATGCGCTGTAAATGTTCACGCCAGAGGGTGTCAATCTGTTGCAGGATGAAGAATCGTTCTGCCTGACGCATCAGCCCCGGCTGAATCTGGTCTACCTGAGCTTCTTTCAGGTCGTAGGCAATTCGCACCTGTTCGTGTAGGAAGGTCTTCACCTCGCCAACTGACAAATCCTGTAGCTGGTCTGGCTCCATATCGGAGAGCAGATGAACGAATTCTTTAACTTTGCTGACGAGTTTGTCGAGTTCCCACTCTTCGGGTGGCAGGTCGGGGTTGATGTACGCTTCAACGATGTCGTCCATCGTTTTCTCAGCATATTTGATTACCTGCTCTTTCAGGTCTTGCCCTTCCAGGACGCGGCGACGCTCGGCGTAAATGGCGCGGCGCTGGTTGTTCATTACCTCGTCATACTCAAAGACCTGCTTGCGGATGTCGTAGTAGTAGGTTTCTACTTTCTTTTGTGCGCCTTCAAGGGAGCGGGTGAGCATTCCTGACTCGATTGGCATATCTTCTTCGACGCGGAAGGCCTGCATTAGCCCTGCGACGCGATCGCCCCCAAAAATCCTCAACAAATTATCCTGCAAGCTGAGGAAAAACTTGGTTGAACCGGGGTCGCCCTGCCGCCCTGCTCGACCGCGCAATTGGTTGTCAATCCGGCGAGATTCGTGGCGCTCTGTGCCGATTACGTGCAGTCCGTCCATTTGCACGACCTCAGCGTGTTCTGCCTCGGTGAACTGCTCATATTCGTTCAGAGTCAGATTGTAGACCTGACGCAGGCGCATGATCACCGGATCGTTGACAGGCGCTTTTTCGGCGGCAGTTGCTACCTTGTCTTCGGCTTCTAGTTCTGGCAGCGATCGCTCCCCATACTGCTGCACTGCAAAGTCAACCGCTTCTCGCAGCAGGCGCTCGGTGTCTGGGGATAGCTCCGTTGGAAAAATTTGAGGAGAGGCTTTCCAGGTTTTTACCTTACCATCGCCTGGAGTGAAGCCCTTACCGCCACTGCGACTGCCTTTACCCATTGGGCTACGGGCGATCGCAAAGCTGTTTTCGTCTTCTGGTTGAACGACGCGAGGCATAAAGTATTCCCGCACCTTGAGTCGCGCCATATAGTCCGCGTTACCACCCAGGATGATACTCGGTTCCCCGTCCTGCCATATTGGTGGCGATCGTAACGGCCCC
>JAAUQZ010000087.1 GCA_012033355.1 Leptolyngbyaceae cyanobacterium RM1_406_9 | reverse complement strand
CCGCTTCAAGAACAGAGTACCCGGAGTCTCAATGCTGCTGCCCTAGAAGCAGTCGTTGCCGAAGTACTTTCCGCCAACTGGGATGTGCGGATTGATGATGAAGAAAATTTCTCTATTTGATAGATTTGATGTAGAAACGTGGGATTTTCTTTTCAATGTCAGGCCCACTGTCGGCACACGCAAGCAAGAGCCGGTGTTTTCTCAACCCCTCACGGTTTGGTTGAAACTCCCCGCTTCATGCCAGTGGGAACGTTAGCTAACGTTAAAACTTTGACCCCATCTCAGTTACAGGCGACGGGCGCACAGATGATTCTGGCTAACACATATCATCTGCACCTCCAGCCCGGTGAAGCCATCGTGCAGCAGGCAGGAGGACTGCATCAGTTTATGGGTTGGAATGGCCCAATTTTGACCGATTCTGGTGGCTTTCAGGTATTTAGTTTAAGCGAAATGCGATCGCTCTCTGAGGAAGGAGTAACCTTTCGCTCACCCCGCGATGGGCAGATGATTCACCTCACCCCGGAGCGCTCGATTCAGATTCAAAGTGCGCTGGGCGCGGACGTGATTATGGCATTTGATGAGTGTCCGCCCTATCCTGCTAGCCGTGAAGCAATCGTCACTGCAACCGATCGTACCTATCGCTGGCTAGAGCGCTGTATTGATGCGCATCAACGTTCCGATCAGGCACTGTTTGGAATTGTTCAGGGAGGCATTTACCCTGATTTGCGGCAGCAGGCGGCGCGTGACCTGGCAAAACTAGATTTACCGGGCTACGCAATTGGGGGGGTGAGTGTCGGTGAGCCACCAGAGCTAATCGAGAAAATTGTGCGGGCAACGGCTCCCTCTCTGCCAGAGGAAAAGCCACGCTATTTGATGGGTGTTGGCACCTATCGCGAAATGGCGCTGGCGATCGCCGCTGGCGTTGACCTATTTGACTGCGTGATTCCGACTCGGCTAGCCCGACACGGCAATGCGCTTGTGGGGGGCGATCGCTGGAATTTAAGAAACAATCGCTTTCGAGAAGATTTTAGCCCGCTTGATGAAACCTGCCCTTGCTACACCTGCAAGCAGTTTACCCGCGCTTATGTCAGTCATCTGCTGCGATCGCAGGAGCTATTAGCTTACACACTGCTGTCAATTCACAACATTACTGAACTGGTTCGGTTTACCCAGCAGATTAGGGAGGCAATATTGGGCGATCGCTTTGCAATTGAATTTGCCCATTGGTTAAATACAGCACCTTCGTAAGTGGATACGATTCGCAGCCATCTTATAGGGCGGGTCACGGCACCCTGTAAGATAGGGGCTGACCCCAAAATGCCTGCCGCAGGAAGACTTTACTCTCTACCAGCCGAAAGAGGATGGCATAGTTTTAGCTTTTTAAGATGAGGCAAAAGATTAAAGTTAGGAGCATTCAGAATGCCTTATCAACAAGTAGACGAACTGCCAGCGGAAATAAAAGACAAACTGCTAGAAGGGTCAGCACAAATTTTTGTAGCTGCTTTTAACGGCGCTGAATCTAATGGAATGGATCAGGATGCCGCCCAGAAGGTTGCCTGGAACACCGTAAAGCAAGACTATGTGCAAGGGGAGGATGGCTGCTGGCGACGGGTGGCTCAGCAAACTAACATCACCAATAAGTCTGTTCAATCAGGCGGCAACTAATCCCAGTTTTTGAGAGTTTCGCAGCAGTGGGACATAGTTCACGCAATGTGCAACTTTCCCAAGTCTCTGTGGGATGGGCATCTTGCCCGTCCAGATTAAGCAGGCAGGATGCCTGCTCTACAGGAAATCAAGGTTTCCAAACCTTTAGTCGCACATCGCGCTAGTTCTGAACCTTCGTCGATACGTCCGGGTTTTTGTGTGAGTGTGGGCATAATGTCTGCACTTACACAAAAATCAAATTGTTCTCATTTCGTCTAACTAAGCTGGTCAACCGGAAACGCGCTCGGACGCACCTGAATCGTTTGAACTTGACCGCTACGGTTGATTTCTAGCTCTACGATCTCTCCAACGCTGCTAGTTTCGACCTCATCTTGAACATCTACAGCCGTCTCCACAGATATATTGTTGACCTTCAAAATCACATCTCCCTGCTGTAGACCCGCTTGGGCAGCCGGAGTGTCTTGCATCACCTCGACGATCAACACTCCCTTTTCTAGGGTGGCATCAAGGCTAAACCCTTCCTCCTGACTGATTTGTTCTTTTAGCTCTGGAGTCAAATCCCTCATTTGAATGCCCAAGTAGGGATGCTGGACTTCACCGTTTGCAAAAAGCTGGTCTGCAATTCGCTGAGCGGTTTCGATTGGAATAGCGAATCCTAAACCCTGGGCATTAGCACGGATAGCAGTGTTCACCCCGATTACTTCGCCTTGGTCATTGAGCAACGGTCCGCCAGAGTTACCGGGATTAATTGCCGCATCGGTTTGAATGAACCGAACTCGCTTGTCAACGCCAACCTGAGAGCTAGACCGCTCTGTAGCGCTGATGATGCCAGCCGTGACGGTGTTATCTAGACCGAGGGGGTTGCCGATGGCGATCGCCCACTGCCCTGGTACGAGGTTTTGTGAACTGCCAATTCTCACGGTGGGTAAATCGGTGGCCTCAATCTTAATTACTGCTACGTCCGTCACCGGATCGACTCCAACGACTTCACCATCAAAGGTGCGTCCATCTCTCAGGGTGACGGTGACAGTATCTGCCCCTTCTACAACGTGGGCGTTCGTCATCAACCGCCCGTCTGGAGACAGAATAAAACCTGACCCAGTGCCCTGTTCAGTTCGCTCCTGCGGCGCAGATGGCACCTCGTCTCCAAAGAACCGCCGAAACAAAGGATTTTGCAGGGCATAGGGAACGCGGTTGGCAATGGTGCGAGACGAATCAATCCGCACAACAGCAGGGCCAACTTGCTCAACTGCATCTGCAATGAAGTTAGGGTTGTTGCGCTCAACGATGCGAACGGCAGACTGGGGGGGGGCTTGAGGGGGAGATTCTAGCGCTGCCGGGACTGCTTCTGGGCGATTGGCGCGATTTTCTGAATTGAGATAGTAGCCACCTGCCCAGCCCGCGCCCCCTCCAACAACCAGAAAAGCTACGTAAAGACCCAATTGCTTTAGTGACAAGCCCATACCCGTTAGTTCCCGCTGTTGATGCCTACGACGGCAATTTACTGACTCCAATCTAACCAAATTGAAACGCGCAATTCACACTCTCAAACCCCATTCCTGAAAAGTTTTGTCAAAATTTTATGAGGAACTTCTACCTGCTGAACGCAGTGAAGTAGTTTAAACCTCCCAACAAATGCTCATAAGAGATGCATTTTCGAGCGGGCAAATGCTTTGTAGTTTTGATTTAGGTCTTTGAGTATGAGTTTGTCGCGCTTCCTCCCCTTTCCTGTTTTACTCTGGTTTGTCGCTCTAACAGGAGGACAGGCTATCTCATCTCCGGTATCTACTAGTGTAGGGTCAAATTTAGCTTCTTCCAAGCAGGCTGAAGCTCAAGCTCCTTCTCCTGCGGGTTCTCAGACTGACTCTCAAACCGATACGCTTTGTCCTGAACCCGCTTTATCACGGGTGGTTCGCCACCGAATTGCGGCGGGTGAAACCCTGACCAGCCTCTCACAGCGCTATAACCTGATTCCGGCGACGCTGATGGGAATGAACCCCGTATTGCGGGATGGCAATGCGCCTGCGGGGTCTGAAATCTTGGTTCCACCCTACAACGGGATTCGGGTGGAGGTGCCAGCGGGAAGCACCTGGCAGGATTTGGCGGAACTGTACGGCACACGGGCAGATGTTTTATTTGAGGTAAATGGCTGTCAGGCAGACCCCCGTGTTGTATTTGTGCCCGGTGTGAACTGGTCGCCCAACCAGACTGCAACAGGTACACCCGCATTGGTGGAAGGGGTGTTGAGACAATATCCTTTGCCTGCAACTGCTTCTATCTCAACCAGCTATGGCTGGCAACTTAACTCTGATACGGGCAATGTTGCCTTTCATGGCGGGGTAGATTTGACTGCTGAGCGGGGAGCGCCTGTGTTAGCAGCGGGTGAGGGAACCGTTGCCTTTGCTTCAAACCAGGGCAACTATGGAAATTTGGTGGTGATTAATCACAGTCAGGGAGTGCAAACTCGCTATGCTCAGCTTGACAGCATTGAGGTTGAGGTAGGCGAAACGGTGAGAGCGAGCGATCGCATCGGTACTGTCGGAGCAACAGGCATAGCAACAAGTCCCCATTTACATTTTGAGGTTCGCACCAATTCCGATTTAGGCTGGGTGGCTCAAGATCCTGGAGATTATTTTCAAGACATGAGATTTGCAGAACAATAGGATTACTTCACACGCCTATAGCAATCCTAAGTAGGTTGTGAAAGGCGCACCCCTCAGGGGTGGGCCTTTCACAACCCGCTCGTCCTACAGCCTATTTAGGCTGGCTATAAATGCAGTTCTACGATTCGTTTCAAAGTTTGAGGGCGGGCAGACGTAACCAGAATAGAAGGATAGACCGCACTGCCCCAAACCGGATGCCTGATCGTTAAACAGCCCCCACGATTTAGCACGTCATAACCCAGGATTGAACGAATCACTGCCACATCATCCAGCCGCATCTGCCCTGGGATGGAAAACATAGGCAGTCCTGTTTTCGGATCAAACAAATCTGCAAAATGTCCGCCCTGCTGAAGTTGGGACACTATTTTGTAGCCCACTTCAGTAAACTTTTGCCGCAAACGACATTTATGAACCTCGGTTTCAGCCGTTCGATCTACCAAAGCTAATTTGCAGGATTGAATCACAATCAATACGGATAGAACTGGTGCAGACCAACCTGGCAAAAGCTGGTCTGAATGAGTTCTAATGAATTTGCTGGGTGGATGAATTGAATACTGCAACAAATGTTGAGTTAAGTGAGAATTCCTCATTCTATAGCGATTGTCGAACTGACTTCAGATCAGTACTTAGTGGGCTACAAAAAACGCACCCCGAAAGAGTGCGTTTTTGATGAAGTCGGCTTTCCAAATTCTGAATTAGCGTTAGCTTTTTGGTTCAAACTTTAAAGCTGCCGAGTTCATACAGTAGCGTTGTCCTGTAGGTGGGGGACCATCATTGAAGACGTGACCCAGGTGAGCATCGCACTGGGCACAAAGTACTTCAGTTCGACGCATAAACAAGGCGCGATCGTCTTCGTAACCAATATTTTCTTCATTTGAAGGTGCCCAAAAGCTCGGCCAACCTGTACCAGAGTCATATTTTGTGTCTGAACTAAAGAGTTCAGCGTTGCAGCAAACGCAGCGATAAACCCCTGGCGTTTTATTATCGTAATATTCTCCCGTAAAGGCTCTCTCTGTTCCTTTTTTGCGGGTCACCTTGAATTGCTCAGGAGTCAACTGTTGCTGCCATTCCTGATCAGTTTTTTGCACCTTGTTCACCATGAATTATGCTCCTGTGTTGCTACGGAAATCGCTAGCTGGAGTGCGTTTTGCCTGAGCGAAGTTGTCGATCTGATTCTAAATCAACATTCTTGTCCGCAGCAGGTGAGGATTTCCCAGCTTGAATTGGGGTAGCGCCATTCAGTGAATTGCTATTATCGCTGACTGCCAGGGAGTTGCTCATGTCCAAGCTTTGGATTGGGGGTGAGCAACCCCCTTAGTCGGGGAGTGGGTTGCTATGGCTTCTATTACTGGGCGTTTAGGGCAGTTGTAAGCTGTTGGCGGATTTGGGGTGGCAGCAACACTCGGTTGACCGCGTGAACCACTCCGTTGCTTGCCTGAATGTCTGCCCGAATCACACTGCCGTCATTCACTACGATTCGTTCGGGGGTGACACGAACGGCAATGCCGCCGTTGAGGGTGTCAACTCCTCCGGTCTGAAGCTGACCAGAAGTCACTTCACCCGGAACAACGTGATAAGCCAGAACTTGTCTCAGCAGGTTGCGGTTTTCGGGGCGCAGCAGTAGCTCAAGCGCACCGTCAGGTAGTTCTGCAAAGGCGCTGTCGGTGGGCGCAAAGATGGTAACAGGCCCGCTGTTTTGGAGCAGAGGCGCTACGTCTGCGGCGGCTACCGCCTGTGCCAGGGTGTTGAAGGAGTTACCACTGGGGTTTTGTTGAGTAGATACCTGTTGCAGCAGTTCGGTAAGGCTGGCGTTGCTGGAAGTTGGAGGTGTTGCAGCGTCGGGGGTTGGCGCTGGCTGAGCAGCAGGGGGAGTTGCAGGGGGAGTTGCGTCGGGGCTAGGTGTTGTCGTTGGCGGCGTTGTACCGGGTTCCGCTGTACCTGGTTCCACTGTACTGGGTTCTGTCGTGCCCGGTGTGTCTGCGCCTGGTGCGGTGGGTGCAGGAGCAGGCTGAGTTTGCCCTAGTAGGGGAGCGATCGCCACCATAGAGATTCCAGTAGCGCCCAGCAGGAAGGCGATTGCCTTCATGGTTCGGGAGTAAAAAGTAGCTTGCATAACTTAGACTCTTATTACGTTAACGTCTTCAGGCTAAGACAAGCCGCTTGTGATGCGATCGCATAGAAGGTATAGCTACAAAACTAACTTTAGAGGGTTGTTGTTTATACTCAAAATCGCGCTAGATAACTACTCCAGCGATCGCAGCAGATCTCGAATTTTGCTGCGCTGCTGGGGGTTGAGGGATTCTGGGAAAGTTAGCTCCATTGCGATCCGAAAGGGTGGAATGTCGTAGTCTGAGTCAGCTTCCAAGCTAATGTCAGGCGGTTGAAACGTGACAACGGGCATGACGCTGAGCATCTCTACGGACTGCACCTGGGCTAACAGACTTTGGGGCGTGAAGTCGTTGGTGTTGCTGCTAATCAGCAAGCCAATCAGGGGTTTAGTTTGCTCCATCATTTCCAGGTGCAGCGGGTTGCCTTCTAGCTCCAGCCGAATGTCTCGGGTTCCCATTTCGGAGACTCTGGCGGTGTAAGAGGTGCCTTCCCAGTTCTCCCAGAAAAGCTGAGCGTCAGCCCGAACCTGCTTGCGGACTTTGACTCCTACCTCTGGACGAAACTCACGATAGACACGCCGGATGCTAGTGGCAATAAATTTGAGCGACTGGATCGGGTTATCTGCCTCTTCTCGCTTTTGGGAATACCATTCCTTTACGTCAGAGTAGATGACCACTGAGAGGTCGTCGAGTTGGGTTTGGCTGATGTTGACAAAATCGAGAGCCAACAAAGTTTGTAATCGGTCGGTGGCGATCGCCCGAATGATCTGAGCATCGAGCAGCACTCGCGCCCCGTAGTCCCCAATTAGCTCTACCCGAATTTCATCAGGCACATTTGGCCACACATCCAGCAGCACTTGTGCCCCGGTTTCACTCACGTTTACCGTTTCGCCCACCCAGCTTTGGGTGTCGCTGTGAATCACGGCGGCCAAGCGTCTGGGCAGGCGATGGGCGCGGCGCAGTTGGGGCTGCTCAAAAGCAACGAGGCAGGCCGCCATCACCAGCAGCAGGTTAAACACGCACCAGAGGGTGTTGATCAGCACGGCCTGCGTGTCTTGCGGACTCAGCACCAGCCAAAACGGAACGGCAACCAGCGACGCGGCGGTAATTGCGCCCAAAATTACCAGATAGCGCACAGAATCCAGGTCAAAGCTACGTTCTTCAACGGTTAGCCCCTTGTCGGTGACGTTGAATTTGCCGAGTTTAGGGTTGATTAGCGCTAGCAGGGTGACAATGCCTGCCTGGAAGGACATGGCAAACTCGTAGATTTCGTTCCAGAAGGAAAAGCGAACGTGTTTGTAGGGAATGTGGTTTGCCTGCATCGACAGGACGATGTGCGGTAGGGCGTAGAACAGCGTTTCCAATCCCAATCCTTTAACGGAGTTGATGCCAAAGAGGAGGAAGAGGTTGGGGGCGATCGCATACATCAAACGCGGAAACCCAAAAAAGAAGTGAGACGTAGCGCTGAAGTAGCACACCCGCTGCGCCAGTCGCAAATTTAGCTTGCGGTTGAGCATCGGGTTTTCGATTCGCAAAATTTGTGCCATTCCCCTTGCCCAGCGCACCTGCTGCCCCACGTAGGAGGAAAACTTTTCGGGTGCCAGTCCCGCCACCATAATTTTGTCGTAGTAAACGGTTTCGTAGCCCTGGGAGTGCAGCCGCAGGGAGGTGTGACAGTCTTCAGTAACGGTCTCAGTCGCAATGCCGCCAATATCTAGCACGTATTCTCGCCGAATCACGGCCGCTGAACCGCAAAAGAAGGCTGCATTCCAAAAATCGTTGCCCTTTTGCAGCACCTTATAGAACAATTCGTTGCCGACGGGCACTCGTCCCTCGGTCATCAGGTTGCGCTCAAACGGGTCAGGGTTATAGAACCAGTGCGGCGTTTGCACCATTGCTACTTTGGGGTCAACCATGAAGAAGCCAACCGTTTCCTGTAGAAAACTGCGAACCGGAATGTGGTCACAGTCTAAAATCAGCACCAGGTCGCCGCTAGTTTTAGGTAGGGCGGTGTTGATGTTTCCGGCTTTGGCGTGGTCGTTGTTGTCTCGCGTCAGCAGGGTGCAGCCCAGCTCGTCGCACATCTGGCGAAGCTGTTCGCGGCGATCGCGATATTTCTCTGCCCGTCCGTCATCCAGAATGTAAACGTGCTTTTTGTCGTAAGGATAATCGGTTGCCAGTGCGCCCAGTGCGGTTTTACGGACAATTTCAACTTCTTCGTTGTAAGTAGGAATGTAGATGTCAACGCTGAGCCACTGCTCTTTAGGGAAAGCGTTCAGGTCGATTGGCTGGCGATCGCGAACCTTTAAGGTCTGGAAATAGGCCAGCGTGAGAGTGGCGATCGCATACATCTCTGCCGCGTACAGCAGCAGACAGAACAAACCATTCACCACACCGTCAAAGTTGAGCGTGTAGCTAGTGCGGTAATAGAAATACCGCATCGTCGTCACCACACTTAGCACAATCAAAAACAGGTGCAGGTACTCGCTGCTGTGGGTATCGCTACGCCGATCTTCCATTTGCAGTACCGCTCGCCCCACCAAAATCAGCAGTATGGCAATTAAGCCCTGCTGCCAGATGCTAGGGCGCACCGTCACCAGCGGCAGGCACATCATCAACAGCGACCCCAGCAGGATCACCAGTTGTCGCCGATTTAGCCACTTCAGCACGTGGTCAAACGTTTGCGGCAGGCAATCGACCAGCAGCGTCGCCAGCCATTCCGAGTTAGAAGGCACTCCTGCTCGAATCCACCGTCGCTGCGCCCGAACCTTAGAAGGACTGACCATTTATTCCTGCCCCGTGAGTCGCTTTAAGTAGAGTTGAATCACCCCATACAGCACCAGTGACGCTGCCACAATGCCGGGAGCCAAGACAAACCAGTTGCCGCGCAGCACTGCCGCAATTCGGCTAGAAAGGTTAGCGGATGCTAGCTGCCGCTGGGAAGACTGCTGCAAAAACTCCAGTGAGTAAGCATTGGGGTCGTAGGGCGAAGGATCGGGTTCGTTTGCGGCAATTAGCACCGTGTCACCCTCAAGCTGAAAGAACAGATTGTCCTGGCTGAGCAGATCGCGTACCTGCTGCAAACCCACTTCCGTTTGGGCACTGAGCACCAGCATCACCCGCTCTGGATTCCAGGGTGAAATGATTTGCCTTACCAGTCCTTCCTGGTCGGGCAGGGTTTGAATCTGCTTTTGCCCCCAGTGCCGAGAGAACAAATCGCGTAAAGCAAACCCGTCTCCCTGCTCGAAGGCTTCAGATAGCGGAAACTGAGATTCGGTGCCGATCGCAATAATATGGCGGCTATCTCGCTGCTCAACGGGTAGCTTACTGGCACGGTAGACATCCAGTTTCACCGATGCGGCGCGGCTGAGTCTGCCCAGGCGTTCACTGACTTCTAGCAGCAGCAGCAGATCGGACTGGGTGGGGTTTTCGGGGAGGGCGATCGCCGTACTCGACAAATCCTGCGGGGCTGCAAACGGATAGCCTGCCCGCAATAGCTCCAGGTCAGGCAGTCGCACCACCTGTTGGCGATTTAGCTTAAATTCAGAGTCCGCGTGAATTGTACTCCAAAGCTGCTGATCTGTAACACGACTACAGGAACGGCGTTCTCGCGGATCAAGCCGAAAATTCACCTGAATTCGTGAGTTGGGCTTGATGCGATCTTCGGGCAAGGTGACTTTCAGCGTTTCCCGATTGCCACCGCTGATGGAGGTGAGGCGTTTTCCAGCAACCACGACGTTATCCAGTTCTACTTCTACCAGGGAAGTCAGCGGATTAATTTGCGGCCCGTAGCTGTAGCGCAGCGTCATGGTGTTGCCCGGTGAAAACTGGTCATCGGGTAGCGCCCGAAAGTCCAGTTCCAAACTGGGAGAATGGGAACCCCGCACCGTCACGTCACCATAGGCCTGATTGTCAAAGGTCCGCAGGTCGCTCAGCTTAAACGAATTCTCTAAGGGCAAGTACTGCCACTGCACGCGGATCGGGCGTTTCAACCTGGTCAATCTGGCTGACGACGACGAGATTCCCTGTGCCAATCTGCCGATCTTCTTTTTGCACCAGGAACTGCACAGCTTTCGCCACTCCTTCAGCCCCGTTACCCGTCGCCACCAGCACAGGAGCCGCTTCGTCGGGTGAGGTGGTCAGCATCAACAAACCTACCTCTCCCGGAAAAGGCTGCTGTTCTGCGTCCAGAAATTGACCATTCTCGATCGAGAGCGGCAGATCCAGAGATGAGAGAGCGGGCTGAATGGCAGGAGTTCCAATCACGATCAGCCTTTCTCGCCCTGCAATCTGATCGATCGTCTCAACAATGCGAGTATCCAGTGGGCGAAATTCTGCTAGTCGTCCCAGAGAAGTATGCAGGCGGCTAGTAGCGGTCAGCCAAACCTCATCGATCGCATTTGGCTGAAGATAGGCGACCTGGTTTGGCTCCAGGCTGAGATCGTCAAACACAGGGTAGGGATAGCGATGAAAGTCGAGGGCGATCGCCTTAGGCTGAAAGTTAAACACCAGCTTAGAATCGGGCAAAATCTCTGTCCACAGCGACGGATCAAACGGGTCTTGGGTACAGGTCGGGGAATTGTTTTGCAGCGCCGCCAGCACCACCTCGTTGTAATCTCGAATCACTCCCGGCGGCACGTCAAACACGACGTTGCCAATTTCGCCCTGGGGCTTGTTGAGCGGCACGCTACCAATGCTTGTGCCGTTGACCAGCACTGTTAAGTTTGAGCGGGTAGCATAGAGCGCTGCCGAGTGGCGAAACCGCAGCGAAATCTGCACCGATTCGGGTTCCCAGTTGCGTGGACGGGTGAAGCGTAGCCGTCGCTCATCATAAATGCCCTCCATCCGCAGGCGATTTCCTACGATTGGGCTGCGGTTAAATTCCAGCACATACTGTCCCGCTGCTTCAGGTGCGACGGTGGGCGGGGCAGTGGGCGGATCGGGCAAAGCAAATTCAGAGCGAGACAGGTCGGGCTGAGGCTCACCCAACTCCTCAGTGGGAATGGGGGCTTCAGTCTGAGCAAAAGTTGGGAGAATTGCCCCACCCAGCAGCAAGCCGCAGCTAAGCAGCATTCCCACAAAAGCCCAGAGGGGGCGGATGCGTCGGGAAGCAGTGGGGCGCGATCGCCGCTGAGAAGCAGCCCGATTAAGGGTGAGTGAATGTAAATCGCGTTTCATGAGTCAGATGCTTGCGTCAATTGTGCAGAAGGCGGGTCAGGGGGCAATAGGCCAAACCAGACCAGATTTTGCGTGTAATAGGCTGAGTTGTTATCCCAAAAGCCTTGCCGATATTGCGGTTCTAGCTTTTGCTGGTAGATTTGCTCGGCGATCTGCGGTTCTGTTAAAGCAAATGCCGCATAGAGGGTGGCGTATTGGGCTGTGGCTTCGTAGTCGGCGATCGCCCTTCCCTGCATATCGAATCGGGCAGGTATCTGCTGTTCCTCCTGCCAAAACCGTTCTAAATGCACCAAATGCTGCTGCAAATATTGCTCTGCCTGCGGTTCTGTAAACCAGGCTGCATCTAGCGCCACCCGCCACCACACCCGATAAGCATCAAAGCCATACTGACTTTGCAAGTTAGAACTGCTGACCGGGCTGAGTTCTGCGGTTTGCGGGTTGAGCGAAATCCAGTCGCTTGGTAGCCCCACCGCCGACACGTCCGATGAGGCTTCAAGAAGCTGATAGCTGCTATTCACCAGGCTCATCCAGTTGCGATCTGGGTCAACCTGGGCAAACAGGCGAAAGGCGTAGGGGGCAAAGTAAGACGGGTTAAGAATCAGCGTGTCGGGCTGATTCCAAAAGGCTTCGGCGGGGCCGGGTAAGAGAATTCGGCTGTTGGCAGAGATTTCAGCGGTGGAGTAATTCCAGATATCGGTCAGCTTAGCCTTTGCCAACTCCAGATACTCGGAACAGCCCCAGCGACGGGCGGCAAAAATCAGGGCCGTCACGGCATCGATATCAGCATCGCTGGCAAAGTTGGAGTCAATCGTAGTCCATCGTCCAGCAGTGGTGCGTCCCCATTTCCATGACCAAAGCTGATCGAGGCGATCGCCCTCCTCCCCTTTTCGCATTAAATTCTGCTCTGCCCAGTTCAGCGTTTTGACAAACGTACCGGGATCGTTGATCAGCACTGCCCGTAGCATGGCGTAAGCCTGCCCCTCAGAGGTGGAGCGATCGCCATCTTCCCGATCGATCACCCGCCCATCTTCCTGGATAAATCGCTGACGATAAGCAATCCAGCTTTCTTGCAGCAGCGGCAAA
Source organism: Leptolyngbyaceae cyanobacterium RM1_406_9 (assembly GCA_012033355.1). Taxonomy (GTDB): domain Bacteria; phylum Cyanobacteriota; class Cyanobacteriia; order Elainellales; family Elainellaceae; genus JAAUTN01. The sequence continues at coordinate 6,821 of JAAUQZ010000087.1, read as the reverse complement.
TTCTCAGCCCGTGAGGGAAGCGACAGTGTGTTGGGCGTACTCGCCTCAATTTCAGAAGACTGCTGCCCCACCACATCCTGCAAACACATCGGCACCTCTGCCTGAGACGGCTTCTGGCAACCTGTTGTAAGCGTAAGGAGCAGCGCCATTAGGGTGAGGAGCGATCGCCGAGCGACTTTAGTGCGCCGCCGTCCTGACAGTCCCGACAACACCTGAGAGCAACCATTTGACAAAATTCGCAGCGTAGCCAGAAATAAGTTTTGGAGCGAGGAAAAATACAGCAACATTCTGCAAAACCTGTCGAGTTTAAGGGGGGCTGGGGGCATAGGAAGGATGAGGGATGAGGGATGAAGGATGAAAGATATAACTCATTCTTTTGCTCGTTCCTCATTCCCAAGCTGGAGCTTGGGAATGCAACTTGGAAGCTCCAGCTTCCTTGTGTTCAGTTTGGGAGAAGCTTTAGCTTCTCTGGAGCAGTTTCCAAGCTCCAGCTTGGAAACCAGGAAAACCCTCATCCTTCATCCTTCATCCGTCATCCCTCCTAATACCTCTCCCACGCAGGCTGAAATCCGCGCCGACGCATCAGATCTAGCTGAATTTGCTCAATTCGGTCATCCAGGTCTGTGTCAGGGTTGCCAGCGACCAGACGTTCCTGCTGCAAGCGTCGAAGCTGCTGAAGTGCCGCCATTGGACGATCTTGGACAACGCTGAGTTCTGCCAGAATGCGGCGAGTTTCCCAATCATTAGGTTTTAAGGACAGCACTCTGGCATAGAGCATGGTTGCCTCGGTGTAGCGCTGTTGCTGAAACCGAATTCCGCCCAGAGCCGACAGCGCATCAGTGTTTTCGGGCTGACGATTCAGCACCTCCCGGTAGGCTTGACTAGCGACCTCTAGATTCCCTAGAACCTGAGCCAATTCACCCTGAAGGAAATAGCCGTTAATATCATCAGGATTGCGCGACAACACCTGATCAACTCTTGCCTGGGCCCGCTCTGGGTCGCGCAACGCCAACACCTGCACCAGCCGACGATTCACGCCAATGTCATCGGGGTTGACGGTTAACAGCGTTTCATAAAGCTGCTCTCGCTGCGGGTTGGGCGGCAAGGCACCTACCAGGCTAAACAGTTCTGGCGGCGTGTCCGTTGCAGGACGGGCTGCTAGCCATCGCTCTAGCACGGCTTCGGCTTCCGATGGGGAAATTTGCTCGATCTGGTAGGCAAGGCTGGCTCGACCGAGTTGAGTTTGCAGGTCGTTAGGATTTCTAGCTAGAAGCTGGTCGTAAACTGCCAGCGCCTCCTCTGGGCGATTTTGCGCTAGACGAATGCCTGCCAAGCCGCGCAGGGAAGCAGTGAGAATCTGATCTTCGGGATTGCGGGAAATTAGTGACTCATAGCGACTGGCGCTAGCTTCCACGTTGCCTTCGCGCCGCTCAATGTCTGCCAAAAGCAATTCCGCTGCCAGGTCTTGAGAACCAACGGCGGTTGCACTGTAGGTAGTCAGCGCTTCCCTTGCGGCTGCGTAGTTGCCCTGCTGAATCAAAATTTGGGCAACTCGAAAGTTGAGGAAGGGAGCGTCTACATTGGACTGGAGCAGATTTTGGTAAGTTGGCAGAAGTTCTGGATCGGGCGGGTCGAGGCGAATGAGAGACTGAGCGATCGCCCTCCTCTCAATCTCCTCATCGCTCGCCTGCAAAGCCGCCTGAAGCTCTTGCCGAAGCTGAGCGCTAGAAATTTCTCCAAGCTGACGCTCCAGCACCGATCGCTTCACCCGCAGGCTCAGGTTATCGGGCTGCTGAGCGGCAAGCTGCTGATAGAGCCGCAGCGCTTCTACCTGAGAAGTGGACGACTCGCTCAGCACGTCTGCCACCTCGGTCACTAAACCAGGAGACGGATTGCTGGTTTGCTGAAGCACTCGACGATAAAGGGCGATCGCCTCTTCATAAAGCTGAGTGTTGCCCGACTCCCTGCCAATCGTGCTGAGTGCCCGTGCTAGCGGCAAAGTTGCGCCTTCGGCATCGCGCAGCGGTTCCAAAGTTGACAGAGCCGCTTCTGGGTTTTGGTTGAACTGGTGGGCGATCGCCAGCGCCGCCCGAATCTGGATTGCCGTTGCATCCAGGCGATTCAACTGCCTCAGCCGCGATTCCAGCACCCGCACTGCCTCAGCCGGATTGCCCGTCTCCTGAAGCGCGGTCGCATAGGCTGTAATTGCCGTATTTGGAATCGTTTCCCCAGTTGCCTGATACCGCTGAAACAGCGCCAGCCCTTGACTGTAGCTGCCGCTGAAGGTGTAGATTTGTGCAGCACCTAGAATCGTTTCGGCTGACGGATTGTTTGCCAGCGCGATTTGATAATCTGCTAGCGATTCGCTGTAGCGTCCCTGGTAACCCAGCAGTAGCGCCCGCTGTGCCCTGGCATTTTGGTTATTCGGGTCAAGGTTGAGCAGCGTAGTTAGCGCCTCGATGCCGCCTGCCTGCCACTCTGGGCGATAGCCGCCTAATAATCCGACGGCTTCTAAGGCACGACGGTTGGTCGGGTCTTGAGACAACACCTGACGGTAGGCATTCCAGGCGTTTTCGTCTTGACCCGCCCGCTGGTAGGCGATCGCCAATCCTAACTTTGCCTCCAGCGAATCGGGATAGCGCTGGAGGGCCTGTTCAAAGGCGGCGATCGCATCCTCTACCCAGCCTCGCTCTAGCAGCGTATAGCCCCGGTTCACTGCGGCAGGAACGGTCTGTGCCTGCACAGCCAAAATTCCCAGACCGATTGGAGACAGCAGCATTCCCGCTGACATCCCCAGTAGCATTAACCCTAGTAGCGTGTGTTGCAACACCTGACTACCCCGTATGAAAAACTCCATGCGTCGCCTCATCAAACTGCCTCCCTAGTCCTGTTACATCCAGGTCAGCCCGAACCCGGAATCCAAATACGGTCTCTGAGAATTCATTTCGCTGTTGAATCGTTGCCCCCGCCCGCAGGTTAGGCGAAAGCCGAACGTCGTAAAACAGTTCCAGGACATCGGGCACCTCGTCGTCGCGATCGCGCCGTAGTTCATCGTTTGACAAGCCCCGACCGTAAGCCAATCCGAGGCGATCGGCTGGCATAAACAAGTCCAGCAGATTGATTCCAAAGCTGTAGGTGTTAGCGCTTTCGTCTATCTCGCGATTGCTGTAGTGACCGTAGCGGGCAAACAGTCCCAGGTTGATTTCAGGGATAAAGTATTCGGCGTTGAGTCCAAAGGCTTCTTCGCGATCGCCCTCCTGCACGCCAAACACATCACCGCGATCGATGCCAAAAATCTCCTCAAACCCGTCGCCGCTGCCCGGATCTTCGGCCGAAATGTACGTGCCGCGCAAAATCAAATTGCCCGCCCGAAAGCCCACCTCTCCAGCGAACGCATCCAGGGCAAACTCGCTCAGGTCACGATTGGAGGAAAAAACGGTGGCTCTCACGTCTACGTTATCCGTCGGATTCCAGACTGCCATCGCCCCAATCCGGGAAGACAGCCCCGCTGCACTCAATGCCGGATTGGTTTGAAACACCGGATTGAAGAAGTGCGTCACCACATCCTTAGCGAAACTATTGCGATCAAAGTAGGAAGTCAAATCCATCAAGCCTGCCGTGAAGCGCAGTCCTGACGTTCCGGGTGGCAGAAACGTGGCGTATAGCTCGTTCAACTCCAGCCCAAACCCGTCTGCATTGCCAAAAGCCTCGCCGCCTGCCAGGTCAACCGTTCCGCCAAGCAGCAAATTAGGACTAGCGGGATATAGCACCGTCGCCCTTGCCCGCGCCGAAGACTCATCCCCTTGCAGCACATACGCCCCCTGAAGCTGAATGTAGGGCCTCCCCAAAGCCAGCGCACTGCCAGACGTAGCCAAGTTATCCGCTTCATTGTTTACCTCTGGCTCAACCTGAGCTAGAAGGGTTTCTGCTTCGTCATGGGTCGTTTGAGCCAACGTTTCAGCCGAAGCTTGAGTTAGCGGCATCGCTGAGAGCAACCTCAAATCGGACTCGCTCAATTCATAGCAGTCTGTTTCAGCCTCACAGTCCCAAATCAAAGGTTGCCAGTTTGCTTCAGCTTCAGCACCAGTCCAGGCGATCGCCTCCACCCCCGCCAGTGAAACAGCGACGGGTTCTCGAATCGTTAGAGGAGCGATCGCCACAGCATCCGCTGCTTCAGGTGTAGAATAATACCGATCATCTTCGGTTAAAGCAGACTCTTCCTGCGGCAAATTCAGAACAATCTCGTCATTTGAGCGAAAGAATTCCGCTTCTAAGGAAGCCAAAATCTGCATCAGTTCGTTTATAGGCTCAGTCGATGAACTGACCGCAGCCGTTTCATTACCCGATGTAAAGAATTCCGTCTGGAGCGAATCCAGGACTTGTAACCAATCGCTTGCTGTGTTATCTCTTACATCAGGAATACGGAGAGCAGTAACGGCTTCCGGCATCTCCTCAGCGATCGCTTCTCTAGCATCCACCACCTGAACCGTTTCTACTGAGACGGTTATATCGCTGACCGCTTCAGCGTGCAGCCTGCCCAGTTCAAGGGAAGTTGAGGGTGCATTTACCGCCTCCGATTCCAGCGCTCCATCTGCTGACCCTTCATCCGCCAGCGCTGTAGTATTCTGCCTATCCCTACTCTGTGCCTCTGAAGAAGATTCTGCTAAAGCTACAGGACGCGCAACCGTTTCTGCGATTTGTTCTGCTGATTGCCCTGTCGCCTTTAAATCTTGAGGCTTTTCACCCATCTGAACCGTAACCTGAGCAGATACAGGGAGTTGAGGAAATTTCTGTGAAGTGAGAGGTGTCGCGTCTATTTCCGCCAGTGTATCTTCTGCTGGAGCGGCTTCCGTTAGAGTATCTTCTGTTAGAGCATCTTCTGTTGGAGCATTGGTTTCAAGCGAGGATGATTCGGCGCGATCGCCCGTTGTGTTAGCTTGCGCGGACGCTGCCATTGCTTCCAGGCTAAGCAGTACCAGGCTAGCTAGAATAGTGCTGCGCCAAAAAAAGAGTTGCGCCAGACCGTTTGCAGAGGAGTTTGAATTGAACGGCTGGCATCACTAGCGTTTACATTCATATTTCCTACCAGAGGGAAGGTAGCCCTAGAAACCGGACACACCAAGTTAGATGGCAGGCAACAACTGAGCGCCTGCCCTGAAATGAATAGATGAGGAGCGATCGCCATTGCAGAACCCATGCACTGCTCTATAAAACCAGAGGTCTAAGTCAAATAGCACTAGACCTAAACCGTCAGCGTTTGAGCAGCAGTCTTGCTTTGGGTAGTCGCTTCTAAAAGCTTCTTTAGTCAAAACCTTTAAAGGAGATGCACATCATTAACCTGTTAGAAGTGAGACGTGTAGAAATAATCAGGTAAGATGCAAAGTCGCCATAGGGCGTAATCTAATCCCTTTTATAGCCTAAGTTCTTGAAAAAAGAATAAAGGGCTTTCTGAATTTGTATAAAGATGACGCAAACTTCTATAGCAAAAATATAATTTCTCAAATCAGGATTTTCTTCCTAGAAAATTAATCAAAACTCTAAGAAAGTTCAATATTTTTAAGTTGAAAAAATCACAACTCATCAATAAAAATTCCTGTTTTAACTTCCATTACTTGAATAATAGATTTTGTCTTTCTTAATGGGCTGTATTACAAATGCCTTGCTAAGTTTCTATCAATTCTCTATACAATTTTTCTGTTGCCGACTGCGGTTTGAGTAAATAGTATTAACCCCAATTGTTTGTAGCACTGACTAGGGAGGCAAGATCTGCGACTTCTTGAATCGCAGATCTAAATGCTGCATTTTTATTTATTTCAATGCCATTAAACCTCAGTCTTACATTTCGACAAGACTAATTCTACTCAGGCTACGTCGGGTCAGTTTCACAAAAAATCACTCTTTCTCAGGCTTTGTCAGATACCTATGCTTTCCTACTTTTCCTTTGTCCAGCAGTTAATTTATCAATTCACACAAGTTCGACTTTTACAAATTTCTTGCTGGCTGAGCATTGCGTTGGTATTGCTGCTATCAACAGGCTGCACACAGCTTAAACTGCCGATTCAGCGAGGCGATGTCAGTTTAGACATTCGCACGGTCACACCGCAGCCCGCAGGAGTGTATACAATCGCCGGAAACACTGACCTACCCAAAGGTACCGAAATTACCGTTGCAGCCGTGCGGTTGCTGACTCCTGAAGGGGCGATCGCCGCTGACCCTGACCCAGTTTATTCACTCTTAGCTTACGAGTCCGTCAAAACGGAGGGCGACATCTGGCAGGCTGAGCTAAACCTATGGGAAGTTGCCCCTGACGGTCGCTACCAGGAAACCTGGCAGCTAGAGCAGTCGCGCCTGGGAATGACCTTTGAGGCAGATGGCAAAGTGATTTTCTTGGCAACGCTGGCTCCCTTAGAAACCTTGACCCAGCTACAACAACGCTTAGCACAGCGAGGGCTGGAGTTTGCTAGCAATATTGTTCGCACCACTGCTGAAGGGGAGCAATACATTCAGTCGGTGAGGGTGGAAGCGATCGCCCTTCCCACTGGCGTAACCACCCCACCGCCTACTCGTCCCGAAGACCTGAATGGCGGCTGGGGTAATCGCTACATTCTGGTGCCCGAACCACCAACCGAAGTGGAATACGAATTTCCCCAAGAACGCAAAACCGATGCACCCGCTCGAATCGGAGAGTTTCTTCAGTAGGGATAAAGGATGAGGGATGAAGGATGAAGGTGAATCCTGCCCATCAAGGTTCTATTGCTCATGGCGCTACGCACCGGTCCTAATCAATTAAAGAGCATCCCTCATCCCCCATCCCTCATCCC